>JAZNCN010000015.1:0-81256 GCA_045587545.1 Candidatus Caccoplasma sp.
ATTTGTTATATCATCATGGCTTGGACGATTCCCAGTTGAAATGATATTACCATGCTTTCCATATCTAAATTGTGTGTTCTCAACTCTAACTTCAAAATCAACACCTTTATTTAGGGCTGTAGGACGTTTAAGATAAATGCGTTTATTATTTTGCAGTGTTTCTACAAAGTAGTAATATTCTGTAACCGAAGTAGTTGTACCGGGCATCTCTTTTAAAAACTCTTCAATAAGTTGTTTTCGGTAAGAAGCCTTATCCGCAGCGGTAATATTAAGTGTTATATTCGTAGCCATATTATTGTTGAAAAAGTTCTTGTATCTGAATATTTAGTGCTTTAGCAATTTTTTCTATATTACAGAGTGTGATATTCTTCTCTGCACGTTCAATCATTCCTATATATGTGCGATGTACTCCAGCTAACTCTGCAAGTTTTTCTTGAGATAGTCCTTGGCTTATTCTATGCTGCTGTACATTCTTGCCAAATAGGAGTAGAATGGGTTCTTTATTCATTGATTAAAAAGAGTAAATTGTACTATATTAATTGATTGCAAATTTATCGATGCTACCTAAAGTTATCAACATACTATAATTAGCAAACAGCGTTTCTGATTTAAATAGACTGTCAGTTGAAATGTTTAATTATCTGACATATTGGCAGTATTTTCTTGTTTTTGTAAAAGTATGGTACAAATTTTGTTGTTTTTTTCTAATGGTATATACTTTGTCTCTAATCAAATAACTTTCCTGCAACAATTATAGATGTCAGGAAACATATAGTTAACGTCCTTAAGAGACACATTATTAACCGCCTTTGGGCATAAAAACGATTAGCTTATGAAGAAATTTCAAAAGCCCCAATTGGTAGCTCAAGGTTCTGCACAAATGGCGGATTGCCGACCAAATAGCAGGCCGTGTGGTAGACCATGCAACCCTCCTGGACCTGGAGGACATCGCTAAACCGTATATCAGATGGTGGTAACACATCATCTGATATATTAATTTTATCGTTTATGAAGTATTTTAGAATAAATCAACAAGTTCTTTTTCGCCACTTTGGAGATTTCGGTTATATAACAGATAATAGAAATTTTGGTTATAACCTACCAGGAAATGATTTTATTCTTGGTGATGAAATTATTTCTGAAACTGGAGCCGATATTATATCTTGTTTAGAAAAGACTCCTCTTTCAATTGATGAAATAATTCATAGAGTTATTGAAATTTTTGAACCAGAAGAGTGTCTGCGGTCTAATGTCATTGAATTTTTAGAACTTTTGTGTTCTAAAGGTTTTATTCTTAGTGGAGAGTCTATTGAGGAATGTATGAATTGTAGTGCTATCATTAGAAATGATAGTCAAAGAGTAGTAGAGGCAGATTCAAGTACTATTGATACTCAAACATTTTTATCAGAACATTATGGAGATCGACCATTTCCTACAAGTATTCATGTTGAAATAGCAAGTGAATGTAATGAACGATGTGTTCATTGTTATATTCCACATGAATTTAAGCAAGATTTGATGGATGAAAACTTATTCGATTCAATTCTCAGCCAAGCTGTAGGATTAAAATTACTGCATATTACAATAAGCGGTGGAGAACCTATGCTTCATCCTCATTTTATTGATTTTATGAGAAAATGCAGAGAAGTAGATATGTCCGTTAATATTCTTTCTAATCTTACATTACTCAATGATGAGATGATTGAGGAAATGAAGTTGAATCCATTGCTTAGTGTTCAGACTTCTATTTATTCAATGCAAGCGAATATCCATGATGGTATAACTCATCAGAAAGGAAGTTTATCTAAAACTGTTGCCTCGGTTATTAAACTGATAGAAAATCATATTCCTATTCAAATAAGCTGTCCTGTAATTAAAAATAATGTTGATTCATATCAAGGAGTTAAGGAATGGGCTACAAAACTAAAAATATCTGTAGGCATTGATTACTCAATTATAGCGCAATATAATCATAACAAAAGAAATCTAAATTGTAGATTATCAGCAGAAGATTTAAAAAATGTTATATCCAAGCAGTTTGGAAGTGACCCGATGTTTCGAGAAGAGACAGAAAAGGAAATAACTGAAAGAAGAAAAAAGACTAACAATGATTACATTTGTAGTGTATGTAATTCTTCTATTTGTATTGGAGCAAATGGGGATGTCTTTCCTTGTGTTGGATGGTCAAGTAAGATTCTAGGTAATATTAAGTCTCAGAGTCTTCAGGATGTATGGATGAGGTCAGAGACAGTAAAGGATTTGAGAAAAATTAAGTTTGGAGATTTCATTAATTGCAAAAATTGTAGTTCAAAAGATTTTTGTACCATTTGTATGGTAAGGAATTCAAATGAAAGTTCTTCTAGCAATCCATTTGAGTTGAGTCGGTATTTTTGTGATATGGCAAAAATTAAAAAGGATATCTACAATGATTATTGGAAAAACAATAAGTGAAGTTTCGTTTGTTTGTCTACCAATTCCTCTCATCACCTCAGATCGTCTCAGACGGTGTGGTTTGTTTGCGCAAATTTCATTGATTATTGCATAATATATTGATAATCAATATAGATAAACCTCTTCAACGAAGAGGAGTATTAATCAATATCAAAAAGATAATAAACTTTTTAGGAATGGTAAAATAAAGTTATAAAGGCACCAATTGGTGTCTTTTTTCATTTAAAAATATTAGATTTGTATATAAACTTAACAGTTAAATCGTAAAAGATTTTCTCAACCTATTATTTTTTAAGATTGTTTGGAATGGAAATAAAAATATGATAAAATGAAAAGTAAATATATAACAACTAAACTATGCAAGAAGAGATAAAACTTAATATATATTCGGCAGAAACCGATGTGGAATTGCATATCCCTTTGGAGGAGGGAATAAAGGCCGGATTTCCAAGTCCTGCTCAGGACTATATGAACGATAGTATTGACCTTAACCGTGAGTTGGTGCGTCATAAAGAGACAACTTTCTATGCGCGAGTATCAGGCAACTCTCTGATTGATGCAGGAATTAGTGATGGAGATATAGTTGTAGTTGATAAATCGTTAGAGGCTATAACCGGCGATTATGTAGTTGCTTTTATTGATGGCGAGTTTACAATTAAGGAGTTTCGCCTTGATGAGAAAAATAAATGTGCTTGGCTTGTACCATATAATAAGGAGTTCTCTCCAATAAAAGTAACTCAAGAAAATGAATTTATGATATGGGGCGTAGTAACCTATACCATAAAAAAGATGACCACTCACTTTTAACTGACAACTAACCCATAGGGGCGGCTTTAGCCGACAATTAACAATTCTAAATGATAGCCTTAGCCGATTGTAATAACTTTTTCTGCTCGTGTGAGAGAGTATTTCAGCCTTCACTTCGCAATAAACCCGTTATTGTTCTGTCAAACAATGATGGTTGTGTAATTGCGCGCAGTAACGAGAGTAAAGCGTTGGGCATAAAAATGGGACAACCATTCTATCAGGTAAAAAAATTGGTTGAAAAAAATGAAGTAGCGGTATTTAGTAGTAATTACACCCTCTATGGAGATATGAGCCGTAGAGTAATGTCACTGCTCTCAACCTATGCACCATCAATAGATATTTACTCAATTGACGAAGCCTTTCTTGATTTCACAGGAATAGCAGAGGGCGATGAGTTAAAGCAATATGCCGAGGATATGGTACGCCATATTAAAAAGGGAACAGGCATACCAATATCATTAGGAATAGCCCCAACAAAAACTCTTGCTAAGGTGGCATCAAAATTTGCAAAGAAATACAAGGCATACAATGGAGTGTGTATGATTGATACGGAGGAGAAGCGGAAAAAAGCATTGCAACTCTTTGATATTTCAGATGTAT
This sequence comes from Candidatus Caccoplasma sp., assembly GCA_045587545.1. Taxonomy (GTDB): domain Bacteria; phylum Bacteroidota; class Bacteroidia; order Bacteroidales; family G3-4614; genus Caccoplasma_A. The sequence goes on from JAZNCN010000015.1 coordinate 3,859, forward strand.
GGGGTATAGGTCGTAAAGCATCAAAAAAACTACAATATCATGGCATAAAAACGGCATGGGATTTTGTTCAAAAATCGCAAACATGGGTACGAAATATGTTAACAATTACAGGTGAACGTACTTGGCGTGAGTTGCGAGGCGAAAGTTGTATTGAAACAGAAGAGTTGCCACATAAAAAATCAATATGTACCAGCCGTAGTTTTCCGGATAGAGGATTAAATAAGTTGTCAGATGTTGAGGAGGCTGTCGCAAATTTTGCGGCACAATGTTCGCGTAAACTGCGCGAACAGCATACAGTGTGTAAATCAATAACACTGTTTGCTTATACAAGCAGGTTTCGCTCCGATTTGCAACAAGATTATATTCATAAAACAATAAATTTAGAGGTTCCTACAAATAATATTCAAGAGTTGGTGGCATTGGCTGTTACAGCCCTGCGAGATAATTGGAAGGGAGATGAATATCTATATAAGAAGGCAGGAGTGATTGTTTGGAATATATCACCCGATAATGCAATACAAGGTTCTGTATTTGACACTATTGACCGTAACAAACAAACCGCACTATCAAAAGCCATTGATGAAATAAATAAGAAGAATGGATATAATACCATTCGTGTGGCGTTACAAGGATATAATAAAAATTGGCATCTTAAGTGCGAGCATATATCAAAACAATATACCACCAACTTGAAAGATATAATTGAGGTAAAGGTGTAGTATTATGGTTTTGAATAGTGACAAAAAAAGAGAAGATAACTTTGCGTTAACTTCTCTTCTGAAATTTTAGAGCCTCTTGTCGGATTCGAACCAACGACCCCGAGATTACAAATCACGTGCTCTGGCCAACTGAGCTAAAGAGGCAAAAATATTTCAAAAATTAAAAACTCTTATGAGTTTTGTTTAAATGGAGCAATCAACATTGTCTCCTTTTAGAGCCTCTTGTCGGATTCGAACCAACGACCCCGAGATTACAAATCACGTGCTCTGGCCAACTGAGCTAAAGAGGCAAATGGGTAAGCGATCTTCATCGCGTCGCTACAACCGGCTACCCTTGCTGCGGTCAAGCCCTGGGGGGGTTCGCAAGGAGCTGACCGTGGAGGACTTACCCGACTGCAAAAGTAGTATATTTTCCTAAATCCTGCAACAATTTTGATTATTTTTCTAAAATATTTTTATATAATGCTATTAATGAGGAGTATAATTTTTTATTTTAATCAGTTTTTCTCTTTTCTGTAATATCTGTTTGCTGTTTTTGGAGCAAAATAGTACCTTTGTTGTTTAAAGATTGTAATTATGGGACAAAATTCTAGTAAAAGTTTAATACAATACGCTATGGAGTATGGTTCTTATTTAGGGCTATTGCTTATATTGAAGTTTGTATTGGCTTCATTTTCTGCTACTTCATCAATCTCAAATATATTAGCATCAATATTAATTTTCGTAGTGCCTGTTATGGCCTTTTACTTTATGCGAATGTTTAGAGATAGAAATGAAATTTACACTTATGGGAAGTTATGCCTATTCGGTATATATATGTACTTCTTTTCTGCTCTTTTAAGTGGAATATTTGAGTATGTTTATTATCAATATTTAAATCCCGATTATCTGTATGCTCAACAAGAGGTATTAAAACTATTAGTTGAGGAGTTGGCTAAAGCAGACACTTCTCAAACAATGTCAGATTTTCAATCATCATATGCGAATATAGCACCAACAACTGCTATTCAGTTTGTATTTCAAGGAATATGGGGATTGTTTATGTTGGGTTCAATTTATAGCTTGATTTTGGCTTTAATTCTCAGAAAGAGAAAGGTTGAGATATAAGAATAATAATGAATAGATATATTTAAACTATGGATATTTCAGTTGTAGTACCTTTATATAATGAAGCGGAGTCGTTACCTGAGTTATACGCATGGATAAAACGAGTAATGACTGCAAATAACTTTTCGTATGAGGTTATTTTTATAAGCGATGGAAGTACTGATTCTTCGTGGAATGTAATTGAACAATTGTCAACTGAGGATAGTGCTGTAAAAGGAGTTAAATTCCGTCGTAATTATGGCAAATCACCGGCATTGCATATCGGATTTGGAAAAGCGCAGGGAGATGTGGTTATAACAATGGACGCCGATTTGCAAGATAGTCCTGATGAAATTCCGGAGCTATATCGTATGATTACAGAGGAGGGTTATGACCTTGTGTCTGGGTGGAAGCAAAAAAGATATGACCCACTTTCAAAAACAATTCCGACAAAACTATTTAATGCTACAGCTCGTAAGGTTACAGGAATATATCTGCACGACTTTAATTGCGGACTTAAAGCTTATCGTAAAGAGGTAGTTAAATCAATAGAGGTTTATGGCGATATGCATCGTTATATACCATATTTGGCAAAGAGTGCAGGATTTACAAAAATAGGAGAAAAGGTGGTTCAGCACCAAGCTCGTAAATATGGAGTAACAAAATTTGGATTGGATCGTTTTGTTAATGGATATTTAGATCTTTTGACATTGTGGTTCTTTAACAAATTTGCTGTAAAACCAATGCACTTTTTTGGCCTTTTGGGAAGCCTTATGTTTGTTCTTGGTTTTATAGCAGTTGTAGTTGTAGGAGCAAGCAAACTATATTCAATGTGGAATGGATTGCCTTACCGATTAGTAACAGATTCGCCATATTTTTATTTGTCGCTAACAGCAATGATTATAGGAACTCTGCTATTTTTAACGGGATTTTTAGGAGAACTTATTGCACGTAATTCGCAAGAGCGTAATACATATAATATTGAAAAAGAGATATAGCATATGAATATAAATGAATTTTTGAAATTAGCCGAAGAGCGTTACTCAATACGACGATATGCCAATAAGGAAGTTCCGCGAGAAGTTCTTATGTCGGTTCTTGAGTCGGCACGAATAGCGCCATCAGCAGTTAATTTTCAGCCATGGAAGTTTTATATAGCTTCAGGAGAAAAGACTAAAAATATGGTTTGTGCATCGTACAACAGAGATTGGATTGCAACAGCTCCTCTCTATATTATAGCATGCGGAGACCATTCGGTAGCGTGGCATCGTTCATTAGATAATAAAGACCATACAGATATTGATATTGCAATAGCCGTAGAGCATATATGTTTAAGTGCTGCTGCTGCAGGATTAGGGACGTGTTGGGTTTGTAACTTTGATGCGGAGATGTTGAAGAGAGAGATGCAACTTCCTGAAAATCTTGAGCCAATAGCAATAATTCCAATAGGATATCCCGAAGGAGATGGTGGAGTGCGTCCCAAAAAACGTAAAACTATAGAAGAGATAGTTCAATGGTTAGAAGATTGAGATATATAAAAAGAGCGCTTGTTCTTATATTGAGTACTGTAATATTCTCCTCATGTGGCGATACTTATTGCGATGAGAGTGGAAGTGGAATGCCTTTAGTTGGAGTGTATGCAATGGGAGTTCCTCCCGTTGAAGCCCAAATGGATTCAGTAACTATATATGGGGTAGGGCAGGCAACCGATTCTATCCTATATAATAATGCATCAGCCATTTCCTCTTTTTATACTCCATTAAATATAATGAAGGATAGTGTAAAGTATGTTATTCAATATGAAAGTAAACTCGTAGGAGAGACTGCAAAGCGTGATACGTTAACGTATGTGTATCGTAAACAATTAACTTTTGAGAAACAAGAGTGTGGAGCAACCTATGCTTTCATTATCGATAAATTTTCATATACGACCCATTCGTTGGTATATGCAGAGCTTGTAACTCCCGAGGTAGATAATCTTTCATCACAAACGGTAAAAATATATTATGAGACGAAAAATTAGAATATTATTAATATTGTTTGTGATGCTTCCTTTGACAATAGAGGCAAAGAAGAGCATTATTGTAACCGAACAAGGAGATACCGTAAAATATATGTATCCCAAATATAATGGGATAACCATCGGTGCCGATTTGCTTTCGCCAATAGCAAATATGGTTGGACAAAAATATGGTAATTATGAACTAAGTATTGATGCTGCATTTTATAATAGATTTTTCCCCGTATATGAATTTGGAGTTTCATATGCCGATTATACGCCAGATGGTTCAAATTATACCTACAAATTATATCCCTCATTTTATAATAGAGTAGGTTTGAACTATAATATAATTTATAATAAAAATGTTCCGGGTATATTTTATGTGGGTTTGAGATATGGATTTTCATTCGCAAAATATGAACTTACAAATATTTCAGTATCATCACCATATTGGGAAGTAGAACAAACAGGATTGTCAATTCCTAAATCAACCTCTGTAGCTCATTGGGGAGAGTTGCTTCTTGGGTTGAGAGTTAAGTTATACAAAGGATTGATGATGGGTTGGGCTGTGCGTTGCAAATTTGTATTTGCCGATTCTCAAAAAGGAGATGCAAGACAGTGGATTGTGCCCGGATTTGGGAAAAGAAACAGCCCGTTAGGAGTTTCGTTTACAATTAATTACAGATTTGCTCCAAAACAAAAATTAAATATTAGACTATGAAATGCTCTCTTATAATATCGGTATATAATGATATAAAAACATTATCTTTAATCTTTGAGGCATTGAAAATACAAACTGAAAAAGATTTTGAGGTATTGATTGCCGACGATGGTTCAGGGAAAGAGTTTGTAGATAAAGTAAAAGAATTAGTAGCAGAAGCGCCATTTAAAACACTGCATATATGGCATGAAGATAAAGGTTGGAGAAAAGAGATAATCCTAAACAGGGCAATTGAGGCATCTTCAACAGAGTATCTTATATTTATTGACGGAGATTGTATCCCTCATAAAAAATTTATAGCAGAGCATTTAAAGTTTGCCTCATACGGAAAAGTAGTGGCAGGTCGTAGAGTTATGTTGTCGCAGAAATTAACAGAAGCTATAACACCAGAACTTATAGCCTCAGGTAAGATGCATTCATATATTTTACCCCGTATATTGTGGGCTGGATTAAAAAGGGAAGTACGTCATGCCGAGGAGGCAATACGTCTTACAAATGGTTTTTTGCGACATTTCTTTTTAGAGGAACGATGGGAGGATCTATTAGGGTGTAATTTTTCTATCTATAAAGATGATTTACTTGAAATAAATGGCTTTGATGAACGTTTTTCCGCTCCTTCAATAGGAGAGGATACCGATATTGAAGCACGACTGAACAGAATAGGTATATATGCTAAGGTTGAGCGACATTTACTTACAGTTTATCATAAATATCATAAATTAAACCACTCTGGAGCTGAGAATAATATTAAATTTTTTAACGAGAATAACAAAAATAATACAACATGGACACCCTATGGAATAGTTAAAGGTGATGCGCCCAAAAGGGAAGATGATTAAAATTTTAAGTGTGAATATTATAATTAGGAGGTATTTAGATGATTATCAGATACCTCTTTTTGTTTGTTATCAAACCTGTTTTTAATATGTGAAAAAAAGATTAAAAAAAGATTTTTTTCTCTTCAAAAAGAGTAGTGTAAAAATTTGTAATTAAAATCATATTTTATTACTTTTGCAAAGTGTATATGGCAAAACTGTGCTTTTTTGAGAGGGTCTGAGTGTCAAAATGGCAATGATTGCGTTCAAAATGTAGCAAAATGCAACAAATGATTAAAAATATAAAGTAAAAATTATATACAAGTATGAGCAATCTATCATTATTAGTAGTTGTCTTCCTTACGGGAATTTCGCTTGTGGCAGCAGCTATTGCTATGGCAAAGTTGTTGGCACCACGAACTTTTAATCCGCAAAAGGGAGAGCCTTATGAGTGCGGTATTCCTACTCGAGGAGGTTCATGGATGCAATTCAGAGTAGGATATTATCTGTTTGCTATCCTTTTCTTGATGTTTGATGTTGAAACAGTATTTTTGTTCCCATGGGCTGTTTTAGTTAGAGATTTAGGTGCTTCAGCATTAGTAAGTGTCTCATTCTTTTTTGGAGTGCTTGTTTTAGGTTTAGCTTACGCTTGGAAGAAAGGAGCTTTGGAATGGAAGTAAAAGTTGATTTAAAGTCAATGAAGCATGAAAACTTCAAAGACAATGAATATATTGAGCAATTAGTAAAAGAGTTGCGAGAAGGAGGAACAAATGTAATAGTGGGAGTCCTTGATGATATGATAAATTGGGGACGCTCAAACTCTCTATGGCCGTTGACATTTGCCACCAGTTGTTGCGGAATAGAGTTTATGTCGGTAGGTGCCGCGTCCAATGATATGGCACGATTTGGGTTCGAGGTAACCCGTGCCAGTCCGCGTCAAGCTGACTTTATAATGGTGGCAGGAACTATCGTTCACAAAATGGCTCCGGTTTTGAAGCGTTTATACGACCAAATGGCATCGCCAAAATATGTTATAGCAGTAGGAGGCTGTGCCGTTTCGGGAGGACCATTCAAAAATTCATATCATGTTGTAAAAGGAGTCAATGAGATAATCCCCGTTGATGTATATATCCCCGGTTGTCCTCCACGTCCCGAGGCTATGCTTTACGGAATGATGCAGTTACAAAGAAAAGTAAAAGTTGAGCGATTCTTTGGTGATGTTAATAAAAAAGAGAAAAGACCTGAACAAGAAAAATAGTATCTATGTCAAATATACAAGATAAAATAAAAGCATTAGTGCCTGAGGTAACCGTTGAAGAGAACGGGCTTTCAATGGTGGTAGTTCCATCAGAAAAAATGCCTCAAGTAGCAGCCTATTTAAGTGAAAAGGAGTCTTTTGATTCATTAGTTGCCTTAGTTGGAAACGATTGGGGAGAATCGCTCGGAGTTGTATATATAATAGACTCTACAAAAACAGGAGAGAGAGTTGTGCTTAAAACATCAACTACCGATAAAGAGAATCCTATGTTGCATAGCGTGGCAGGAATTTGGAAATCGGCAGATTTGAATGAGCGCGAAGTATATGATTTTTACGGAATACGTTTTATCGGACACCCCGATATGAGACGTATTTTCTTGCGTGAAGATTGGAAAGGATATCCTTTAAGAAAAGATTATGATGCATCACCCGATGTAAATCCTGTTCCGGTAACAAATGAGTATAATTCAGATACTACAATATCGTTGCAACAACAACCCGATGGAACTATTGTAGAGGAAGAGAGAACAATTTTTGCGCCTGAAGATTATGTAGTAAATATAGGTCCTCAACACCCCGCGACACACGGAGTAATGCGTTTCCGTACAGCTATTGAGGGAGAGACAATCAAAAAAATAGATCCCATATGTGGATATATACACCGTGGTATTGAAAAACTTGCAGAAGGATTAACATATCCCCAAACACTTCATTTCACAGACCGTCTTGATTATTTATCAGCACATCAAAATCGTCATGCATTATGTATGTGTATTGAGGAAGCAATGGGAATTGAAGTTCCTGAAAGAGCAAAATACATACGAACCATAATGGACGAGTTATCAAGAATAGGATCTCACCTTCTATTGTATTCAACTCTATGTATGGACTTAGGTTCAATTACTGCCTTTATATATGGTTTCCGCGATAGAGATAAAGTCCTTGATATTTTTGATGATACTTGTGGAGGTCGTCTTATAATGAATTATAACAAAATTGGAGGAGTTATGGCAGATATTCACCCTGATTTTGTTGCAAAAGTTAAACAGTTTATCAAATATATGCCTAAAGGATTAGAGGAGTATCATGCACTCTTCTCTGGTAATATTATTGCTCGCAACCGTATGGAAGGTGTTGGAGTATTATCTCGCGAGGACGCAATAAATTATGGAATTTTTGGACCAACAGGTCGTGCTTCAGGTTGGGCTAACGACGTTCGTAAATTAGAACCATACGGAGTATATGATAAAGTTGATTTTGAACAAGTAGTATTGACCGAAGGAGATACATACGCTCGTTATATGATAAGATTGAAAGAGATAGAACAATCAATGCATATCATAGAGCAACTTATTGATAATATCCCCGAAGGAGATTATGCCGTAAAAACAAAACCAATAATAAAACTACCCGAAGGAAACTTCTTCAAACGAGTTGAAGGTTCTCGAGGCGCGTTTGGCGTATATATTGAAAGTAAAGGAGATAAAACACCGTACCGTATGAAGTTTGTAACTCAAGGTTTGAATCTCATAGGTGCTGTAGATCATATTACTCGTGATCAAAAAATTGCCGACCTTATAGCAATTGGAGGTTCTCTTGATTATGTTATACCTGATATTGATAGATAAAAAAAGAAAAATATTACATTATGTTTGATTTTTCAGCCATAACAATTTGGATAGACCAACTGTTACGTAGCGTAATGGCTCCGTGGGCAGTAGTATTAGTAGAAGGCGTTATAATAGGCGTGGTTCTATTACTTCTTTATGCTTTAATAGCATTGGCATTAATATATGCCGAGCGTAAAATTTGTGCATTTTTCCAATGTCGTTACGGACCAAATCGTGTAGGTCCCTTAGGTTTGTTACAACCTATAGCAGATATGTTAAAAATGTTGATAAAAGAGATTATATCAGTAGATAAGAGTGACAAATTCTTATACGGATTAGCTCCATTCCTTGTAATCCTTTCATCAATGCTTACATTCGGATGTATGCCATTCGGAAAAGGTTTGTTGACACTTGATTTTAATATTGGAGTATTCTTCATAATGGCGGTATCATCAATAGGAGTATTGGGAATATTGCTTGCAGGTTGGTCAAGTAACAACAAATTTACACTTATTGGAGCAATGCGAAGCGGAGCTCAAATGATAAGTTATGAGTTATCAATAGGGTTGTCAATATTATCAGTGGTTGTATATGCAGGAACAATGCAAACTTCGCAAATAATTGCAGCACAAGAGAATGCATGGTTTATATTCACAGGACACATTCCTATGTGGATTGCATTTATCATATACTTGATAGCCGGAACCGCCGAAACAAATCGTGGGCCCTTCGACCTTCCGGAAGCAGAGTCTGAGTTGACAGCAGGATACCATACAGAGTATTCAGGAATGCACTTTGGATTCTACTACCTTGCAGAGTATCTAAATATGTTTATTGTATCAGGAATCGCATCATTGCTATTCTTGGGAGGGTGGATGCCTCTTCATATCCCTGGCTGGGAAGCATTCAATAACATAATGAACTATATACCTTCAGTAATATGGTTCTTCGGAAAAACTGCAATTATAATGTTCATAATAATGTGGTTTAAATGGACATTCCCACGTTTGAGAATTGACCAATTGATAAAATTTGAGTGGAAATATCTTTTGCCCATAGGATTATTCAATTTGTTATTGGTAACAATAATGGTTGTTATGGGTTGGCACTTTTAATAGATAAATAAGGAAAAACAATAATATAATATGAAAGACGAATTTGGATATATTGCTCAGGTAATCGGTCCCGTAGTCGATGTAACATTTGACGTAGAAAAGAGCGAGTTACCATCAATATACACAGCATTAAAAGTAAAGCGAGAAGGTAACACCGATTTGTTGCTTGAAGTAGAGCAGCACATAGGTGAAAATACAGTGCGTTGTGTGGCAATGGATACCACAGACGGATTGGAGAGAGGAATAAAAGTAGAAAATCTTCGTCGCCCTCTTTCAATGCCTATGGGAACTCAGGTAAAAGGACGCCTTTTAAATGTAATGGGAGATGCAATTGACCACCTTGCACCATTAAAATATGAAGAGACAGTGCCCATTCACCGTCCCGCACCCAAATTCGAGGACTTATCAATAGGCTCAGAGTTCCTTTTTACAGGAATTAAGGTTATTGACCTTCTTGAACCATATAGTAAAGGAGGAAAAATTGGTTTGTTCGGTGGAGCAGGAGTAGGAAAAACAGTGCTCATCATGGAGATGATTAATAACATTGCAAAAGGTCATGATGGATTTTCTGTATTTGCCGGAGTAGGAGAGAGAACTCGTGAAGGTAACGACCTCTTACGTGAGATGTTAGAATCAGGCGTTATCAAATATGGAGAGGAGTTCATGAAAGAGATGGAAAAAGGCAACTGGGACGTATCAAAAGTTGATATGAAAGAGTTGGAGAAATCTCAAGCAACACTTGTTTTCGGACAAATGAACGAGCCTCCAGGAGCACGTCTTCGCGTTGCCCTATCAGGATTGACAGTAGCAGAGCAATTCCGTGATTCAGATGGCGGAGGTAAAGAGGTATTGCTATTTATTGATAACATTTTCCGTTTTACACAAGCCGGATCAGAGGTATCTGCATTGTTGGGTCGAATGCCTTCAGCCGTAGGATATCAACCAACACTTGCTTCAGAGATGGGTATTCTCCAAGAGCGTATCACATCAACAAAATCAGGTTCAATAACATCAGTGCAAGCAATCTATGTCCCTGCTGATGACTTGACTGACCCTGCACCTGCAACAACTTTCAGTTTCCTTGATGCAACAACAGTATTAAGTCGTAAAATATCTGAGTTAGGTATCTATCCCGCTGTTGATCCATTGGAATCAACTTCACGAATACTTGATCCTTTAATTGTAGGAGAAGAGCACTATAATACAGCGCAAGCAGTAAAGCAACTATTGCAAAAATACAACGATTTGCAAGATGTAATTGCAATTATGGGAGTTGATGAACTTTCAGAAGAAGATAAATTAGTTGTTTCACGAGCTCGTAGAGCACAACGCTTCTTATCTCAACCATTCCATGTAGCAGAGCAATTTACAGGATTACCCGGAGTAATGGTGCCCCTTGAAGAGACAATACGCGGATTTAAGATGATACTTGCAGGAGAAGTTGATAAATATCCTGAGCAAGCATTTCTTAACGTAGGAACTATTGACGAAGCAATAGCCAAAGGAGAGAAGATGCTACAAGAAGCAGAAAATAAATAGCAAAAACAACAATGAAACTCCAAATAATATCAACAGATGGTATAATCTTTGAAGGAGAGGCAACAAAAGTGACTCTCCCCGGAACAGTAGGACCGTTTACTGTTTTGGAGAACCATGCATCTATACTTTCAACATTAACAAAAGGAGAGTTGGAGTATGAGAGTAAAGGTATAGTAGAGACTGTACAAATAAAAGGAGGATTTGTTGATGTAAATAATAATCAGGTATCAGTATGCCTAAGTTAAACAATATGATGTTTAGAAGGTACATATTACTATTAGCTATGTTGTTGTCAATATCATTTACAACAGCAACTAAGGCTTCTGCCCACTCAGAAGAGGAGGGAGGATTAAATGTAAAAGAATTGATCTTCCATCACCTTTTAGATTCATATGAGTGGGAGTTACCATGTACCCATGTAAAAATACCATTACCAATAATAGTTCGTGATTATCAAGGAGAGTGGCATCTTTTCAGTTCCTCACGTTTAGCACACGGCGAGGAGTATGAAGGATTTAAAATAACTCATCATGGCGATAATTCAGGCAAAGTCGTAGGCATAAATGCAGAAGGAGAAGAGTATCGTCCATTAGATTTTTCATTAACAAAGAATGTTACCGAGATTATGTTAGCGGCAATATTGATGCTTCTAATATTTCTCCCAATGGCGCGATGGTATAAGAAAAATCCCTATAAGGCTCCACGTAAATTCTTTGGTGGAGTAGAATTATTGATAGAGATGATATACGGAGAAGTTATAAAACCCATATTAGGAAAAGATGCAAAGAAATTTGCGCCATATCTTTTAACCGTATTTTTCTTTATCTTTATAATAAACCTATTAGGAATGATAACAGTATTCCCCGGTGGAGCTAACTTATCGGGAAATATAGCAGTAACCATGGTGTTGGCATTAATGACTTTTTTGGTAATAAACATATTCGGAACAAAACACTATTGGAAAGACCTAATATGGCCTGAAGTACCAATGTTTATGAAGTGTCCAATACCACTTATGCCTGTGATAGAGATATTTGGAGCATTAACAAAACCTATGGCGCTGATGATTCGTTTGTTTGCAAATATGATGGGCGGACATATGATAACCCTTGTATTGGTATGTCTCATATTTATATTCTCCGCATTTGGTTTGGCAGTACAGAGCGGAACAGCGGTATTCTCAGTAGCATTTGCATTGTTTATGGGAGTATTACACTTGCTTATATGTTTAATTCAAGCATATGTATTTACTATGCTGTCAACCATATTTATAGGATTGGCACAAATTCATGAACATAAAGAAGAAAAAAAGTAGAAAACAATAAATAGTATTTATCATAAAAAAACAGAAACGTTATGTTAGAAATGATTTTATTACAAGCTGCAGCAGCAGGCTTAGCAAAAGTTGGCGCATGTATAGGCGCAAGTATCGTAGCAATTGGAGCAGGATTAGGAATTGGTAAAATTGGAGCTTCAGCTATGGAGTCTATTGCAAGACAACCAGAGTCTTCAAATGACATTCGTGCAAATATGATTGTAATTGCAGCGCTTATTGAAGGTGTAGCATTGTTCGCAATCATTGTATGTCTATTGGCAATATTTATTTAATATAATTAAAATGGAACTGTTTAAACCCGAACTTGGTCTTTCATTTTGGCTATTGGTCGTATTCGTTTTACTCTTCATAGTAACAGCCAAGTATGTTTGGCCTGCAATTGTAAAGAGTGTAGATGAGCGCGCTGACCTTATAGACAAAGGAGTGGGTTATGCACAAGAGGCTAAAAAGCAACTTGAAAATGCAACAGAGAATGCTCAACAATTGATGGTTGAAGCACAGCGTCAACAAATGGAGATTCTAAGAGAAGCCACTCAAATGAAAAACCGAATAATAGAAGAGGCTCGCAGTGCAGCTACAGCAGAGGCAAAAAAAGTTATGGATGCTGCAGCAATCTCAATAGAGCAAGCCAGAAAGGCCTCAGAAGAGCAGTTCCGTGCCGAAGTTAGCGGTTTTGCATTGCAGATAGCCGAGAAGCTTGTGCGCAAGGAGCTGTCCGATGACAAAAGTCAGAAGGAGATTATTGAAAAGATGTTGGAACAGTTGGAGAAACAAAATTAAATTAAAATATGAGTGAAGGAGTAATAGCAGGGAGATATGCCACAGCACTATACAAATATTGTGCCGAGCATGGAGTAGCCACTACGTTGTACAAAACAGCGGAGAAGGTTGAAAAAGCCTTTATTTCTACTTCTGAGCTACGAAAAACGCTCATAAATCCGGTTGTTCCCGCAAAAGACAAAATTTCCATAATGATGACCGTGGGCGGTAAAAACGCCGACAAATATTTTGAAAACTTTGTACGACTTGTAGTTGATAAGAAACGAGAAGAATATATGCGTGAAATATTCTTGAAGTATTCACAAATATATCGCAAAAAAAATAACATATCATTAGTTGAAGTAACAACTGCGGTTGATATTGATGAGAATATGTTGGAAAAGATAACATCAATCATATCAAGTCGAACAGATAGTAAAGTAGAATTAAAATACAAGATAGATCCAGCTATAATAGGAGGATTTATCTTAAAAATAGACTCTCAACAGTTAGATGCATCAATTGACAGAGAGTTAAAAAATTTGCGTTTAAAATTAGTAAACAGCAACAAAGTATGATAAAACCAAGTGAAGTATCAGATATCTTAAAGCGTCAATTAGAAGAGGTTGACAGCCGTATCAATTTTGAAGAGGTTGGTACCGTCTTAAGTGTAGGAGACGGAGTAGCACATGTCTTCGGATTGGATAATGTACACGCGAGTGAACTTGTAGAGTTTGAAAACGGAGTACGCGGAGTGGCTATGAACCTTGAAGATAGTAATGTTGGTGTTATTTTGATGGGCGATACTGCAAAAGTAGAAGAAAATATGACTGTACGTCGTACAGGTCAGATAGCATCAATACAAGTTGGAGAAGGATTATTAGGCAGGGTTATAAATACATTAGGCGAGCCAATTGATGGAAAAGGAGCAATAGCAGGAGAACTGATACCTATGCCACTTGACCGTAAAGCTCCCGGAGTAATTTATCGTCAACCTGTAAATCAACCTTTACAAACAGGAATTAAGGCAGTAGATGCCATGATACCCATTGGACGAGGACAACGTGAGTTGATTATTGGTGACCGTCAAACAGGAAAAACAACAATTGCAGTTGATACAATAATTAACCAACGTAAAAACTATGAAGCAGGAGACCCTGTATATTGTATATATGTAGCAATAGGACAAAAAGCTTCATCAGTAGCTGCATTAGTAAATACACTAAAAGAGCATGGCGCAATGGAATATACCATTGTGCTTGCAGCAAATGCCTCAGACCCTGCATCAATGAGATACTATGCACCATTTGCAGGAGCGGCGATAGGAGAATATTTTCGCGACTCAGGACGTCATGCCTTAGTAGTATATGATGATTTGTCAAAACAAGCAGTATCATATCGTGAGATATCGTTGATTCTTCGTCGTCCTTCAGGACGTGAAGCATATCCAGGAGATATCTTCTATCTACATTCACGTTTGTTAGAGCGTGCAGCTAAAATTATAGATAACGAAGAGGTTGTAAAAACAATGAATGATGTTCCTGAATCATTACGCCCAATGTTGAAGGGCGGAGGTTCATTAACAGCCCTTCCTGTAATTGAGACTCAAGCAGGTGACGTATCGGCATATATTCCAACAAACGTAATTTCAATTACCGACGGACAAATATTCCTTGAAACAAATCTATTCCACCAAGGACAACGTCCGGCTATCAACGTGGGAATATCTGTTTCACGTGTAGGAGGAAATGCGCAAGTTAAAGCAATGAAAAAAATTGCAGGAACACTTAAGATTGATCAAGCACAATATCGCGAGTTGGAAGCATTTACAAAATTCGGAGGCGATATTGATCCTGTAACAGCAATGGTAATTGATAAAGGTCGTAAAAATAGTCGTATATTGGTTCAACCACAATACTCTCCAATGCCTGTAGGAGAGGAGATAGCAATAATATATTGTGGAATTAAAGGCCTATTAAAAGGAATTGAAATAGACAGAATAAAAGAGTTTGAAGATTCGTTCCTTGACCTTTTAAGAAATAAATATAAAGCAGAGGTACTTGATCAATTGCAAATAGGTAAATTAGACGAAAATATAGAGGCAAAATTGCGCGAGGCAGCCGAAAGTGTTTCAGCAAGATTTTAAGTAAAAAAAAGATGGCAACAATAAGGGAGATAAAAGGAAGGATAACCTCAACAAAGTCATCGCAGAAGATAACAGGGGCGATGAAGATGATAGCCACTGCCAAATTACGTAAGGCAGAGGGAGCTCTTCGTCAGATGAACCCATATCGAAATCAGTTGAGTTCAGCCATACAGCATCTTCTAGGCTCTGATGGAGATTATCCATCACCCCTTACACAAATTCGTCAAGTATCTCATTTTGCATTTGTAGTAGTAGGTTCAGAAGAGGGATTGTGTGGAGCATACAATATTTACCTTTTTAAGAAACTATTGGAGAGAATATCTTATGTTCAAAGAACATACGGAGAAGAGTGTAAAATAACATTATATCCCGTAGGACGAAAAATGACAGGAATACTCTCAAAAATGTCCGAAGTAGAGGTACAAAAATCAGACTATTTAACAGTAAAAAGTGAAGCAATAGTAATAAGTGAATTTACCGATGGTATAGTATCAAAATTTTTATCAAAAGAATATGATGAGGTTGAGATAATATATCCAAGATTTAAATCTATGGCATCACAACCTGTTGAAACTAGGACACTATTACCAATTGATTCCTCACGTCTTTCAGCAGAAGGGGCAGAGGAACATCAAAATCCATATATATATGAACCTTCACGTAGCGATATATTCCATTCTTTATTACCTCTATTTGTAAGAGTGGATATGCAGGAGGCAATATATAGTGGAAGAGCATCAGAACAAGCCGCAAGAGTAATGGCAATGCAATCGGCAAGCGACAATGCCAAGAAGTTGCTTGAAGAGTTGCAATTGGATTACAACAAGTTGCGTCAACAGGGAATTACAAATGAATTATTAGATATAGTAGGAGGATCAATGCATTAAAAAATAGATTATGAAAAGTTTAGTAGAGTACATAATATCTATTTTCAAGGGTCTGGGGACTCTTTTGACAGGAATGAGAATAACATTAAAAGAGTTTTTTACACCCAAAGTAACACAATGTTATCCTGAGAACAGGGATACCTTGAAAATAGCAGAGAGGTTTAGAGCAACACTTGTAATGGAAACCGATGAAAACGGAAATAACAAGTGTACTGCATGTGGTTTGTGTTCAATTAATTGCCCTAATCAAACAATTAAGATTACATCACACATGGAGGAGACAGAAGATGGAAAAAAGAAAAAGGTATTAGATACATATCTATATGACTTAGGAAGTTGTACATTCTGTCAATTATGCGTTGAAGGTTGTCCTACAAAGGCAATTAAGTTTACAAACGATTTTGAGCAAGCAGTATTTACTCGTTCAAAACTTGTTAAGCAATTGAATAAAAAATAAATAACATATAACTTATGGAAAATATAGGGAACGAGGTAATTTTTTACATCATTGCAGCAGTAATGTTAATATTCTCTGTAATGACCGTTACCACAAAACATCTGTTACGATCAGCAACATATTTGTTGTTCGTACTATTTGGTACAGCTGCGCTATACTTCCAACTTGATTACCATTTTCTGGGAGCAGTACAAGTTGCAGTTTATGCCGGAGGTATAGTGGTATTATTTGTCTTCTCAATCCTTTTGACACAAGGTTTGGGGCAAAACAAAGAGAAGATAAAGAGCAGTAAATTAGTATTGGCGTTGTCTGCAGCAATTTTAGGAGCAGTTGTATGCGGATACTCATTGTTTACACATGTTTTTCCGGCATCACGATATGCAATGGGAGAAGAGATTACAATGAAAACCGTCGGACAAGTATTGTTAGGTTCAGAGCGTTACCAATATGTATTGCCCTTTGAGTTAATAAGTGTACTATTGCTTGCATGTATAATCGGAGGCATAATGATAGCCCGTAAAAGATAAGAATTATGGAGATACCTTTTATATATTATTTGATAGTAAGCGGAGTGATGTTTTTTGCCGGAGTATACGGTTTTATTGTACGCCGCAATATGTTGGCTATCCTTATCTCATTAGAGTTAATGCTTAATGCAGTTGATATAAATTTTGCAGTATTTAATCGCTATCTATATCCTGGAGCAATGGAAGGATTCTTCTTTACTCTCTTTGCCATAGCAATAGCAGCTGCAGAAACAGCAATAGCAATAGCCATAATAATAAATATTTATCGTAACATCAAGAACATCAAATCTGATAACTTGGATAAGATGAAAAACTAAAAGATAAGAAGATATGGATTATTCAATAGTAATACTTGCGTTACCATTTTTGATGTTCCTTACCTTAGCATTGGCAGGGAATAAGATGTCGCAAAAATTTGCAGGACTGCTCGGAACAACAGGATTGTTGGTAATAACCATATTATCATATATGGTAACATTCCAATATTTTGGAATGCCCCGAGTAGAAGGAGTAAGAGAGGCGCTTATACCATATAATTTTGAATGGTTGAGCTTTACCGATAAATTGACAATAAACTTAGGAATATTGTTAGATCCCATTTCAGTAATGATGTTGGTAGTAATAACCACCGTATCGTTAATGGTGCATATATATAGTATGGGATATATGCACGGCGAAAAGGGATTTCAACGTTACTATGCATTCCTTTCGTTGTTTACATTCTCAATGTTGGGATTGGTTGTCGCAACAAACATATTCCAGATGTATATATTCTGGGAGTTAGTAGGAGTATCATCATATCTATTGATAGGATTTTACTATACTAAACCGGCTGCAGTATCAGCATCTAAAAAAGCATTTATAGTAACACGTTTTGCCGATTTAGGATTTTTGATAGGAATATTATTACTATCATTCTATACAGAAACATTCTCGTTCGACCAATTAACAGCCGAAGGAGGTTTCTTCTTGACTTCAACATCAGGAGCAACATTCCTTGGATGTTCTGTAGCATCATGGGCAATGGCATTAATATTTATGGGCGGAGCAGGAAAATCAGCAATGTTTCCTTTGCATATATGGTTACCCGATGCGATGGAAGGTCCAACACCCGTATCAGCATTGATTCACGCAGCAACAATGGTTGTAGCCGGAGTATATTTGGTAGCGCGTCTATTCCCTGTATATCTATCAGTACCTGATGTATTGGAGCTTATAACATGGGTAGGTGCAATAACAGCCTTATATGCAGCAATAGTAGCATGCGTACAAAGTGATATAAAACGTGTATTAGCATTCTCAACCATATCACAAATAGCCTTTATGATGGTGGCATTAGGAGTATGCACCTCAATGATTCCCGGCGAAGGCGGATTAGGATATATGGCATCAATGTTCCACCTATTCACACACGCAATGTTTAAAGCATTGTTATTCTTAGGAGCAGGAGCTGTGATACACGCAGTACACTCAAATGAGATGAGCGATATGGGCGGATTACGTAAATATTTGCCAATAACACATATAACATTCCTAATAGCATGTTTGGCAATAGCAGGAATACCACCATTCTCAGGTTTCTTCAGTAAAGATGAAATATTAGCAGCAGCCTTCAATAAGAGTACATTCTGGGGAGTATGGATGACAGTCGTAGCAGCAATAACCGCATTCTATATGTTCCGTTTATATTTTGGAATATTCTGGGGAAAAGAGGCAAAACACGAACATACACCGCACGAATCACCCGCAACAATGACAGTGCCATTAATAATTTTGGCAGTAGTAACATGTGTTGCAGGATTTATACCTTTTGGCGAATTTGTAACATCAAACGGAACAGCATATCATATTCACATTGATCCTGTTGTAGCAACAACAAGTGTAGTGTGTGCAGTAGTGGCAATATTATTAGCAACATGGTTATTTGCAAAACCAAATTCCAAACCAGAGAAGATGCAAGCAACATTGCCAAAACTACACAAATGGGCATACAACAGATTTTATATGGATAATGTATATCAATACATAACCCATAAAATAATATTTGCACGCATATCAAAACCAATAGCATGGTTTGATCGTCATATAATAGATGCGACAATGGATATGTTTGCAACAGTAACAAATGTTGCGGCTGATAAAATTAAAGGCTTCCAATCAGGAAAATTACAATCATACGTTTGGGTTTATATAGTTGGAGCAATGGTAATAGCCGTAGCAGCAATGTTGATATTTATCTAAATAAAGAAAATAGAAAAAAATAATATAATATGAGCATTTTATCAATATTCGTAGTCATACCCATATTAATGATGGGAGGTCTCTTCCTTTCGAAGAGCATGACACAGATAAGAACTGTTGCAACAGTGGGATCAGCATTACAATTGATAGCATCTATTGTATTGGTTGTACTATTTTGTGGAGAGAGAGCAGCAGGAAATACAGCAGAGATGTTGTTTATGGCAGATCATGTATGGTTTGAACCATTAAACATACACTATGCAGTAGGAGTTGACGGAGTATCTGTAGCAATGATTTTGCTATCTGCAATAATTGTATTTGCAGGAGTATTTGCATCATGGAAAATTAATCCTCTCCCAAAAGAGTTTTTCTTATGGTTGATATTATTGTCAATAGGAGTTTATGGATTTTTCATCTCAATTGACCTCTTCACAATGTTTATGTTCTATGAGGTGGCATTGATACCCATGTATCTACTTATTGGAATATGGGGAAGCGGAAAGAAATATTACTCAGCAATGAAGTTGACTCTTATGCTAATGGGAGGATCGGCACTATTGATGTTAGGAATATTGGGAATATATTTTAACTCATCTGTTGACGGCAATCTAACAATGAATATCCTTGAAATTGCCAAAAACAATGCAATACCAGAAAGTATGCAAAACATACTATTCCCATTGACTTTTGTGGGATTTGGAGTATTAGGAGCAATGTTCCCCTTCCACACATGGTCGCCCGATGGTCACGCTTCGGCGCCAACAGCAGTATCAATGCTTCACGCAGGAGTATTGATGAAACTTGGAGGTTATGGCTGTTTCAGAGTAGCAATGTACCTTATGCCATATGCAACAGTAGAGTTATCATGGATTTTCTTGATTTTAACAGGAATAAGCGTATTCTACGGAGCATATAGCGCATGTGTACAAACAGACCTTAAATACATCAACGCCTACTCATCAGTAAGCCACTGTGGTTTAGTATTATTTGCATTATTGATGTGGAACACAACAGCAATGACAGGAGCAATAATGCAGATGTTATCGCACGGTTTGATGACAGCACTATTCTTTGCATTGATAGGTATGATATACGGACGTACACATACACGAGATATTCGTGAAATGGGAGGCTTAATGAAGATAATGCCATTCCTTTCAGTTTGTTATGTAATAGCCGGTTTAGCATCATTAGGATTACCCGGATTAAGTGGATTCGTTGCAGAGATGACAGTTTTTGTGGGAGCATTCCAATGGGACGATACTTTCCGTCGCGTGTTTACGATACTTGCATGTACTTCAATAGTTATTACAGCAGTGTATATATTACGAGTAGTAGGTAAAATACTATACGGACCTGTACAAGATGAGCATCATGCAACCCTTACCGATGCTGTATGGTATGAGAAATTCTCAACAATAACCCTGATAATTGCAGTAGCAGGAATAGGAATGTTGCCATTATGGGTATCAGACCTTCTACGCGACAGCATCTCAGTAATAAGTGAGCGAATTTTACAATATATCTAAAATAAGAAAGAATTTATAATATGAATTACGCAGAGTTTTTAGGAATGGGAGCCGAGATGACCCTTATGGTGGTTATAATTCTCCTTTTCATATACGATACATTTGCGCCTTCAAAATGCGGAAAATATCTTCCCATTACCGCAATAACATTATTAGGCATACAAACACTCTATTTGGCATTTGGTAACTTTGCCGACGTATCGCTATTTGGCGGAATGTATATAAGTGGAAGTGCCGAGCAGGTAGCAAAAATAATACTTAATATCGGAACAATATTAGTATTCATACAAGCAGCATCATGGGTAAAAGATGGTGATATGCAGATACGAAGAGGAGAATATTATGTTTTGACACTCATAACACTATTGGGAATGTATTTTATGATGTCAGCACAAAACTTCCTTCTATTCTTCTTAGGATTAGAGACAGCATCATTACCAATGACAGCATTAGTAGCAATAGAGAAATACAAACAAAATTCATATGAGGCAGCAGCCAAATATCTGTTCTTTGCAGTATTTTCATCAGCATTAATGTTGTTGGGAATGTCTTACATCTACGGAGTAACCGGAACACTTTATTATAACGGAATAATCTCAAATATAACAACATCGCCTCTTACAATATTGGCAGTAGTGTTATTTATTGCAGGAATGGGCTTTAAGCTATCATTAGTACCTTTCCATTTATGGACAGCCGATGTATATCAAGGGGCGCCAACAGTAGTAACATCATACCTGTCTGTAATATCAAAAGGAGCTGCGGCATATGCATTTATGATGGTATTAAAAGATGCTTTCGGAACCGCAGATTTGCTATGGCTTACAGTTATGTATGCAATAATAATTTTGACAATAACCGTAGGAAACCTATTTGCAATACGTCAACAAAACATAAAGCGTTTCCTTGCCTTCTCATCAATCTCACAAGCGGGATATATAATGTTGGGAATTATGGCATGCAATGCACACGGAGCAACATCATTACTATACTATGTATTAGTATATATCTTCTCAAACATAGCAGCCTTTGCAGTAGCAGGAGCAATAGAGCGAGCAAGTGGTAAATTAAACATCAGCGATTATGACGGATTGTACAAAACCAATCCTAAATTAAGTGTCGCAATGATGTTAGCAATGTTCTCATTGGCAGGAATACCACCATTTGCAGGATTTTTCAGTAAATTCTTCATCTTCTATTCAGCAATAGAAACAGGAACAACAGGAATGTATATATTGGTATTTATAGCCTTATTAAACACAATCATATCGTTGTATTACTATCTATTGGTAGTAAAAGCTATGTTCTTGAAAGATAGTGAAACTCCTATTGCTACAATAAAATCAGACGGATATACAAAAGCCGTAGTATTCATTACCGTTGCAGGAATAATATTGTTAGGATTGGTAAGTTGGGTATATGATTATATATATGGAATGGTAATTTAATACTAAATTTATAATTTCTAACACTTTAGGAGGTAGATTAAAAAATCTTTAACAACTCAATAACAATAAAAAAACTATCTTTGCAACACAAAAGCAGAGATAGTTTTTTATGCACATAAAGTAAGAGACAATTAGGAATAATATATAAACAACCATGATATATATAATATTTATAGCATTTGCATTGTTGAGTTTTATAGTTCAACAAGTATTAAAATCAAAATTTGAGAACTATTCAAAAATAATCCTACCTTCCGGGTTGACAGGACGAGAAGTTGCGGAAAAGATGCTTAAAGAGGCAGGAATAAAAGATGTAAAAGTTGTATCGGTTCAAGGACAATTAACAGACCATTATAACCCATTAACCCTAACAGTAAACCTTAGTGAAGGAGTATATAATAGTAATAGTATAGCAGCAGCGGCAGTAGCAGCACACGAGTGTGGACATGCAGTACAACATGCATATAACTATCCATTTTTAGCTATGCGTTCAAAATTAGTTCCTATAGTAAGTTTTGCATCAAGTTGGATGCAGTGGGTATTATTGGCAGGAATATTACTAATAGAATCAGTACCTCAAGTAATGCTAGTAGGAATAATACTGTTTGGTCTTACAACCCTGTTCAGTTTTATCACACTACCCGTTGAAATAAATGCAAGTTCGCGAGCATTAGCATGGCTAAAATCATCAGGAATATCAAATGTATCAACATACCCTAAGGCAAAAGATGCATTAAAATGGGCGGCTTATACATACGTAGTAGCAGCATTAAGTTCACTAGCAACATTAGTATATTACATACTTATATTTTCTTCAAGAAGAGATTGAACTATAAAAACGCATAATGCCAAAAAAAAGGTATCTAAAAGAGATTTATACCTCAATTAAATACCTTTTTATTTTTATGTGATAAATATAAGAATAAAATTATTCAATCTGTTTCCTATAATAAGCACTAAGCATTTTACGATCCAAAATCTTTATCATTTTATTATCAGCAATTAAAATTCCACTCTTCTGCATCTCATCAATAACATTACAGAATATAGTACGTTGTACTCCAAAAAAAGAGTAAATATCTCTATGTTTTCCAATAACAGCAATATCCTTTGAATTATAATTGGTATGATAAAGAACCCAATATGCAAATTTTGCCCTGAAGTTATCTGCCGAAACATTATCAAAATTCTCAATTGCTGTTTGCGATTTTCTTGAAAGAAAGATAAGATAATTTAAAAGTACAGTTCTATATTTTTGAACAATTGAAAGAAAATCGTTTTTGTTAATAACCATAATGCCTGTATTATCCTCAGCAGCCCATATGGAAATAGGAGATAGATTGTTCCCAACAATATGATTAGATAAAATATCGTTAGGAGCAGAAATAGTCTCAATTAGCTTAATTTTTACATTTTTACTTATAAGCTCTGTTCTGACACTTCCGGAAATAACAAACCTGATTTCATTACACTCTTCACCCTTTTTTATGATAATATTATTTTTATTGTAATTCAAAAAGTCAAATTTGAATTTTTCTATAATTTCATTAAAAGACTCAATACTCAATCCGGTAAAAAGAGGAATTTGCAAAAGAGAATCGTAAATACTCATTATATAATAAACGGTTTAAAATATTTAATAAAATTTATGGTTGCAAATATAAATCAAATAACAATAAGATTAGCATAATAACAATATGAAATAGCCAAAAAATAAGAATATTAACAGAATAAAAAAGAAATAGCAACAAAACATAATACTATTTGTTTAAAAAGTTGATAAATCATATAGTAAGACAATAAAAAAATTTTTTTTTACTTACAAATGATAAGTGCTCTTAATTATTTATATATTTGCAAAACGTTAAACATAAAACAGTATTATGGAAAATTTTGCTTTCAATTTTAAAGATGCTTTAAGTGCCTTTTTGGTACTTTTTGCGGTGATTGATGTACCGGGTCTTATGCCAATCATAATTGATTACAAACGTCAAGGAAGACCTGTGAATGCAACAAAAGCAGCCCTATACTCATTGGCGGCTTTTGTAGTATTTTTATTTGTGGGAGAAGCATTGTTGGATCTTTTCAATGTGGATATTGCATCTTTTGCTGTGGCAGGCTCGTTAGTCATATTTGCCTTAGCATTTGAAATGATTTTCGGTATAAAAATATTTAAAACCGATGATACTCCGGCCAGTTCAAGTGTATTTGTGCCCATAGTATTCCCGTTAATAGCCGGAGCAGGCTCATTTACAACATTGTTGTCGTTGCGAGCACTCTACTCAATACAAGACATCTTGCTTTCACTTGTAGCAAATGTAATAGTCATATATATTGCAATCAGATTAGTCTCATTCTTTGAAAAGGTGTTAGGCGATGGAGGAATATACGTATTGCAACGCGTATTTGGAATAATATTATTGGCGATATCAGTAAGAATGTTTATGTCAAACATAACCCAAATATTAGAGACACTATAAAGCATATACAAGTAACTAAAATAATATATAACATAAATTTGACAAAATTTGATTATTACTTAAATTTTGTTGAAAAAATTTGTTTTATATAAAATAAAACTTTAATTTCGTCAGAAATAAAGAGTACACACACATTTGTGTCCCCAAAAAAATAAATCAAAAAAATAATATCAACGGATTATGAGTTATCTAAAGTTTGATAAGAGTTTGATGATAAATCTTGAGCAGTCATTACCGCGAGAGATTTTGAGAACCAATAAATCCGGAGCATACCATTGCACAACGTTGGTGGGGTGTAATACCCGCAAACAACACGGATTGTTGGTAATACCCATTCCAGAAATGGACGACGAGAATCATGTAATGTTGTCTTCCCTTGACGCTACTGTTATTCAGCACGGAGCGCCTTTTAATTTAGGAATACACAAGTATCAAGGCAATGTTTATAGCCCCAACGGACACAAGTACATTCGAGAGTATAATTGTGACGATATACCCAAGACTGTATATAGAGTAGGAGGTGTAGTACTTAAACAGGAAAAAATATTCGTATCTCACGAAAGTCGCATATTGATAAAATATACTTTAGTAGATGCTCACTCAGAAACAACATTGCAGTTCCGTCCATTCTTGGCGTTCCGCAATGCAAATGATGTATGTATTGAAAACAATCAAATAAACAAAGAGTATAACGAAGTACCAAACGGAATAAGTTGTTGCCTATATGCAGGATATCCCAACCTATATATGCAATACAGCAAAAAGGTAGAGTTTGTAAGCGATCCTCATTGGTACAATGGAATAGAATATGTAAAAGACCAAGAACGAGGATACTCTTATCGCGAAGATTTATTTGTACCCGGATACTTTCAGATGCCAATAAAGAAAGGCGAATCAATAATATTCTCAGCCGGAATTGAAGAGGTAAAACCCCGTAGTTTAACAGCAATGTTCAACAAAGAGTTGGAAGTGCGACCACACCGTACCTCATTCTACAACTGTTTGAAAAATGCTGCACAACAATTCTATTTGAAGCGCAACAATGAGAATTACATGTTGGTAGGCTATCCATGGTTTAAAGTAAGAGCTCGCGACCTGTTCATATCAATACCCGGATGTTCATTACACATTGACGATGAACCAATGTATCACAAAATGATGGATACAGCATTGGCAGCATTAAAGAAGTATATGGATAGCGGAGAAATAGACAAAACCATAAAAGGAATTGACCAACCCGATGTACCCTTATGGGCAATATGGGCAATACAACAATATGCACAAACAATCTCATTTGATGAGTGTGTAAAAAAATACGGACAAATACTTGAAGATATAGTAATGTATATCTTAGAAGGAGGACACCCAAACTTGTTTGTACATGAAAATGGATTAATATATAGCGACGGACGCGAGCGTTCAATTTCGTGGATGACAACCCTTGCCGAAGGAGGACGCCCAGCAACACCACGAACAGGATATTTGGTAGAATTTAACGCACTATGGTATAATGCCTTAAAATTCTGTCACTCAACCATACGTGACAAGAAAAAAGCCACAATGCGTAATACAATATCAGATTTGATTGAGCAAATAGACATTTCGTTCAAGGAGACATTCTTAAATGAGCATGGATATTTGTACGATTATGTAGATGGAGGATACGGGGAGTTAAGCGTACGTCCCAATATGGTATTTGCAATATCATTAGAGTACTCACCATTAGCGCGAAAAGAGCGAAAAGGAGTCTTAGATGTAATAACCAAAGAGTTATTAACACCCAAAGGATTAAGAACCCTAAGTCCCAAAAGTTACGGATACCGCCCTATATATTACGGACCACGATATGATCGTGAGCAAGCCTACTATCAAGGACCTGCACGTCCATGGCTAATGGGAGCATACGCCGAAGCATATCTAAAAATCTTTGGATTGAGTGGAGTATCATTCATAGAAAGAATGTTGATAGGATTTGAAGAAGAGATGTCGAACAATTGTATAGGAACAATATCAGAACTCTTTGACGGAAACCCGCCATTCATCGGACGAGGAGGAATAAGCTATGCCGTGAACGTAGCAGAAATATTGAGAGTATTGAACCTAATGAAAAACTATAATAACAACATATAGATATGAGAGCGTTAATGTTTGGATGGGAGTTCCCGCCTCATATTCTCGGCGGTCTCGGAACAGCAAGTTACGGTCTAACCAAAGGAATGCACAAATGTGGCGATATGGATATAACATTTGTGATACCCAAGCCTTGGGGCGACGAAGAAAAAGGATTTGCCAACATCATAGGAGCCAACAATACTCCGGTTGTATGGCGCGATGTAGATTGGGATACAGTACAAAATCAGATAGGCAATACAATGAATCCGCAAACCTATTACGATTTGCGAAATAACATATATGCCGATTTCAACTATATCCATACCAATAATTTAGGTTGTATAGAATTTTCAGGACGCTATGCCGACAACATACTTGAGGAGATAAACAACTACTCAATAGTAGCCGGAGTCATAGCACGCACAGTACCCTGCGATGTAATACACTCACACGACTGGTTAACCTATCCGGCAGGAATACATGCAAAACAGATAACAGGCAAACCATTGGTAATACACGTACACGCAACCGACTTTGACCGTAGTCGTGGAAACGTAAACCCCGATGTGTTCCGCATTGAAAAAGACGGAATGAACAATGCTGATCATATAATAACAGTAAGTAATCTTACCCGTCAAACCGTAATAGAAAAATACGGTATATCACCAGATAAGGTAACTACAGTGCACAATGCAGTAGAACCTATGAGTGAGGAGATTATGGCAATAGAGATGCCACGCAACCCCAAAGAAAAAGTAGTAACATTCCTCGGACGTATAACAATGCAAAAAGGGCCCGAATACTTTGTAGAGGTAGCAGCACAAGTATTGCGTAAAACAAATAACGTACGCTTTGTGATGGCAGGAAGTGGCGATATGATGAATAAAATGATACGCTTAGCCGCAGAGCGAGACATAGCCGATAAATTCCAATTCACAGGCTTCTTACGCGGAAAACAGGTATATGAGATGCTTAAATCGAGCGATGTATATATGATGCCTTCCGTATCCGAACCCTTTGGAATATCACCCCTTGAAGCAATGCAAGTAGGAGTGCCATCAATCATCTCAAAACAGTCAGGTTGTGCCGAAATATTAAACAATGTAGTAAAAACAGACTATTGGGACGTAGATGCAATGGCAGATGCCGTATATTCAATAATAACATATCCAGCAATGTATAACCACATGAAAGAAGAAGGAATACGCGAAGTAAACGAAATTAAGTGGGAATACGCAGGACAAAAAGTGATAGATATCTACCGTAAGGTAATGCAATGGTAAAACTTTAAAACAGCAATAAAATGAGAACAATCTGTTTCTATTTTCAAATTCATCAACCATTTCGTTTGAAACGCTATCGTTTCTTCGACATAGGTAACGACCACTACTACTATGACGATTTCAACAACGAAGAGATAATCCGTCGAATAGCAGAACGTTCATACCTACCCGCAAATCGTGCATTATTAGAGATGATTGAAGATTCGGGAGGCAAATTTAAAGTGGCATTCTCAATCTCAGGAGTAGCATTAGAGCAATTAGAGATGTATGTGCCCGAGTTTATCGACTCAATGCGAGAGTTGGCAAAAACAGGAAGCGTAGAGTTCCTATCAGAAACATACGCACACTCACTTGCGTCATTAACCGACCCCGAAGAGTTTGCAAACCAAGTAAAAGCACACGACGATAAAATAGAGTTGCTGTTCGGACAACGACCTAAAGTATTCCGTAACACTGAGTTGATATACTCTGACGATATAGCAGCAATGGTAGCATCAATGGGCTTCAAAGGAATAATAACAGAAGGAGCAAAACATATATTGGGTTGGAAGAGTCCTAACTACTTATATACACCAGCAACAGCGCCCAAAGTAAAACTATTGCTTAAAAACTATAAATTGAGCGACGACATAACATTCCGTTTCTCAAACTTCGCATGGAACGAGTATCCCTTAACAGCCGATAAATTTATGGGTTGGATAGGCTCATTACCCGAAGGCGAAGATGTAGTAAACCTATTTATGACATACGATACACTTGGAGAGTTACAATCAGCAGAGACAGGAATTTTCGGATTTATGAAAGCCCTACCACGCTTTGCAGCCGACAAAGGAATAACCTTCTCAACACCATCAGAAGTAGTAGCAAAATACAAACCGGTAGATGTAATCTCAGTAAACGATCCAATCTCATGGGCAGACGAAGAGCGTGATACATCAGCATGGTTAGGAAACATACTACAAAAAGAAGCATTTGAGAAACTATACTCAGTGGCAGAGCGCGTGCGCTTGTGTTCAGACACACGTCTAAAACAAGA
Source organism: Candidatus Caccoplasma sp. (assembly GCA_045587545.1). Lineage (GTDB taxonomy): Bacteria > Bacteroidota > Bacteroidia > Bacteroidales > G3-4614 > Caccoplasma_A. The sequence goes on from JAZNCN010000015.1 coordinate 32,965, forward strand.
CTGGAACTATCTGCAAGCATCAGACCACTTCTACTACATGTGTACAAAACACTTTGCCGACGGAGCAGTACATAGTCACTATAGTCCATACGATTCAGCATACGAGGCATTCACCAACTATATGAACGTATTAAGTGACTTCATAGTGCGCGTTGAAGAGCAATTCCCCGACTCAATAGAGAACGAAGAGTTGAATGCACTAATCACAACAATTCGTAACCAAGCAGCCGAAATTGAGGTATTGAAAAAAGAGTTGGCAAGTGCAAAGGCAAATGCAGGAATAACAGAAGAAAAACCTGTAAAAAAAGCAGCAACAAAGAAGCCTGCCAAAAAGGCAGAGCCTAAAGCAGAAGAGCCCGTAGTAGCAGAGGAAAAACCCTCAAAAAAAGCACCTGCAAAAAAGACAACAAAAAAAGCATCTAAATAATTAGAAGCAAAACAATAAACACAAGAGAGGCTGTCCACGGACAGCCTCTCTTATTTAAGACCGAAAACAAAAAGTTAAGCCCTCTCAAAATTTTCAATAACAGGTTTTTGGCAACCACAATCTCTGTTGCACGAAACAGTACCAATAAGCAATAGTACAGCAACTCCAAAAGCAATAAAAAATTTCATAACATAAAAATTTCAATAGTGCTAAGTTACAATAACTTTTCATAAACAGGAATAAATAAAAACATAAATATTGTAAATAATAATTCAACTCTCCACAAAAATTATTATCTTAGCAAAACAAAATAAAACAAAACTATGGCAAAAGACGAAGAATTATTTTACGATGACGAAGAAGCCGTAAAATACATAAGAAAAAATTTAGAGCCTGCAGTAGCATCAACAGTAAGCGATGATGACATCTATTACGTAGTAGATCTCATATACGATTTCTATGAGAGTAAAGGATTTATGGACGAAGCAGAAGATGCCGAGATAGCAATTGCCGATGACGAAATAATAGACTATGCCGTATCAAATGCAAAACGCGATAAGCTCTGCAAGCTAACACCCGAGCAGATTGAAGCAATAATTGAAGGAGAACTATCATACTGCGAGTCGATAGGAATGTTTAAATAGAGCTCAATTTGATGACATACAAAAGAGTCAGCATACTAACATTTCTAATAGCCTTATTACTGTTAACGTTTGAAGCAGAAGCACAAATATTCAAACGTCAAGAGGGTGGAGGTTTTTTATCCATATTTAAAAAGGAGAAAAAAAACGAACAACCCGTAATAGACATACACACTCTAACCATAGACGAAAATAAAAATCTACATCAGGTACAATCGTCCATAGCCCGTAAGAAAATAAAAGAGTATATGGTTAACGAGCAAAAACGATTGTTGAAAGTAAAAAACATATCAGCCGTAAAATTGGAGCGAGATGGAGAGGTATTAAAAGCCGTATTACCAATGGAAAAACTATTTCTCCCTAATGGCGTAACACTATGGAACAGAGCAGAAATGATGTTGCGCCCGTTTGTAAAATATTTTGAGCAAAAAGGACTCTTTCATATACTCATAGTAACCCATAGCGATAATACCGGCAGTATCGATTACAACCTTACGCTCACCTCATCGCGAGCCGAAGCAATATTACAATGGTTCTTAGCAGAAGGAGCAGATAAGGCAAAAGTAGTAACCTATGCCATGGGCGGAGAAGAACCCCTAAATAAAAACCGCACAATGTCAGAAAGAGCACAGAATCGTCGAGCTGAAATATATATAATACCCGGAGAAGAGATGATACGTCAAGCACAACGCGGTAAATTAGATATAAAATAAGTAAAGCGCATCGCATTCAAAACATAGGCGATGCGTTAATTCTTCAAAGTCAAAAAAATAAAAATCAGAACTATGGAGATAATATTACCACAACACAAAAACGGAGGCAAAGAAACCAAACTAACCAATATAACAAATATGGTTATAGTAGGAGCCAATGGAGCAGGAAAAAGCCGATTTGGAAAAGAGATAGAACGACGTTATCAAGATAACACCTTCAGAATATCGGCACTCAATACCGTAATGCCAATTGACGAAGAAGCCCCGGTGCGACCTAACTCCATAGGTGGAGAATATCAAAAATACTTTGGACAAAACAAAAACATCACCGTAAAAAATGAATTTGGTCAGCTATTTGCGCTCTTAATAAGAGAAGAGATGCAAAACCTAATTGACTATAAAAACGACATAGCCTTAGGAAAAGAAGCAAAACTGAAGGCATCAACATTAGACCGCACGCAAATAATATGGGAACGAATCTTCCCGCACCGAAAAATAGTACGAAGCAACGGGAAATTAGAGATAGTATCAGAAGGCTCAAAAAACAATTATAATGCCATGGATATGAGCCATGGCGAGCAAGTAGTACTATACTTAATAGCCTCATCACTAATAGCACGTCCCAACTCAATAATAATAATAGATGAACCGGAGATGCATTTGCACCCCTCAATGATGTCGTCGTTATGGGACGATATAGAACGTCAGCGACCCGATTGCACTTTCATATACCTGACACATGACCTAAACTTTGCCGTATCGCGTAGCGGAAAACGAATATGGGTAAAAGATTATGATGCCAACACCAACAGTTTTGATTATGAATTCATTGAAAGTCGCGACACCTTGCCAGAAGAGATATACCTTGAGCTATTAGGCGGACGTAAACCGGTGCTATTCATTGAAGGCGATTCAAAATCGAGCATCGATAACCGCCTATATCCACTCGTATTCACCGACTACACCGTAAAGCCCTTAGGCGGTTGTAGCAAAGTAATAGAAGTAACCAAAGCCTTCTCAGAGATGAAAAACTTTCATCTCTTAGAATCGCGCGGAATAGTTGATCGCGATCGTCGCACAACACACGAAGTAGAATACCTACGAGGAAAAAACATATACGTACCTAACGTAGCAGAAGTAGAAAACCTGCTGATGATAGAGCCGGTAATACGCACCGTAGCCCGATGCACAGGCAATAACGAACAACAAGTATTCAACAAAGTAAAAAACTCAGTCATCAAGTTTTTCAATACCCAAATAGAAGAACAAGCACTCATACACACGCGCCATCGCATACGCAACGGAATAGAGTTCAGAATAGACTCACGCGTATCAACAATCGAAGAATTTGTACATCACGTAGAGCACCTAACCGACGAAATAAGTCCGCTGAACACCTACACAAAATTAGTAGATAAATTTCAACGATATGTGCGCGAAGAGAACTACATGGCAATACTCCGTTTTTTCAATCAAAAAGCGATGATAACCCAAAGCCGAGTAGCACATCTATGCGGATTTACAACCCCCGATCAATACATAAACTACATAATATTCATACTAAAACGCGGAGGTACCGACGCAGAGATCATACGCCAAGGAATAAAAGCCTGCTTTAACCTTGACGAGCCCTCCGTAAACGCAAAAAACAACAAACGCAAGAGATGATAAAACATTGGATATCAGCAGCACGCCCACACACCCTGCCAACATCAATAGCTCCCGTAATAATAGCAACCGTCTATGCGTGGCAACAAAACCATCTCAATTGGACGGTATTTATAATATGCACCCTATTTGCCCTATTAGCGCAAATAGCATCAAACTTTGCAAACGACTATTTCGATTATAAAAACGGGAGCGACAAACCAGACCGAGTAGGGCAGAGGCGAGCCGTAGCATCAGGCGATATAAAACCCAAAACAATGCTACGGGCAACTCTGCTAACCCTCGCCCTTGCTGCAATAGTAGGTTGCACACTCATACCCATAGGAGGCATGCCACTCTTAATATTAGGCGCAATAATAGTCATCTTTGCCTTAGCCTATTCAGCAGGACCCTATCCATTATCATACCACGGATTAGGCGAAGTAACCGTATTCATATTCTTTGGCATAGTACCCGTAACAGCCACCTATTGGCTACAAACAGGCACACTATCACAAAATGTAATATACGGAGCAGTAGCAATGGGATTACTCTCATCAAACATACTATTAGTAAACAACTATCGCGACTACGAAACCGACCGAGCCGATAACAAGCGCACCTCAGTAGTAATACTTGGCAGACGCTTTGCCGAAGTAGCTTATCTCCTAAACGGAATAATAGCAACTGCAATACTTCTGCCCACATACACAGGTATCATAGCAGCGATAATATATATGGCACTTCACATAAAAACGTGGCAAAAAATACGCAAAACAAAAGGCAGTGCACTAAACCCCTATATAGGCAAAACAGCAAAAAATCAATTGCTCTTTACCCTCCTATACACAGCAGTAACAATAATAAACACACTAAACTGAAAAATGAAATATAACTTTTTTTCAACCAACATAAAAACACGAGTGCTAACTTTCATTTTGGTCGAAGCCGTAATGTTTATCATAGCATCAGCCTTAGTAACAATAGCCTCAAAAATATTCACCACACTACCACAGCACACACTATTATTAATAACATTAGCCCTACAAGGATTAGTACTATTTGTAGCCGCACCACTCATAACAGCACGACTAATAACCACAACTCCCTTCAAATATCTTAGCCTGACAACCCTACCATCAGCAAGACAGATAATATGGGTAACATTAGCAATGATAACAATGCTACCTGCACTAAACCTCATAGTATCGTGGAACGAAGGCTTACATTTGCCCCAATTTATGTCGGGTATAGAAGAGTGGATGAGAGCACAAGAAGAAGCAGCCGCCGAAGCTACCAAACAACTCCTTGCAATAAAAACCATACCAGCACTAATAGCCACCATACTAATGGTAGGAGTATTAACAGGTATAGGCGAAGAACTAACATTTCGCGGAGTACTGCAAAAACTGATAAACGAAAAATGGGCAAACCCACACGTAGCAATATGGGTAGCAGCCATAATATTCAGTGCCATACACATACAATTTTTTGGCTTCTTTCCACGAATGCTCTTAGGAGCCTTTTTTGGTTACCTATTAGTATGGTCAAAAAGCATATGGCTGCCAATATATGCCCATTTCCTAAACAACACCATGGCAACCATAGCCGCCTATATGTTGAATACCGAACTAACAACCGACCAAATAGAAAAAGTAGGCACCATAGATAACGGTACCCTCTGGACCGCCATAGTAAGCCTACTTCTCTTCTCTATATGCGCCATTAAAATAAAAAAAAGTAAGTAGAAGACTTTTCAAATTAGTATCTTTGAAATATCAGAAACAATCCTCCCCATCGGTCAGAGCCTCCGGTCATTTGAGCAAAAACATTAAGCAGAAGAACTGCTATAACAATAACAGCAAACATTATAAGTTTCCCCCTTTCCCCAAAACTGCATCTAAGAAAAGCAGAGCTAAACCAATGTAAATTAAAATTTCAAACATAATAACCTCCTTTTTTATCCGCTATATTAAACATGTTTATTAACTAAAAACTAATGCAGCCAATATTAAAAGTCCATACCCAAGATGCAACCAATTAAACTATGAATAAGAGCAACAGCTGCAATTAATAAGAATACTTCCATAATTTTATATCATTTACAATTTTACTCTTTTGTTGTTTTCTGATACAAAAGTAAGGGGCGTATATGCCAAAATGTGGCACAGTCAAAGAAAAATATAAGAAGCTGTTAATAAAATTTAAACAGCTTCTAAAAAAAACTGAGAAAATCTTTTTAGAAATTCTCAGTACCTTAATTTTATTATAAGATATAAACAGATAAATTTATATGTTATAATTATTGTTGTTCATCTCGTTATATCCATACTTAGGTGATTCGCCATATTTGTTTTCGTAAGGTTCGCTATCAAGGCAACAGAATATCAGTAATACAATATTATATATTACCATTGTAACACCTAATATTGCATAAAGTATTATGTAATTTGAGCTTGTTGTTTCATCAAAATAGTAGTTAGGATAATAGGTAATTGTGCCTAATGTTAGAGATATTTCGTATATTATAACACCCCAAAATGCAAAATTCAGTAATGCGCCAAAACCCCACCACCAGCCACTGCGTCCGGTGTCGTGTAGTCTGCGGAATGTAAGCGGAATTGTCAATATATGAAAAACAAAACCTAAAAAAGGAATGGTTATTGATGCAAGATAAACAACAAGTTGTGTCCACCAAAACTCAGATCTTCGCGAACGACCGTGAAAATAGAACAATTTACTTATTGAAGCATTAAGAGCTTCGGTAAAATTAAGGGGACGAGGAGCATCAGTCATGATTACACGAATTATTTGTTTATCAATGTGTCAGTAGTAATAGCTTTAAGACGTAATACAAGCGAATCGGCAACTACGTTAAATGCCTCTTTGTTTGCTTTGCTGATAGGTTTTTTAGGTTGCGATTTTATTGTTAACGGATTAATGGGCTTGCCATTTTCATGAACCCTGAAATCGAGGTGAGGTCCTGTTGAAATTCCTGTTGAGCCAACATATCCGATAACCTGTTTTTGTTTAACGTAATCGCCCACTTTAAGTCCCTTTGCAAAGCGTGAAAGGTGCATATAGGTTGTAACATACACGCTATTGTGGCGAATTTTTACATAATTACCGCCACCCCCGGCTTGATATGCTTTAGCAATAACCTTTCCGCTACCAATAGCATAAACAGGAGTGCCAACCGGTGCAGCATAGTCAACGCCGTGATGTGCTCTATATCGTTTAAGTACAGGGTGAAAACGGCTGTTTGTGAAACGCGATGATATGCGGTAGTAATCAAGCGGAGCCTTTAAGAATGCTCCCTCAAGACTATTACCATCAACATTATAAAACAGCTCCTCATTGTCTTGGGTAAACGGAATGGCATAAATAGTAGTATCGGCTGTTTTAAACGATGCCGCCAAAATACGATAGTTGTTAATAGGTGTTTCGCCAATATATTCGCATGTATATATCAGACGATACTCATCTCCTCTTTGAACTCCAAAGAAATCGACCGACCACCCGAAAATATGCGACATCTCAACAGCCAATAAAGGAGATGCGCCACTCTCTTGCATCGATACCCATAACGAAGAATTTACCATTCCGGCAACCTCTCTCTCGCACCAATGTGTTGGGTTACTTTTGCGTGTAGCCTTATAGTTGTTTGTAAGGTCAAAAACAACATAATCTTTTAAGTTCTCCTCATACACCAAATAGCGTGGGGTAGCAACAGAGTCGGTATCGCAAAGTAGCGAGCAAATCTGTCCCGGACGTAATTTGCGAGCATTAAAAACCGAATCGGGGCATTGAACAAGGTTATATACATCATTAACCGAAAATCCAAAACCTTCAAGTAGTTCGGTAAATGTTTGATTAGGTTTCAGTGTGTCGCACATAACATCATAGTCCTCAATTGGCAAACCATATTTTATAGCCTTTTCAATCTCTTTAGCTTCCTCATTGTTCTTATTAGAGTTACACGATGTGAAAGATAAAGCAACAATAAATGCCGATATGATGTATCTATAAAATCTCATAATTGTTTAATTTTGTTTGTGTAAATCATTAATTGTTATTACCTCTGTTTTTTATGTAGGTTTGAGTTGTGCTCTTTGCTATTATATCTTCTGTTTCCCTTAACCCCATTTCCTTTACGATTATTACCTTTTTTGTAAAACTTTTTCTTCTTCTCGTTTACGCTGGGGGCGTACGCAGGAGCATCGCCCAAATGTTCGGGTATTTTAATTTTTTCAACCTCTCGCTCCAAAAAACGTTCAATTTTACCAAACCTATCCTGCTCTTTTTCCGAAATAAATGTAATAGCTTCACCTTCGGCATTAGCGCGAGCAGTTCGCCCTATACGGTGGATATAATCCTCAGGGTCGTGCGGAACATCGTAGTTTATAACCAAACCAATATCAGTTATATCAATACCACGAGCAACAATATCAGTGGCAACAAGGATGTCAACTTTACCATTCTTGAAGTCGAGCATAACCTCGTCGCGTTGGTTCTGTTCAAGGTCAGAGTGCATAGCTCTGACATTATATTTCATGCGTTTAAGAGTATGAGCAAGCTCTTTAACCTTAATTTTTGACGATGAAAAAATTATCGTTTTGCTCTCAATGGGGTTTGAAAATATATGCTCAACCAAACCAATTTTTTGAGGCTCATAGCAAACATATGCCATCTGTTTAATAGCCTCGTTAGGTTTTGAAATGGCAACATTAATCTCGGCAGGATTATTCAGAATATTCTTTGCCAAAGTTCTTATTTTAGGAGGCATAGTTGCCGAAAACAGCAAAGTTTGTCGGTTGTTTGGCAGATACTTTGATATTTTCATAATATCATCATAAAAGCCCATATCCAACATTCTGTCAGCTTCATCAAGAACCAAGTATTCAACGCAGTCAAGCGATATTTTGCTATTAATCAAATGCGAAATCATTCTGCCGGGAGTAGCAATAATAACATCGGCACCTTTATTAAATGCGCGCTTTTGTTGGTCCCATTGTGCGCCGTCGCCACCACCCGAAACCGAAAGAGTTGAAATTGTCATAAAGTATGAGAACCCCTCAAACTGCATATCAATTTGCGAAGCCAATTCGCGAGTAGGAGCAATAATAATAGCTCTTACGGCATCATCATCGCCATCAAACTTATGACGCATAATAAGGTTAAGCAGTGGTAGAATATAAGCGGCGGTTTTGCCTGTGCCTGTCTGAGCGCAGGCAATAATATCTTTACCTTCTAATACAACCGGAATAGTAAGCTCTTGAATAGGAGTAGCTTCAATAAAATTCATTGCGTCCAAGCCGTCCAGCACTTCAGGTTCAAGGTCTAAATCTTCAAATCTCATTTAAAGTCAATAATGCAATTATCCTCAAAGTTAATAAAAAACATTCAAAAGCGTTGTAACTATTCAAATTAATTACAGAAAAGTATTATTTTTGTAAGTTGTATAAAATCGGAGACGATGAAAGTAAAGGAACTTATAACCAATAGTAATAAAACAGCCTTTTCTTTTGAGGTGCTTCCGCCCTTAAAAGGAAACAGTATTGAAAAGGTGTTTAAAACAATCGATCGTTTAAGGGAGTTTGACCCTCAATATATAAACATAACATCTCACCGTAGCGAGTATATATACAAAGAGGCAGACGGTGGATTATATAAACGAGTTGCAGTGCGTACCCGTCCCGGAACAGTGGCATTGGCATCGGCAATACAACACAAATATAATATTACTGTTGTACCACATATAATATGTAGTGGATTTTCAAAAAGTGAAATAGAGTACTCTCTAATTGATTTGAACTTTTTGGGAATACAAAATCTATTGATATTACGTGGGGACAAGGCAAAACACGACCCGCGTTTTATCCCTGAGCCAGACGGACACTTGCACGCAATAGAGTTGCAAAATCAGGTAAACGATTTTAACAAAGGACTCTTTATTGATGGTACTCAAACCTCAATAACAACACCTTTTTCATACGGAGTAGCAGGTTATCCCGAGAAGCACGACGAAGCACCAAATATTGAGCAGGATATAAAACGACTTAAAGACAAAGTTGACAACGGAGCCGACTATGTTGTAACCCAAATGTTTTTTGATAACTCAAAATACTTTGAGTTTGTTGAACGATGCAGGGCAATAGGCATAACCGTACCCATTGTACCAGGAATAAAACCCATAGTCTTTGCCAATCAGTTGAATGTGTTACCAAAAGTGTTCCATGTTGATTTACCCGATGCTTTGGCAGAGGAGTTGTCAAAATGCAAAGACGATGCCGCAGCAAAACAGGTGGGAATAGAGTGGTGTACAATGCAGGCAAAAGAGCTAAGAGCAAAAGGAGTACCAAGCATACACTTCTATTCGCTAATGGCAACCGAGAGTGTAGCACAGGTAGCAAAAGCAGTATATTAAAGCAGTAAAAAAAGGAAGATGTTTTTCAAAGATATAATAGGACACGAAGATATAAAAGCCCATTTGATACAATCTGTATCAGAAGGCAAAATACCCCATGCCCGATTACTATGCGGTCCCGACGGAGTTGGTAAATTGGGAATGGCAATAGCCTATGCCTGTTACCTAAACTGCACAGGTAAAAAACCGGGCGATACCGATTCGTGTGGCGATTGTCCGTCGTGCCGACAGATAACCTCTATGATGCACCCCGATATACATTATGTCTTTCCAATATACAAAACATCAAAACCCAAGCGTGCCGTATCTGACGACTACATAAAAGAGTGGCGACACCTTTTGACCGAAACAAAATATATATCGTTGGAGAGTTGGCTCTCAGAGATAAATGCCGAGAATGCCCAACCGCAAATATATGTAGATGAAAGTCAGGAGATAATACGCAAACTAACATACAAAAGTTTTCAATCAGAATACAAAGTAATGATAATATGGCTGCCCGAGTTGATGAACGAAGGTTGCGCCAACAAACTGTTGAAGATATTAGAAGAACCATACGATAAGACAATATTTCTACTCGTATCAAACCGTCCCGACAAGCTATTGGCAACCATACTATCGCGAACACAACCCTTAAACTTCAAGTCGCTACCAGCCGAAATCATATCGCAGACAATACAAACAAATTTCAATGTCGATAGAGAGGCTGCAGACGGAATAACCCGATTAGCAGGAGGCAGTTATCGCCAAGCATTAGACTTAATGAGGCAGACAGGAGAAAACTCACAATTCTTTGACCTCTTTGTGCAGATGATGCGACTATCATATGCACGCAAAATAAAAGAGATGAAGGCTTGGAGCGAGGAGGTGGCAAAACTCGGACGCGAAGCAGAAAAACGTTTCTTACAATATTGTCAGCGAATGTTGCGCGAAAACTATATATACAATGCGCACATACCCTCAATAGTATATCTGACACCAGAAGAGCGAAACTTCTCAACACGTTTTGCTCCATTTATAAATGAAAAAAATGTAATAGAGATAATGGAAGAATTTGGTCGTGCCGAAAGCGATATATCGCGTAATGCCAATGCCAAAATAGTATTCTTCGACCTCTCTATAAAAATGATATTACTAATAAAACGAGCAACTTAGATAGTTATTAGTTGTCGGTTGTAACCGCCCCTTCGGGGTAGTTGTTAGTTATCAGAAAAACTAAAATAACAAATAACTACAAGAAGGGTTCAACTAACAACTAAAAACTAACAATTAATAAAATGAACAAGGTATCGGACAACCCTTTAAAAAACCGAGATGCAGCAACAGGCGTAAACACACCCTTGCTGATAGTTACAGCACTCTTTGTAACACTCTATCTCGTATCAAACGTAATGGCAGTAAAAGTAATAGGCATATTAGGTCTCTTTTACTTTGATGCAGGTACAATAACCTTCCCTTTTGCATATATGCTTGGCGATGTGCTGACCGAAATCTGGGGATACCGCACAGCGCGACGCGTAATATGGCTCACCCTCTTATGCAACATATTAATGGTAGTATGTACCCAAATAGGAGTGTGGTTACCCTCGCCTGAACATTTGCATCAAACCGAGCAAGCATATAACCATATATTCAACTATGTACCAAGGATAGTTGTAGCCTCGTTGGTAGGTTTCTTACTCGGAGAACTATCAAACGCATGGTTTATGGAACGTATAAAAAAATGGACAAAAGGGCGTCATCTATGGCTTCGTACAATAGGAAGTTCTGCCATAGCCTACATCTTTGATGCAGTACCCTTTGTATTAATAGCCTTTGCAGGCGTAGTAACAACCCAAGAGTTATTACTAATGCTTGCCTTACAATATGTAGCAAAACTTGCAATAGAAGCTCTCTTTGCCACACCAATGGCATATATGGCAATAAACTACATCAATAAACTTCTATTGCGACAATAAGATGCAACGCTATTCACTAATAACAACAAAACTACCGCGTGAATTCATATTGTTACAAGGTAGGGGGTGCGTATGGAAAAAATGCACTTTCTGTGATTATCATACCGATACATCGCAGCACCCATATATCATAAACCGCCCCATATTACAACAAGTCACAGGCAAATATGGAGTATTAGACATAATAAATTCAGGCTCGGCACCCGAACTCGATACTCAAACCATAGAACATATAAAACAACTTGTAAAAGAAAAAAACATACATACCCTATGGTTTGAAGCACACTACCTATACCATAACAAACTAAAAGGGTTTGCACAACAATTCTATCCTGCCAAAGTAAAATTCCGTTGCGGGGTAGAAACATTTGATATAAACCTCCGTCAGCAATGGAACAAAGGCATACCTCCACAAATAACCCCTGCAGACATTGCAAAACATTACCAAGGAGTATGCCTCTTATGCTGTACAAAAGGAGACACAAAAGAGAGAATACTAAACGATATATCCCTTGCCGATAAATACTTTGAATATGCCAGCATAAATCTTTTTTGCAATAACAGCACAACCGAAGAGAGAGACGAACATTTGGCTCAATGGTTTATAACCGAAATCTATCCCAACCTAAAGGAGAATTGTAAGTTTGAGGTGTTGTTAAATAATACCGATCTCGGGGTCGGGTTGTGATAAAGGCTTATCTACTACCTAACTTGTAAATTTCAATCTCGGTCACATACTACATGTATGCTCCCTTCGTTAATATAGAGCCGAAATCTATCACCTCTGAGTAGTAAAAAAGAAAAGAGATATGTCAAGAATAATGACACATCTCTTATAATGTTGTGGAGCTGGAGGGGATTGAACCCTCGTCCATACAGGGAAACAATAGGCTTTCTACATGCTTATCTTTGCTTAAATTGTAGGGTACAGACAAGACCAAAGCTACCAATCATATACCTTAGCCTTTAAGATTTCATTTGAGGTGCAAGGCTCACCACAAACTATTTCCGATATAATAGCACCGCTTAAGGGGATAGCTTCGGAACAACAGCATCCGAGCGATGTCTTGTTTCACTACCTTGTAGCGAAATTAAGCCAATCTACTGTACTTCGATTAGGCAGCAAGAGCGTAATTATTCTCGCCAGTTATAATTTCAAAGGCTCAGATTAAAGAGCAAACCTAAGGAGGCTCTGCATGCTTACATATCACTTCTGCCCGCTGTCAAATCCAGTCAGCCCCGCATTGTATATGTTCTACTTATATAACCAAATCAGTACCACTGTGCCAATTCGGGTTGCAAACTTACAAAATAATCCTTATACCAACAATAACTTACATTAAAATTACTTGTTCTCTATTTCGCGTATAAAATCTTCAGATATATATAAGTCTCCATATAGATATAAACCTGTTGATTTGTTGTGCAGATTTATACAAGTATTGCTTGAATAGAACATCTTTAAGGCTTCTAAGGGTGTTATATTCATAAGTCTTGATAAAATTATGGAAATAGCTCCAATCCTATTGCTCATAATAATCTCTTGAATAATAGGAGATTTTGTGGGGTTATCATAACTCTTCGGTTCCATCGTATATAAGATAGTTGTTAACTATATCCTGATTTAGTATGCATATCTGATTGTTTGGTTGATGTTTTGATAACTCTCGCAAGGCAGTACTAAGTTCCATTAACCCGGCAATGTAAAGATTGATAGTATCAACAACTCGGTCATTGGCAACACCACCTTCAACGTAGTCAAATTTATTAGCCATATCTTCTCCCGAACGATTTGCTATAATAAATTCTAACCATTGGATATCGTATGCTTCAAATAATTTACACTTAAACCCTTTCAGAACAGCGTCGCGATTTAGTCTGTATATGTTAAGAATGGCTGGCTTATTCCTGATTTTAGAGATATTTTGAGCCCATTTAATAGCTTGCTCTCGTATGTTTGTTATGTAGAAGCCTTGCCCAAAGTCTAAATTTTTTCTACCAAATTTACAGTTCGGATTTTTAATAATTTCCGTACTTCCGTGATACACTATTATTTCGTTCATAAGTTAGACTCCCAATTATTTAAACATTCAACCAATCTTTCCGCTAATACCTCTCTGCTTTCGCTATGTAGGGGTTCGTAATTTGGAATAATATAATTATCAATCATTCCAACGCGTTCCATACGTTGAAAAACTTCCTTATAGTCAATATTAAGAAATCTTGCAGTCGTTTCAATGCAAGTTGCTACAAAAGCCATTACAATCTGTTCTTTTGATATTTTTCTTAACTCTTCCATATTATATCCATTTATCACAAACTTACAAAATAATCCTTATACCAACAATAGTACACAACTAAAAACTATTAACTAATATCTTCTCTTCCTATACAACTGCCAACTGTTGAAAATGTTTTGCCAAAGAACGTAACTTCCGGGAGCAACAGAAGAGAGAGGGTTAAGGTATGTACATGCCAACCAAATGGCAAGGACGGTATTCTTTTGACCTATTGCTTGTCCTGCGCTAATTTGGCTATTGTATTTACTTCCAATATATCTGCCAAAGGCAAACTGAATGGCACAAGTAACAAGCCCGGCAAATGCAACGGATATTTTAATTATTGCACCAGCATCACTGTTTGCTATCCATCGTATTGTTTGTGAAGTAACTATTGCCAATGCTACAGCCCATATGTAAAAAGAATATCCGCTATATTTTAGAAGTTGTGCATGTACTCGCTTAAAGTATTTGCGTAGCACCATTGCCAATATAAATGGTATTATAAGCAGAGGAAATACTTTACTCAATATCTTGCCAAATGCTGGTAGAAACGATAATCCTTCGTGAGGTTCAACAAGAGGGAAGAGGAGGGGAATGATAATTGCTGCCACAATATTTATAATCATTGTGTATGTAACCAATTGACCAGCGTTGCCTCCAAGTTTGCTTGTAATAACCACGGCAGCGGTTGCAGTGGGGCAAATAAGACATATCATAGCACCTTGCAGTACAATGTTTATCTCCCAACTGAAAATGCCCCAAATCAAAAGCAGTGCAATAATAGCACAACTCGCACTCTGAAATATTGCAAGTATCAAGTGCCACTTATTTGGTATTAACTCTTTTGGATTTGCTTTGCAAAACGATAACAGTAGTTGAATAAATATAAGAGTAGGCATAAGAACTTCCACCGCACTATTAGCCATAGGTTTTAGTGGAGCCATAAACTCTGCTTTTGCAAATAGTATATACGCTCCTGTACCAACAATCATGGCAATAGGCAGAGTCCAATTTTTAATAAATCTTATAATCCTATCCATCTTGAGTAGTATCTCTTAAAAACGAAAGAGAATGATGCAAAATTAATTTTGGCTCACTCTCTTTCTAATAAATTGTATTATAGTCGTTCTAACAACTAATCTTCCTTCATATTATGGAATACGTTTTGAACATCATCGTCCTCTTCAAAACGCTCAATAAGTTTCTCAATAACCTCGCGTTGTTCGTCAGTAACCTCTTTAGTGTCGTTAGGTATTCTCTCAAACTCTGCGCTCTCAATCTCAAAACCGTTATCTTCTAAATATTTTTGAATGTTGTTGAACTCCTCAAAAGGTCCGTAAATCATTATTGAACCCTCATCGCTATCCATTTCGTCAACACCAAAGTCAATAAGTTCAAGTTCAAGTTCGTCCATCTCAACACCCTCTTTCTCTTTTACTTTGAAAACACTCTTGTGTTCAAATAAGAATGAAAGAGAACCTGATGTTCCAAGAGAACCTCCTGCTTTGTTAAAGTAGCTGCGAACGTTAGCAACTGTACGAGTAGTGTTATCTGTTGCAGTTTCAACAACTATTGCAACTCCAAAAGGAGCATATCCTTCATATACAACCTCTTTATAGTTGCCCTCGTCTTTAGATATTGCTTTTTTAATAGCACGTTCAACATTCTCTTTAGGCATATTAGCTGCCTTTGCATTTTGGATTAATGCACGAAGACGTGAGTTAGCATCTGGATCAGGGCCACCTGCTTTAACAGCCATAGTAATCTCTTTTCCGATTTTGGTAAATGTTCTTGACATATTACCCCAACGTTTCATTTTTCGTGCTTTTCTGTATTCAAACGCTCTTCCCATAGTTATATCTTTTTTTATTAATTATCTTAATTTAGCACCAACTTTGTTCTCGAGGTTGGTAATTATTTTATTCATCACAGCATCAATTTGTTTATCAGCAAGAGTCTTTTCTGCATCTTGTAATATAAACGAAACTGCATACGATTTTTTGCCGGCTTCAAGGTTTTTGCCCTCGTAAACGTCAAACAACGAAACCTCTTTCAAAAGTTTGCGTTCGCTTTCACGAGCCACCTTCTCAATGTCGCTAAACTTAACCGAAGTGTCAACAAGTAGAGCAAGGTCGCGTTTTACGGGTGGGAATTTTGAAAGTTCGCTATAAGTTGTTTTTGTCTTAACACTCTCTTTGCATAACATAGCAAAATTGAACTCTGCAAAATATACTTCGTTGTCAATATCAAATTTGCGAAGAATATTTTTGCTGACAATACCTGCCTTACCAAACTCTTTGCCTCCGCGAGTCTTGTAAACAAGCACAGCAGAGAAAATATCATCGCTTGTTTGCTCGGTAGTATATTTGCCACTTGTCATACCAAGGCGAGTTAAAACATTCTCAACATATCCTTTAAGCATAAAGAACGAAGTTTGAATATCTTTTTGCGCCCAGCTGTTAGCAATCTCATAACCTGTCAACCACATACCAAGACGATAGTTTTCAGAGTATGGTGCAAGAACACCTTTATCCATATCAGCCTCAGGGTTGTATGAGTAGCAATTTCCGAACTCGTAAAATTTAAGGTCGGCGTTTCTGCGATTAATATTGTAAGCAACACTCTCCAATCCTCCAAACAATAGAGTTTGACGCATAACACCAAGATCAGAACTCAAAGGGTTCATAACCTTAACGCAATTGCTTTCGGGGAACGATGCTAAATCTTTGTAGTAGCTTGTTTTGGTTAGCGAGTTGTTCATTATCTCGTTAAAACCACAGCCTGTAAGTTCGTTAGCAATAGTGTTATATCTTATGTGTTGCTCGTCTGCTACTGATTTGTTTGATAGGTTTGAGTGAACACTCTCGGTTATCTCAACATTGTTGTAACCATATATTCTTAGAATATCCTCAATAACATCGCAGTCGCGGCGAACATCAACACGATATGTAGGAACTTCCAATTCCAAAACGCCATTCTCTTCTTTTACTATCTTAATTTCAAGAGAAGATAAAATCTCTTTTACAATCTTTTCGTCAATATTCTTTCCAATAAGAGAGTTTACTCTCTTGTAGCTTAGTGAAACAGGATAGGGAGCAACCTCTTCGGGATATATATCAATAATATCGCCAATAATCTCACCACCAGCAAGCTCTTTAACAAGCATTGCAGCACGTTTAAGAACATAAACGGTAGTGTTGGGGTCAATGCCACGCTCAAAGCGGAACGAAGCATCGGTGTTCAATCCATGACGGCGAGCACTCTTCCTAATCCATGTCGGATTGAAATATGCCGACTCAAGGAATACATCAGTAGTTGCTTCTGTTACACCCGATTTCAATCCACCGAATACACCGGCAATGCACATACCTTCGTTTTGGTTGCAAATCATTAAATCTCTATCCGATAGTTTGCGTTCTACTCCGTCAAGAGTTACAAATGGAGTACCTTCAGGTAATGTTTTAACAATAACGGTATTGCCTGCTATCTCATTAGCATCAAAGCAGTGTAAGGGTTGTCCTGTTTCATGTAGGATATAGTTTGTTATATCCACAATATTGTTAATTGGGCGTACTCCAATAGCATTTAAGCGTTGCTTCAGCCAATCGGGACTCTCCTTAACTGTAACGCCTTTTATTGTTAAACCGGAGTATCTTGGAGCAGCTTCATTGTTTTCAACAACAACTTTAACAGCATCGCCATTGGCATTGTCAATAGCAAAAGCCTCAA
Source organism: Candidatus Caccoplasma sp. (assembly GCA_045587545.1). Classification (GTDB taxonomy): domain Bacteria; phylum Bacteroidota; class Bacteroidia; order Bacteroidales; family G3-4614; genus Caccoplasma_A. The sequence goes on from JAZNCN010000015.1 coordinate 50,789, forward strand.
CTGAAGGTTTTGTTAAAGAGTAGTCGTAACCATTACGTTTTAGGTATGCTGCAAGGTCGCGAGCAACACCGTAGTGCGAAGCAGCGTCAATTCTGTTAGGAGTAATATCCACTTCAATAACATAGTCGCTCTTTATCCCAAAATAATCTGCTGCTGGAGTTCCCGGAGCAGGTGTATCTTTAAGAACAATAATACCGTCGTGGCTTGCTCCGATACCAATCTCATCTTCGGCACAAATCATACCAAATGACTCAACACCTCTGATTTTTGATTTTTTTATTGTAAAACTCTCCTCTCCATCATACAATACAGTACCAACTGTTGCAACAATAACATATTGTCCTGCATCAACATTTGGAGCGCCACAAACAATTTGAGTGGGTTCGCCAGTTCCAAGATCAACTGTTGTAATATGCAAGTGGTCTGAATTAGGGTGTTCAACACAAGTAAGAACTTTACCTGTAACAATACCTTTTAAACCACCTTTAATTGATTGAACCTCTTCAACTCCACCGGTTTCAAGACCTATTGAAGTTAGCGCATCTGCTGTTTGTTGAGGATCAAGAGGAAGATTAATAAAATCCTTAAGCCAATTATAAGATATATTCATAATTCCTGATTAAATATTATTGCTGTATGCAAGTATTGTTGCTCGCATACAGCGTAATTTTTTAAACGAGTGCAAAAATAATAATATTATTTTGCTTTAAAAAGTAAAATGGGCATATTTACACCTGCTATAAAACAATTTTTTTGGTACAGCTCCAATCCTCTCCGCTTATTTTAACAACATATATGCCTTTTAAGCCATAGCTATCTTCAATAGCTGTTTCGTAACCGCTATTTATGTTGCCTAAATTTTGCGAATTAATCAATTTTCCTGTAATGTCATATATACTTACCTCACATCTTTTTAAATCCTTGGCAAATAATATTTTGCAATATCCTTCTATAATAAAAATTCTTGCAAAGTCGTTTTGGAAACTACTCTCTATCTCTTCAATACCGCTCAACTCCAAAACCTTTTTAAGACCGTTCCACGCATCAAGTTTTCCATAACCCCAAGTATTGTTTGGTTGGCTACCTGTCCATTCATCTCTTATAGCTGTTTCGCTTAAAACTTCGCGGATATCTTCCGGTGTTAGATTAGGATTAGCCTCTAACCACAATGCCAATGTTCCTGTAACCATTGGAGCACTCATTGAAGTACCTTTCATGCTTCCCCAATAGTAATTTATGCCGTTAACTGTAATTGTATCACCTTGTTTGATTTTAGAGATATTTGATGAACTGCTTAATACAGCATCAGAATTTGAATATGACGAAACAATCCACTCTCCGGGAGCCGTAATATCAGGTTTCATTCGTCCGTCAAGAGTAGGACCCTTACTTGAGAATGAAGATATATCCTCTAAATTTATATTTGAGCCAAAATCATTTATCTTATAAGAACCAACGGAGATGATTCTTTTCCCTGTTCCGCCAAGCTCGGCAATATTACTATCAAAATCACCGGGAGTCCAACCCTCAAGATTTGATTTGTTGGTAAATCTGCTGTAATAGTCATCAGCCCAGCCGTGAATTGTGCTTCCTGTATCTCCGATTATTTTAAAACCAATGGTATATCCGGTTTTAACAGAACTTGCTAAAACCATGGCATTAATATGGGGTCTGTTACTGCCGGGTTCAAGTTCGCTGATAATTTGAATACTCGCATCTGCTCCAAGATTATTAACCTTTGAAAGCGTGAACATGTGAGAGCCTATAGCGTTTGACGATACAGCCTCAGTCTCATTTATAATTGTTCCGTCGCTCGTTTTTACAGCGCAAACTTTAATTTTAAACTCTTTGTTATGCTCACCATAAAAATCGCATTGTGTAGCATAGTATGTGCTATATTTAGTGAGTAGCGAAACAAATGTTCTTAAACTATCTTGTTCTGTAGTAAATGTCTTTTTTATATGTTGTCTGTTCGTTCCCTCGTTGCCTGCACTACCAACAAGGAGCTTGCCTTCACCTTGTAGATTATCGCAAACTTGGTCAAAAATAGAACAGCCGTCGTGAGGCCCGTAAACATCGCCTAAACTGATATTGACAACGCAAGGTTTTCCAACACTATCGGCATAGTCATAAATATAACCAATTGCATCTGTTATTGAGTTCCAACTCAAACTTGTATCATAATAGTTGTAACCTACAACTACAATGTCAGTTTCCGGAGCAATGCCATAAAAATTATTCTCTTTACAGCTACCGGCAGCAATTCCTAAAACATGGCAGCCGTGAGTTTCAGAAGTGTCGTCATAACCTGCAGCCACTATCTCCTCTTCGGTTTTATATTCACTTCCGTAACTAAAACCTTCAGGGGGAGTCCCTGTGTTAATAGGTTGATTCCATACGCGTTTTATGCGAAGATTACCCTCTTCGTCGTAAAAATTTATATGATCTAATTGAACTCCGCCATCAATAACGCCAATAACCACACCTTTTCCTGTGTATGCCGATGGTAAATCAATTCCACTTATAATATTGCTAACTTTAATGGCCTCTCTGGCCTTATTCATTTTAGGCTTCGCTCTGCCTCCTGTGTCAATTTTTTTTACAATATCAAGAGCCGCAACATCGTTAATGGCATCAAGAGGAATACGAGCCGATACGATAGTATCTATAACCATATTCACTTTAGCACCTGTTGTTTCAATGATATATGGGTCTGCATCTTTCTCAATAATAATATAGGCTCCTATTTCCGATGGCTTTTCTTTATAGGACTTTGTCAGTTTTGTAGAGTAATCTCTCTCTATCTCGTTTAAGCGATTGATTGTGTTTATAGAGAGTTTATTTTCTTGAGCTTTTACGACAACACTTAGTGTTAGTAAAAGAGCTATAATAGTGTAAAGTTTTTTCATTATTGTAAACATTGGTAACAGCTGCAAAGTTATTTATAATTCTCTGAAATTCAAAAAATACCATATAAAAAAGGGTATGTAATGCAACGCAAAACATACCCTTCCTCTATTTATTGAACATCAAAATATTATTTGTTCTCTTGCGGAATCTCTTTTCTGATGGTTCTTGTTCTTATCTCTTCACAAATTTCCGAAACAAATTGAGCTAAAGGTTTGCTTCCTTCATCGCCTGCAAAGCGACTGCGTACAGCAACCGAGTTACTCTCTTCCTCTTGTTGACCAATAACCAACATGTAAGGAACACGATTGTTACGGGCATCACGTATTTTGTATCCAATCTTCTCAGCTCTGCCGTCAACAGTAACAAGCACTCCGTTACGTTTAAGTTCTGCAGCAACCTTATCGGCATACTCAATATATTTGTCAGAAATAGGCAATATACGTACCTGCTCAGGTGATAACCAAGTTGGGAATTTACCCTCATATTTTTCAATCAACCAAGCAAGAGTACGCTCATAACAACCCATACTTGTACGGTGAATAATATAAGGTCTGACCTTCTCTCCGTTTTGGTCAATATAGTACATGTCAAACTGCTCGCTCAACAATGCGTCCCATTGAACGGTAATCATTGTGTCCTCTTTCCCATAAACGTTTTTAGCGTTTATATCAACCTTCGGACCATAGAATGCAGCACCACCAACCTCTTCAACAAAAGGAATTTCAAGCTCGCGCAACATTTGGCGGATATGCTCTTGAGTCTCTTCCCAAACCTCGGCAGTACCAATATATTTAGTGGTATTTTCGGGGTCGTATTTAGCAAGAACGTAAGTAACATCATCTTGCAAACCAAGAGTAGTCATAACATGTTTTGCCAAAGCAAGACATTTTTTGAACTCTTCAACCATTTGGTCGGGGCGAACAATCAAGTGTCCTTCGCTGATAGTAAATTGGCGAACGCGAGTTAAGCCATGCATCTCTCCCGAATCTTCGTTACGGAATAGGGTAGAGGTCTCGCTATAACGCAAAGGAAGATCTCGGTATGAGTGTTGAGTTGCCTTATAAACATAGTATTGGAAAGGACAAGTCATAGGACGAAGAGCAAATACCTCTTTATCTGTCTCTTCATTTCCAAGAACAAACATACCATCTTTGTAGTGATCCCAATGTCCCGAAATCTTATACAAATCGCTCTTAGCCATCAAAGGGGTTTTGGTTCTGATATACCCCCACTCGTTATCCTCCAAATCCTCAATCCAACGTTGAAGAGTTTGAACAATTTTAGCACCCTTTGGCATAAGCAAAGGCAAACCTTGACCAATAACATCAACAGTGGTAAACAACTCCATTTCTCTACCAATTTTGTTGTGGTCAATATTTTTGATATGTTCCAAGTGAGCAAGATATGCATCGCAATCCTCTTTTGTAAAGAACGCAGTACCGTATATGCGCGAAAGCGAAGCATTATTTTTATCACCACGCCAATATGCTGTTGAAGTAGATAGCAATTTAAAGCCTTTTATCATTTTTGTATTCAACAAGTGCGGACCCATACAGAGGTCAACAAAATCATCTTGAGAATATAGAGTGATAGTCTCTCCCTCAGGAATAGCATCGATAAGTTCCAATTTAAAAGGCTCGTTTTTAGCTTTCATAAGCTCATAAGCCTCATCTCTTGAAACAACTTTACGCTCAATTCTTGGATTTGATTTAATAATCTTCTTCATCTCCTTCTCAATCTTCTCCAAATCCTCTTTGCTGAAAGGTGCGCACTCAAAGTCGTAGAAGAAACCTGTTTCAGTGGCAGGACCTATTGTAACTTTAGCCTCGGGGAAAAGATGTTTAACCGCCTCTGCCATAATGTGAGTAGCGGTGTGGCGAAGAATATGAAGAGCCTCTTTACTATCGGTAGTAACAAGTTCTATATCGCAATCCGTGGTGATAGTCGTTCTTAAATCGGTAATTTCGCCGTTTAATTTAACGGCAACAACAATATTTAAAAGTTGAGGATCAATCGACTTTAAAACATCGATGAAATTTACCTCGTTGCTCTCAGTACAAAACTCTTGAGCATTTCCGTTAAGTAATTTAACTTTAATCATCTGACTATCTTATAAATAAATTAGTAATTATCAATTAAATAATAGTTTTTATTCCTACGAAGGAATATCTTCACTATAAACTACAAAGATACAAATAAACAAACAATAAAAACAATGTCTCTTTGACTTTTTTGTAGAATAAACTAAAATTTGGGTAAAAAAAGCGAGAAGAGTGCATCTTCCCGCTTTAACTTTTTTATCTTTATCCTTTAATAAATATTTAAGATAAAATGATTTGTTTTTCAATTCCTTTACTCAACTTTTATTACTCTTTGATAATTTCTATTGACGATAATATATTACAATTTCGTCGTCATAATTTATTATCAGTTTATTGCCATCAATAGAAAAAGGGTATGACTCATTTCCATAATCTTCATCAATGAAAGTAATGATGTTCCCACTTATCGAATATTGCAAATATTCTTCATCTAAAAAACCTTCATAATACCCAATATATTTATATGTTCCGTCAGAATTGAAAGTATATATTTCATATTCATTATCAAATGTAGCTTTCCATGTTCCTACAATTGAACCTCCCGGCTCATCTTTATCATCATCTTTGCAACTTGTAATTGAAGGTATTGCCATAAGTAAAGCAACAGCAATAACTATTAATCTGAAAAATTTCATAATTAAACAAATTTAATTCGTGTTAAATGTTAATTGAAAAGGTATAAAGCCCCAAAACTTTTATACAAGTCTTAGGGCTTAAATATCTTAAAATCTGTAACCTACATTAATAGAGAAGTTTCTGTTTTTCATAGGCTCATATTCGTCGCCAAACTCTTTTGCTGCTTTTTTTGTATCGCTATTAGTAATATCAACAAAGCCTAAGTCGTAAGCGAGACCAACATAGTAATTTTTGATATCAACGCCTAACTCAAACTTCCAACCTGCGTCAAATCTTTTTGAGTCCATATCACCATCTTCGTAATCATCACCAAAAATTTTCCAAGATTCTTCTTCACTTGGATTATATTCAGTGGTTTTACCGTTTACATACATATGTTCCATTCTATCAGTTGTGTATTTATATTTCATTTTACCACCTAAGCCTATAGCAATGTATGGTCCTGTGTTGAATTGAAGTTGAATATCATCATTTATGCTATATCTTGCACCTACCAATATTGGAATTTCCAAATAGTGAATAGATGTTTTCATTGTTTCTTTAGAATTTTCTTCATTTTTGTAATCCATTTTTTGTGTTTCACCTTTCATAGAATAGCCTAAACCTGTTTGTATTGCAAGATAGTCGTTGAATTGATAATCAAATCTAAAACTTAAATTAAAACCTGCTTTGACAGGGTTTTTTATGTTTTCTTCTTCTTCTGGACCATCACCAACTGCCATTGGTCCTGTCATCTGAGATAAATTCAATCCGGCTTGAACTTGGAATGAAATCTTCTCGTTTTTAGCCTGCATTGTTGATGCACACAACAACATGGCAACAGCCATAATAAAACTTAATTTTTTCATAATGTAATGTTTTTGTTTCCTGTGATTCCCGAACCAGGAGAGTAAAACTTATATTGGTTCGTAAATGGGTATAAAAAAGCGCGGGAATCTTACTTGTTACTCGTCCCGCGATTCAAGGCCTTCGCATTGCCCAAACAACCTTTGAACGAGCAACACAGAAGCCCACGCCGATATGTTATATAAACACATGCTCCGAAAATTTAGTTTAATTCCAGAGTTTAGTATATACATACCACGCAGACATCTACTGTTGCTTTGTTTTTAGGCTGTTTTTCCAAAAGTTGCGAAGTTCTGAATCGCCAAAACCAAAGCGTCAAGTAAACGCCTTTTTATCAATGTCAAACATTGCCCACCCCTGCCTCTTCCTCAATATTTTAAGAAAGCCTTTTCGGCGTGAACAACACTACAAAGATATATTATTTTAATAATTAAAACAATTTTATATAAAATTTTATTTATAAAATCTGAGTAAAAAAAGCGAGAAGAGTGCATCTTCCCGCTTTAGCTTCATCATCTTTATCCTTTAATCAATTTTTTATAATAAAGATGATATGTTTTTTATCTTAAAATCTGTAACCTACGTTGATTGAGAAGTTTCTGTTCATCATTGCTTTGTAGTCGTCGTCATACTTTTTTGCAGCTTCTTTTGTCTTGCTATTAGTGATATCAACAAAGCCTAAATCGTAAGCAAGACCAACATAGAATTTTTTGATATCAACGCCTAACTCAAATTTCCAACCTGCATCAAATCTTTTGCAACCCATAGCAGGATATTCATCGTCCTTAAGTTTCTCTATATCTTTTTCGGGATCTCCAAATACTTGGCAGTATGATTTTCCGCTATCTGTTTCACCATCGTAAGTATCTTCCCATTTTGTTTTACATTTTCCGCCTAATCCTAAAGCAATGTATGGTCCTGTATTAAATTGAAGTTGAATATCATCATTTATACTATATCTTGCACCTGCCAATATGGGAATTTCAAAGTAGTGAATAGTTGTTTTTGTTTTTTCTTCATAACTATAATCTTCGTCCTCGTCTGTGTATTTGATTTTTTCACCCTTCATTGTGTATGACAATCCTGTTTGTACAGCAAAGTAATCGTTGAATTGGTAATCAAATCTGAAACCTAAGTTAAAACCGGGTTTTACTCCATCTTTGTAACTTTCGCCTTCGTCTTCTTCATAATCTGCCGAAGTAATTTGAGATAAATTCAATCCGGCTTGAACTTGGAATGAAATGTTCTCGTTTTTAGCTTGCATTGTTGATACGCATAGCAACATGGCAACAGCCATAATAAAACTTAATTTTTTCATAATATGATGTTTTTTGTTTCCTGTGATTCCCGAACCAGGAGAGTAAAACTTAGTTTGTTTTATGAGAATTAAAAAAAACGTTGGGAATCTCACTTGTTAATTGTATTTCTGTTAATTTGCAATATTCAATACAAATAGAAGTTAACGTTTTTTTATCAAAGTCAAATTTTATATCTCTAAAGCTATTCCTTTATGTTAAAATGTTACTTTAATCTATTTTATATTGCAAATATATATTAATTAATCTGTTTTTACCCCCCCCCATTGTTAAAAAATGTTAATCAATTAATATATAAGTAATTAAGAAAAGATTATTGCCTGTTCTGCAAATTATTACTAATTTAGCAATAAAATAGGATAAATTAAGATGAAACTTCAAAAGATAAATAAAACCAATGTGGCGCGTCTGTTAGATAAGGCAAAAATTGAGTATGAGTTGATACCATACGAAGTTGATGAGAGCGACCTTGGAGCTCAACATATAGCCGACCAACTTGGCGAAGATATAAATCAGGTATTCAAAACTCTTGTGTTGCGAGGTGATCGCAACGGACTCTTTGTATGTGTTATACCCGGTAATTGTGAGGTAAACCTGAAATATGCAGCAAAGGTATCGGGTAACAAAAGTGCCGAAATGATAGCAATGAAAGAGTTATTGCCTTTAACAGGTTACATTCGTGGCGGCTGTTGCCCCATAGGAATGAAAAAGCCATATCCTACATTCTTTCACTCAACAGCAAGCAACTTCCCTTATATATATGTAAGCGCAGGAGTGCGAGGATTACAACTTAAAATATCTCCTCAAAAACTAATCGAATATGTAGGAGCTGAGATTACCGAACTATTTTGATTATAGTTGTTAGTTGTACGGTGCTATGCACCTTAGTTGTTTGTTGTTAGATTATTAGATAAATGGTTTAAAGCAAAAAGAATGTTGGCTTGAAGGTAAAATCATCTAACAACAAATTTACTTATAGCTCTTACACCACTCTTTAATACCGCAATTCAAACAATCGGGTTTGCGTGCCTTACACACATATCTGCCATGTAGTATTAGCCAATGGTGAGCAATGGGTAATAGCTCTCCGGGAATATATTTAACAAGAGTCTTTTCTGTTTGCAGAGGAGTTTTTGAGTTGTTTGTCAATCCAATTCTGTTGGAAACTCTAAAAACGTGAGTATCAACAGGCATAGCCTCTTTGTTGAAAACAACAGCGGCAATAACATTAGCCGTTTTTCTACCAACACCCGGTAAGGTTTGAAGTTTATCAATATCCGAAGGAACCTCACCATTAAAATCGCTCAATAACTTTTTTGCCATACCAACAAGATGTTTTGCCTTGTTGTTGGGGTAAGATACACTTCGTATAAGTTCAAAAACAGCATCGGGAGTGGCAGCTGCCAAAACTTCGGGCGAAGGGTACGCCTCAAACAGGGCAGGGGTAATCATATTAACCCTTTTGTCGGTACATTGTGCCGAAAGTATAACGGCAATAAGCAACTGAAACGGAGTTTCGTAATTTAACTCCGTTTCAGCTATAGGCATATTGGTCTTAAACCAATTTATAATATTGTTATATCTCTCTTGAATTTTCATCTGTTATAAAGCCGACTCAAATTCTTCCAAGAAACGTTTGTCGTTTTCAGAGAACATACGCAAGTCTTTAACCTGGTATTTAAGGTTTGTGATACGCTCAACACCCATACCCAAAGCATAGCCGGTATATTCTTTGCTATCTATGCCACAAGCCTCCAAAACGTTGGGGTCAACCATTCCGCATCCAAGAATTTCAACCCAACCTGTTCCTTTGCAGAACGAGCAACCTTTACCGCCGCATAGGTTACAAGATATATCCATCTCTGCCGAAGGCTCTGTGAATGGGAAATATGATGGACGAAGACGAATTTTTGTCTCTGGTCCGAACATCTCTTTTGCAAAGAACAATAGAGCCTGTTTAAGGTCTGCAAATGTAACGTTTTTATCAACATACAAAGCCTCAACTTGATGGAAGAAGCAGTGTGCGCGAGCCGAGATAGCTTCGTTACGATATACACGTCCGGGGCAGATAATACGGATTGGTGGTTGAGCTTTTTCCATAACACGAGTTTGCACCGATGAGGTGTGTGTACGCAAAAGCACATCGGGATTGCGAGTGATAAAGAAAGTATCTTGCATATCGCGGGCAGGGTGGTCTTCGGCAAAATTCAACGAAGAGAATACGTGCCAATCGTCTTCAACCTCAGGACCCTCTGCTATTGAGAAACCAAGTTTGCCAAATATGTCGCAAATCTCGTTTTTAACAATTGACAATGGGTGGCGAGTACCACGCTTCAAAACATATGGCGAGCGTGTAAGGTCAAGGGTATCATCTTCTTTAACATTACTCAAAACCTCCTCTTTAAGAGCATTAATTTTTTCGGTGGCAAAATCTTTAAGCTCGTTAAGCAATTTACCAACCTCACGTTTTTGCTCAGCAGGAACATTCCTAAAATCGTTAAATAACGAAGTTACCTCTCCCTTTTTACTCAAATATTTTATGCGTAAAGCCTCAACCTCTTCGGCATTTGAAGCCTTTAACAACTCAATTTCCTTTTTAAGATTCTCTATTTTAGTTATCATTACAGAGCCATTTTGTTTTAAAACGGTGCAAAAATAATAATTTAAAGCGACTTTTTATAATATAACTCTTATAAATATTTCCACATCAGAGTTAAAAATATTATTTTCGCATCGCAAAGAGTCCATAATATGAGCGCAAAACAGAATATAATAAAAGAGGTTGAGCAATATATATTGCAGAATATTCCGCTTAATGCCAATGATAGAATTTTGGTCGGATTAAGTGGCGGAGCTGATTCTGTTGCCCTCTTGTCAATTCTAAAGGAACTTGGATATTGCTGTTTTGCCGCGCATTGCCATTTTGGGTTGCGAGGAGAGGAGTCGGACCGCGACCGTGATTTTGCGAAGCATATGGCAACTCAAATAGGAGTGCCCTTTATAGAGGTAAAATTTGAGACTTTAAAATATGCTGCCGAAAAAAAAGTGTCGGTAGAGATGGCTTGTCGTGAGTTGCGATATGATTGGTTTGAGAAGCAACGTCAAACTCTCGGTTGTCGTTATTTGGCTGTTGCACATCATCGCGATGACTCTGTTGAGACTGTGCTGATTAATCTTATACGCGGAACAGGTATTTCAGGTTTAACAGGCATATCTCCTTTGAATGGGAGTGTTATACGTCCGTTATTGGTGTTGTCGCGTTCGCAAATTGAGGAGTATATATCGTTGAGTGGTTTATCATATGTTGTAGATAGCACAAATAAAGAGACAATATATGTGCGTAACAAAATACGTAACACAATACTTCCTCTGATGCAGGAGATAAACCCTTCGGTATATGAAGCCATTGAGGCAACAGCAAAACACCTATCGGAGACAGAACTTATATATCGCACTGCATTGGAAGATATAATCGCTTCAATAGTTGAAGTACGCAACGATGTCTCTTATATAAATTTGAAGAGACTCGCACAACAACCGGCAGTGCGTACAATCCTATATGAAATTTTAAAACCATATGGTTTTGTAACATCGCAATTAAATGATATTATGGCTTCGTTTGACGAAGAGTCCGGTCGCCGATTTTATTCTCTTACGCACCGTATAATCAAAGATAGGGATAACTTGATTGTGGCTCCGTTGGGTAAAGAAGATAATTTCTTAATAACCTATCCCATAGCAGAGATGCTAAACATTGAGTATATACCAATAGAAAAACTTCCGCCACTGACACGAGATAAACGATGCGCCTATTTTGATGCCGATAAACTGCCGGCTAATCTTGTGGTGCGTCATTGGAGAGCAGGCGACCGTTTTAGACCCTTTGGTATGAGGGGAACTCAAAAATTGAGTGACTATTTTACAACTCATAAATTCTCCCTATTACAAAAAGAGCAGATTTGGTTGTTGGTTGCCGAAGATGATATACTATGGTTGGTAGGTGAGCGACAAAGTGATAAATATAAAATAACAGAAGCAACTATGCGAGTTGCAAAATTTACAATAAAATAGATGGTTAAATTAGGCAAATATAACAAACTTAAAGTTGTAAAAGAGTTGGACTTTGGAATGTACCTTGATGGAGGTAGTGAATTTGGCGAAATTCTTTTACCAACAAAATATATACCCAAAGGTACTAAGATAGGTGATGAAATAGAGGTATTTCTCTATCTTGATTCAGAAGACCGTATCATCGCAACAACTCTTAAACCTTATGCGCAGGCAGGAGAGTTTGCCTATTTGCAGGTAGTTGCGGTAAATAGGGTAGGAGCCTTTCTCGATTGGGGATTACCAAAAGACCTTTTAGTGCCTTTCCGTGAGCAACGAAGCGAAATGAAAGAGGGTTACCGATACATTGTATATATTTATGCCGATGTTGAGAGCCGTCGTTTAGTAGCATCGGCAAAACTAAATAAGTTTTTGGATAATACCCCTGTTGAGTATGAGTATAACCAAGAGGTTGATTTGCTTGTAACACAAAAAACCGAACAGGGTTGGAAAGTAATAGTAAACAGTCAGCATAGTGGAATGATATATGACAATGAAATATTTGTGCCTGTTCAACGAGGTGATAGGCTTAAAGGTTATGTAAAACATATTCGTTCCGATGAGAAGATTGACGTAACTCTACAAAAAACAGGCTACGATGTAGAGACTATGGATAGGCTTGCAAAAGAGATATATGAGAAGTTGCGAGCATCGGGAGGAATAATACCTCTTTCAGATAAATCGTCAGCCGAAGAGATAACCGAAATTTTTGGTTGCAGTAAAAAAAGTTACAAAAAAGCAATAGGAGCATTATATAAGGCAAAACTAATAACAATAACTCCAAATACAATAGAGTTGTGTTAGCCATCAGCTATTAGTTGTTAGTTCTTTGTTTTTGGCTGGAGGAGAAGATTGATTCTAAAAACTTTTTAATAGTAGTATATGTTTTAAGCATATACTATTTTTTTTGTCCTATGAAAAAGGTTCTGTTACTCACAACAATGTTGATAGTTTCGTTATCAATGTTTGCTCAGCAGGTAGATAATGCTGAATATAATCGTCTGAAAGATTTTCTGACACATCAATCTGCCCATTCAAACAAAACAAATGCTCAAGTTTTGGGAATTAAAGATATTAATAATCCCACATCGTGGAATGGAGTCAAATGGAATGATGGTCATCTTGTTTCAATAATGTGGCGAGGCTATTCGCTTTCAGGAGAGTTGGATATTTCCAATATGAGTATGCTTACCATAGTTGACCTTTCACGTAATAAGCTAACCTCTGTTAATCTATCGGGTTGCTCTAAATTAAAAACATTAAACATTTCAAATAATCATATCTCTAATTTAACCCTTACAGGTTGTAATTCTTTAACTCGTTTAATATGTTATAAAAACAAACTTACAACTCTTAATCTTGCAGAATTACCGGCAATAACCTACGTAAATTGTGGAAATAACAATTTTGAAACATTTGATGCAGGTGCTTCAGCCACATTACAAACACTCAATATACAAAGTTGTAATATTACACAATTAAATGTAAATGGTTGTATATCGCTCCTCGATTTATATTGTGGTTATAATAAGCTTGCAACAATAAATTTAAGTAATGTGCCTCGTCTCTCAAACTTAAATGTTGACAGCAACAATATTGAACAATTGACGCTTACAAATATGACAAAGCTGCAAACACTCTATTGCAGTAATAATAACATGGTATATTTTTCAATATATGATTCTCCTCTTCTAACACATCTTGATTGCTCATATAACTCACTCCGTAAGATAGATATTGAAGAGTGTGATTATATATCGTTTATTGATTGTTCATATAATAACCTTGATGATTTGGATTTAAGCAGCAGAACGCTTCTTCAACATGTTGATTGCAGTAATAATTCAATTTCAACTCTCAATGTTTCAATATGTCCGTCATTGATATATCTGAATTGCCGACAAAATCCGATATTAAACCTTTATACTTACGGTGATGTTAATCTTAGAATGGTGCTTACACCATGGAACGAGTGGGGTTCGGGATATATGCCTAATACTATGATGCCACCACCCCCACCACCATATATGGGTTTCAGATAAATTTACATTATCAAAAAATTGCAACTACTATTAAGTAGAAAAAACTTAAAAAAATTACTAAAATGTTTGCAGAAAATAATTTTCTGTATACCTTTGCAAGGTCGGAATAACAAAACCGCACAAAAACGAGATGAAGAATTTAATGTCAACATTTGCATACTTTTATTATTACTTTTACTTTAACACAAGTAAGAGCGGGGTTTTGCGTATGTTTGTAATTAAATAAAATAGTAAATAAAATACAAAATCCCGCTCTTGATAGAGTGGGATTTTTTTATTAAAAGAGAATATGAAAGAGATAAAACCGGCAAATAGGGTAGGAACAATAAGTGAGTACTACTTCTCAAAGAAGTTAAAAGAGGTGGCAGAGATGAATGCTCGTGGATTAAACGTTATAAGTTTAGGAATTGGCAGTCCCGACCGTCCACCGCATAAAGAGGTTATTGAGGCGTTGTCGGAAGATGCTTCAAGAGACGATGCTCATGGATATCAACCATACGTAGGAATTGCAAAACTTCGAGAATCGTTTGCCTCATGGTATTCAACATGGTTTGGTGTGGAATTAGATTCAAAAACAGAGATACAGCCACTTATTGGATCAAAAGAGGGAATATTACATATATCATTGGCATTCCTAAATCCCGGTGATGGAGTTTTAGTGCCTAATCCCGGATACCCGACATACAGTTCGGTAAGCAAGTTGGCAGAAGCAAACATAACAACATATAATTTAAAAGAGGAAAACGATTGGTTGCCCGATTTTGATGAGATAGAGAAAAACGATTTATCAAATGTGAAATTGATGTGGGTAAACTATCCCAATATGCCAACAGGAAGAGTAGCAACAAAAGAGCTATTTGAACAGTTGGTGGCATTTGGTAAAAAACATGGCATAGTAATAGTAAACGATAACCCATATAGTTTTATACTTAACGACAACCCATTAAGTATTTTATCAGTTGAAGGAGCAAAAGATATTTGTATTGAGCTTAACTCAATGAGTAAATCGCACAATATGCCGGGTTGGCGTGTAGCAATGTTAGCTTCAAATCCACAATTCGTGGCATGGGTGCTACGTGTTAAAAGTAACATTGATTCAGGAACATTCCGTTCAATGCAAATAGCCGCATCAAAAGCACTGATGATGGGAAAAGAGTGGTATGAAGAGATAAACGCTATTTATCGTCCCCGTAGAGTATTGGCTGAGGATATAGCAACAATGTTAGGTTGTAAATTTGACTCGGCACAAAGAGGAATGTTCCTTTGGGCAAAAGTCCCCGACAGATACAAAGACGGAGCAGAATTGGCAGATAAAATATTATACGATGCACGAGTATTTATAACACCCGGAATGATATTCGGAAGCGAAGGAGATAAATTTATTCGGATATCTTTGTGCGCAACCGAAGATAAACTTAAGGAGGCAAAAGAGAGAATAAAAACAATACTATAACAGAATATAAACAAATTAAAATATAAAATTATGGAAATGAAATTTGACCCCATCTCTTTACCCGGATTAGATTCAAAACGTCCATTGGTAATAGCCGGACCTTGTAGTGCCGAGACAGAAGATCAAGTAATGGAAACTGCTCGCGATTTGGCATCGCGAGGAATAAAGATTTTCCGAGCAGGAATTTGGAAACCCCGTACAAAACCGGGAGGCTTTGAAGGAGTGGGAAGTGAAGGTCTTTTGTGGCTTAAAAAGGTAAAGGCCGAGACAGGAATGTATGTGGCAACAGAAGTAGCAAACCAATATCATGTACTTGAAGCATTGAAACATGGAGTTGATCTTCTTTGGATAGGAGCACGTACAACAGCCAATCCATTTGCAATGCAAGAGATTGCCGATGCATTAAAAGGAGCAGACATTCCCGTATTAATTAAAAACCCTGTTAACCCAGACATTGAACTTTGGATAGGAGGAATACAACGTATTTACAATGCAGGATTGCGCAAAATTGGAGCGATACACCGAGGTTTCAGTAGTTATGATGAAAAAGTATATCGAAACTCTCCACAATGGCATATCCCCATTGAATTACGTCGTCGTCTGCCAAATTTGCAAATATTCAGCGACCCCAGCCACATTGGCGGAAAACGTGATTTTATAGCACCCCTATCGCAACAGGCAATGGATTTGGGATTTGACGGACTTATAATAGAGTCGCACTGTTCACCTGACTATGCTTGGAGCGATAAAAATCAGCAAATAACTCCGGGCACATTGGATTTAATATTAGATGATTTGATTATTCGCGACCAACATACAACAACCGAAGATTTAGGAGATCTTCGTAAACAAATTGACGTGTTGGATAACGAACTAATTGATCTTTTGGCAAAACGTATGCGCGTATCTCGCGAGATAGGAAAATTTAAAAAAGAGCATAAAATGACAGTTCTTCAAGCAGCACGTTACGATGAGATATTGAAAAAAAGAGTTGAGCAGGCCGAAGCAGCTGAGATGAAGGGCGAATTTATGATGACAATAATGCAAGCCATACACGAAGAGAGTGTCCGTCAGCAAGTTGAGATATTAAAAAGCGATAACTAATTGTTATTTTGAAAAACTTTTGTAACTAAGGAGAATAATAAAATCTTCTAAAAACATAGTTATCTTAGAAATCTGTATATTATGAAAATATTGATAATGGGAGCAGGCAAAATGGGTTCGTTCTTTGCCGATGTGTTAAGTTTTGAACACGAAGTTGCAATGTTCGATAAAGATCCTGCGCGTTTACGCTTTACTTTCAATACACTGCGATTTTCAAAACTTGAAGAGATAAAAGAGTTTGAACCTGAATTGCTTATAAATGCTGTAACTGTAAAATATACCATTGATGCATTTAAAGAGGTTATACCATATCTTCCAGAGAGATGTATAATTTCCGATATTGCATCGGTAAAAACAGGATTGCCTGAATTTTATAAAGAAGCAAAACGTCCTTTCGTTTCAACACACCCTATGTTCGGTCCAACATTTGCCAATCTGAGTGATTTAAGTACCCAAAATACCATAATCATTTCAGAAAGTGACCACTTGGGGAAAGTCTTTTTCAAAGATTTGTATAGCAAATTGCATTTGAACATCTTTGAATATACATTCCAGGAACACGATGAAACAATAGCCTACTCGCTATCAATACCCTTTGCATCAACATTGGTATTCGCAAGTGTAATGAAGCACCAAGATGCACCGGGAACAACTTTTAAAAAACATATGAATATAGCACGAGGACTGCTGTCGGAAGATGATTATCTATTAACCGAAATTCTTTTCAATCCCCATACTCCGCAACAATTGGAGGATATACAAAAACAGTTATCAGTGTTGCAAAAAATGGTTGAAGATAAAGATGCTTCGGGAATGATAAAATACCTGAATGCAATTCGTGAAAAATTGAAATAGAAGTTGTATAAAAGAGAAGGGCAAGCAAGTAAATAAAAAACTTGCTTGCTCTTTTTTTTTTCTCTATCTTTGCAATGGATAAACCATTGCGGAAATAGACAGCACCTCGGTATAACATAAACAAGTTTAGTTCTGCGCTCGGTTTGCACTATCTTTGCGTAGAAAAACTGCCGCGAAAAGTTCTATTTTAGTATCGAAGATATATAAGAAAAATTATGAGTAACAATTCATTACTTGATAAATTAGAGACTCTGCAATTTCGGTTTGAAGAGGTGGCAACACTTATAACCGACCCCGAAACAATTGCAGATCAAAGACGATATGTAAAACTCACAAAGGAGTATAAAGACCTTGAAAAAATAGTAGAGGCAAAAAAAGAGTACGAAGGTTGTTTGAATACGATAGCAGAGGCAAAAGAGATATTGGAGATTGAGACAGATCCCGAAATGCGCGAAATGGCAAAAGAGGAATTAGATTCCAATAACGAAGCATTACCTCAAATAGAGGAGAAGATAAAACTCCTTCTTGTACCCGGAGACCCACAAGACGATAAAAATGCAATACTTGAAATTCGAGGCGGAACAGGAGGAGACGAAGCTGCAATATTTGCAGGCGATCTTTTCCGTATGTACTCTAAATATTGCGAAACCAAAGGTTGGCGTCTTGAGGTTTCAAGCGTAAGCGAAGGCTCAAGTGGCGGTTTCAAGGAGATTATATGCTCTGTATCCGGAGAGAAAGTTTACGGAACTCTTAAATACGAATCGGGAGTACATCGCGTACAACGAGTACCGGTAACCGAGACACAAGGACGCGTACACACGTCGGCGGCATCAGTAGCAGTATTGCCGGAAGCTGAGCAATTTGACGTTGAGATAAACGAAGGAGAAATAAAATGGGATACATTCCGTTCAGGCGGAGCAGGAGGACAGAACGTAAACAAAGTAGAGTCGGGAGTTCGTTTACGTTATATGTGGAAAAATCCCAACACAGGCGAAACAGAAGAGATACTTATTGAGTGTACCGAAACACGCGACCAACCTAAGAATAAAGAGAGAGCATTGGCACGTCTTCGTACATTTATCTACGATAAAGAGCATCAAAAATATATTGATGATATATCAAGTAAACGTAAAACAATGGTATCAACAGGCGACCGTTCAGCAAAAATACGTACCTATAACTATCCACAAGGACGCATAACAGACCATCGCATCAACTATACCATTTATAACCTATCTGCATTTATGGACGGTGATATACAAGATTGTATTGATAACCTTATGATTGCCGAGAATGCCGAGAGACTAAAAGAGAGTGAACTATAATTAAATTAGGAATTAGCAATTAGTAATTAGTAATGAAGAATGTTTTTTTGAAATTTTTAATAATAAATTTCTCATTTCTAATTTTTAATTGTTGCAAAGCAACCAAATAAACATGACACGTAAAGAACTTTTTGAAAACATCAAACGCAAACGCTCATTTTTGTGTGTAGGTCTTGACACAGACATTAAAAAAATACCACAACACCTATTATCTGAAGAGGAGCCTATCTTTGCATTCAATAAGGCTATAATTGATGCAACAGCACAATACTGTGTAGCATATAAGCCCAATTTGGCATTTTATGAGAGTTTAGGAGTAGATGGTTGGATAGCATTTGAAAAAACAGTAAAATATATACAAGCAAACTATCCCGATATGTTTATAATTGCCGATGCAAAACGTGGCGATATAGGAAACACATCGGAGATGTATGCCCGTTCATTCTTTGAACATCTAAACATCGATTCAGTAACTGTAGCACCCTACATGGGTGAAGATAGTGTAAAACCATTCCTCGGTTACGAAGGCAAATGGGTAATTTTGTTGGCATTGACATCAAACAAAGGCTCACACGATTTCCAATTAACCACCGATACAGAGGGAGAGCAACTATTTGAGAAAGTTATGCGTACAGCACAAACATGGGCAACACCCGAAGAGATGATGTTTGTAGTGGGGGCAACACAAGGAGAACGCTTTACCGATGTACGAAAAGTAGCACCCAAATCATTTCTATTAGTACCCGGAGTAGGAGCACAAGGAGGAAGCCTTCAAGATGTATGCAAATATGGAATGATTGAAGACTGTGGATTATTGGTAAACTCTTCGCGAGGCGTGATATACGTATCAAAAGAGGAAAACTTTGCCGAAGCAGCAGCACAAGCAGCGGAGTCTGTACAAAAAGAGATGGAAGCTATATTGAAAGAGAGAGGGATTATATAATATAAAAAGCAAAAAAAAGATATAAACTAACGAAAATTTATTAACTTCGCACACATATATCGGAAACAATAACCAATTAAAATAATAAAACTATGCAAACAATCGACAATTACAATTTTGCAGGTAAAAAGGCAATCGTTCGCGTTGACTTTAATGTACCTCTTGATGAGAATGGAAAAGTTACTGACGATACTCGTATTCGCGGAGCACTACCCACACTAAAAAAAATTCTTGCTGACGGTGGTTCATTAATCATCATGTCGCACATGGGAAAACCAAAAGGAAAAGTAAATCCTAAATTCTCTCTTGGACAAATCAAAGACGTAGTAGCAGAGAAACTTGGAGTAGCAGTGCAATTTGCACCTGACTGTGCAAAAGCAGCAGAGCAAGCAGCAGCACTTAAACCAGGAGAAGTTCTTTTGCTTGAGAACCTTCGTTTCTATCCCGAAGAGGAGGGAAAACCAGTTGGAATTGACAAAGAAGATCCCGCATACGCTGAGGCAAAAGAGGCAATGAAAGCAAGCCAAAAAGAGTTCTCAAAAACACTTGCAAGCTATGCAGATGCTTACGTAAACGATGCATTCGGAACAGCACACCGTAAACACGCTTCAACAGCAGTTATCGCTGACTACTTTGATGCAGATAACAAAATGTTAGGTTACCTAATGGAGAAAGAGGTAAACGCTGTTGAAAACGTACTTAACAATATCAAACGTCCTTTCACAGCAATCATGGGAGGATCAAAAGTATCAACAAAAATAGGTATCATCGAGAACTTGATGGACAAAGTTGATAACCTAATCCTTTGCGGTGGTATGACATACACATTTGCAAAAGCAATGGGTGGAGAAGTAGGTCTTTCAATCTGCGAGACAGACAAACTTGACCTTGCTCTAAACATCATGGAAAAAGCAAAAGCAAAAGGCGTAAATCTTGTACTTGGAACAGACTGTGTTGCAGCTGACTCATTCAGCAACGATGCAAACACTCAAATTGTTCCCGTAGGAGCAATACCCGAAGGTTGGGAAGGACTTGATGCAGGTCCTGATACTCGCGTATTGTTTACAAATGCAATCAAAGATGCAAAAACAATCCTTTGGAACGGACCTGCAGGAGTATTTGAGTTTGATAACTTCACAGCAGGATCACGTGCAATTGCAGATGCAATAGTTGAGGCAACAGAAAACGGAGCATTCTCACTTGTAGGAGGAGGAGACTCAGTAGCATGTGTAAACAAATTCGGTTTAGCAGACAAAGTATCTTACGTATCAACAGGAGGAGGAGCTTTGTTAGAGGCAATTGAGGGTAAGGTATTACCAGGTATTAAGGCTATCAAAGGCTAAGTCGCTTCATTATAAAGGCTCATCTACTTCCTAACTTGCAGGAATCAAACTCGGTCACATACGTTTGTATGTTCCCGTCGTTTTCTCCACCAAGTTAGTTGTACTAAACCTTTCTAATAAAGCTTGATATAAGGCGGAGAATCAATAGGTTCTCCGCCTTTAATATAAAAAAGATGCTCAAAACTTATCTCAACTATCAAACTTTTTAAAATAGGGAGAAGGAGTATCAAAATGCTCCATCGCTTTTATTTTGCTTACATGCGATTGTATGCTCTTTTTATTAAAAATCTCAGTAACTTGTATTTTACCCATTCTAACAAACTTTTAAGATAGAGCGGAAGTCCTTTTGGAATTCCGCTTGTTTTGTATATAGTAAACATAGTTACCTTAGTTATCCTATTTATCGTAGTCATCTTAGAAAAGTAGAGAGGTTGAGATGTTACGTCTATTATACAAACCAATTAGTCTAATCTTATAATTGAAACTAATATATCCTTTTAGGCTTTAAGCTATGTGTCAGTAAATATATATATTTACCTTATGCTCTAACAACTTTTAAAACCTTTTGTAGCATTAAAAATCCTTTTATGCTTAAAGAGAGAAAGTGATTCACTAACCTGCGTCCGTGCTTCCCTGTTGGGAGATGCTGTTCAAGCAATTAGGGAAACATCATGGGTGTTTATTCCTAATTTTGCTTTATCCTTATTTTCAAATAAATTTGATAGTAGGGACGTGGCCCGCCACGTCCGCAATTAAAGGGATTCACTCACCTTCGTTCGTGCATCCCAATACTCCGTAGGTCTCCTTGCCAACAGATTAAAGATTTATACTTCGTATAACCTCTCTTTTTTATATACCTATTTTATTATTAAACAAGTTTATTCTAAAATAGATATATAAAAAAAGAGTTTGAACAATTGTTCAAACTCTTTAATCTGTTGGCGGAGAGAGAGGGATTCGAACCCCCGGAACCTCTCAGTTCAACGGTTTTCAAGACCGCCGCAATCGACCACTCTGCCATCTCTCCAAAACCGCCTTACACTTAAAACGGGTTGCTTTATCTTTCAAAAGCGATGCAAAGATATGAAGTTTTTATATTCCTGCCAAATTTTTGCAATAAAAAATTCATTAATTTTATAAAGTTTTTCATCTCATTTTGACAATGCTCTATTTAACAGCTTATTAATAAAACTTTTTATAGGTATTAATTTTAAAACCTAAAGAGGCTGATCCAAATTGATGCAGCCTCTTCTTCACAAAAACAACTTCTTAAACCGCTAAACGGCATTATATATTTATAAATTGAGATGACTTCTGCTTTGTTACTTCATACTTTTTTGAGTTTTGTTGCTTGTAGTCTTTGTTTTGGAGTTTTTGTCAGCCTTTTTGGTAACAATTTTAGTAGCTTTTGGGGTGTTTGAGTTGTTTGTGCTAACTCCTTCCATTGTGTAATAGACAATCGCTGAATCACCCACCACTATGCCACTACCTTCAACAACAGCACCATCTTTGGTAAACCAGATAGTGTCGCCTTCCATTGATACAATTGATAATGTATTGGGACCTGTTTGTTCGGCAATTATGCCATTAACCACCATCATGCTGTCTTGAGGCTCGCTAACTGTAGTTTCAACAACAGCATAGTTATTGTTGCTTTTATTACCACAACTGAAAAATGCTAACGCTGAGCAAATGCTCAAACCGATAAAAAATGATTTCTTCATAAAACTATAATTAATACAATAATGTTGGTAAAAGAAATGGAGAGGATAACCTCTCCACTTTAAAACCATTAAAAACCGTATTTGTTCATTAAAGTTTTATATTTTCCACTCATTTTTACCCGTTCAATCCAAACATCGAGGCTATCTTTAAGGGTAGGGGAGCTTTGTCTTACTCCCCATGCTTGAGGTAGAGGAACACTTATTTCAGTATCAATATTTATATTACTGATATATTCTTTCATGCGTTTTGCGGCAATTAATCCGCAAATGGCATAGTCAAAAGTGGAGTCAGCTACCATTACAATAATTTGTTCGGTACTACAGTTGTGCTCTTTTACGATATGAATTGAGTCTCCGATTTCATATGCCATATTTTCAATTATCAACTCAATGCCTTCGTCATCAATAATGTGTACCTCTTTACCGGCAAGGTCAAAATTCCTTTTTATTTCACCCTCCTTGCGTTGCACAACAACGAGTCTGTTTTGGTTGCTTATAGGGTTTGTAAATAACAGGCTTTTTTTGTTTTCGGTAGTAGCAAAAATGGGGCGGGCAATTACATCGTAATTATTTATATTTAGCAATGCAATTGATTCTGCCAAACTATTTATGGTATCAATTTTGTAAACAATACCGCTCTCTTCACCTATAAGTTCGGCAAGTTCATAATGAGCAAGTGCAACACCTTCAAGGTTGTTATGCATATAAAATTGAGTAACAAAACGGAGGGTATCGTTGGCTATTTCGTTAAAGTCTCTTTGAGAAGGAGATAAAGTAACGCATTTTTTTAGCATTACCATAGCCAAAATTGAAAACACCAATAAAGCAATATATAAGATAATGTTTCCCCTAAGTAGGTTTTTCATAAACAAATTAGTTTGCAAAGTCAACGCTTACTCCAAATTGGAACGAAGCAGGAGACATAGGATAGTGAGGCATATTCATTGAGTTGTTACCGCCAAACAAACCTCTGTTAAAGTGGGTGTACATAACATAAAAGCGCACCATTTTCAGTTTCATATTAGCGTACACGTTCATAAACGGATAATTACCCACTTTATATTCATCTTGAACTCTGAATGTAGCGGTAGCAGGGTTGTAAATCTCGCTATAATATAGAGTGTTATATCTGCAGTCAACACCAATTTGAGTTTCTAACACCTTAGCAATTTTAAATAGCAGATAAAAATTTCCGTAAGCCGATAGGGCAGGAACAGGGATAACGTTCTGTTTGCTTGAAGCTTGATAAATAGCCTCTACGTCAAGGTGTACTATGCTTACTTTAAACTTTTGTTTAAGAGTTGCCATAAAGAGTTGAATATTATCACTCTCTTGAGTGGGCAAATTCTCCTTATTAAAATATACATGATTTTGAATATTTTCAAAACCAACATTAACGTAGGTTCCCCAATTCGGAATTAATACTTCTCCACCAACTCTGAATTTTCTGATTTTGCCAAAATCATTATCCCATAAGAAGTGGTTCGAAACATATTTCTTAGTATAAAAAGCAGGTTCGATATTTTTGAAGAAACCATAAGCTCTAATTGTAAGAGAGTCTTTCAAAAACTTAAATTTTGATTGCACGCTACCGTTAATATCCATTGAACCCAATTCGCTGCCGGTTAAGCCCCATTTTCCCGCAACATTATAAGTAAAGAGAGAACCTTGTTTCTTCGAAAGTTCGCCACCAACCCAAACAATATTATCGGTATAAACATTCTTATTAAGTACTGCAGCAAAAGGAATTGATTGTTCCGGCAGTAGAGGCAAAGATGGTTGAATAGTGCTATTCTCAGGAATAGGTAATGACATTAGTTTAAAACGTCTGACCTCATATGTTGCAAAAGCCGATATACCCATCTTTGCACGTTTCTTAAAGCCTTCCATTAGCGAAACACCTAAAGTGTTACTCAAATTCCAATATGAAGTAGTATCGTTTGTAATATCGGGGTTAAAATAGGAATTTTTAAAATAGGAGCTATTATCTTCTGCATCTCTATCGGTAAAACTGCGTTGGTTATCCTCAAAACTGAATGTATGGAAAATATTCATAACGGGTACGAATTTTTCCATTCTCAAAGTATCATTAATAATCTCCTCTTTGTAGTTTCCGAAAAAATATTTGTGTGCAAAATATACGTTTTTACCTTTCAATCTTGTAAGAGCATCATTCAAATTTACTGGAATATCCTTATCGTCAACATTGCCCTTGCCATTATCAACTTCATCAGGCTTAAGAATAAAATCATCATCTTTTATACCTCCGTTTTCTTGCATTACAACATTATATGCATTAAACATGGCATCAAGTTGATATCTATCGCTTGAATAGTTTGCACCCAACTGCCAAGTGAAGTTTTTAGTCCTTTGACGGTAAAAGTGCCCTTTATTATACATATATCTTGCGTTACCCTCAAAACCAAGATTTTTATTAACGTTAGCCGAGAAAGTTGCGTTAAGGTCGTCGTTGCGGTTTTCTTTACTTGCACCGCTCAAATACGACAGTAAAGTCATGGGCACTCTTGTATTATAGAATGTATATGATTGAGGAGTAACAATATATTTTAATAAAGGGAATTTAAAAATGAACTCAGGCATCTCTGCTCTGTTCATTACAATTCTTGACATAGAAGGACCTCCAAAGTAGCCGGCACCGGTTGCTCCGTCGTCCCACGAATAAGGTTGGTCTGTTTGAAAATAGTTTAAATGTAGCGTATCAATAGGAACTCTATATCTTTCGCCTGTGGTTTCAGACAAACGCCAAGCAAAAGGTTCTCCAATAACAGCCGTACTATCTTTAGCAAAAGCCCCGACAGAAACTAAAGCAAGAATAAAAATAGTGCAAAAAAACTTTTTCATTTTGCAAAGATACGAATAAGCGAGCAAAAAATAAAGTTTACTTTGATTTTTTTCAGCGAGCGAGAGTATCTTCGGCGTTCGCGCCAAAGAAAAAGAATAAGCGAGCAAAAAATAAAGTTTACTTGAATATTTATATTTAAAAATGAACAAAAAATAAAAAGCGTTTGTTATAAGTAAAAAATAAATATTATGAACGAAACAGTAATGCAATTTTGGGGCAAAACAAGATTTTGGTGGATTATCCTCATATTGGGTGTGCTATTAATACCTGCAGGTATATGGTTGATAATTTCGCCAATGGCAGGATATGTGGCAATATCAATAATATTAGGTTGGTCGTTAGTGCTATTTGGGATAGTACAATTATTGGTATCAAGCGATGCGGTACATCACAGTCATGGTTGGGGTTGGTGGTTAGCCGGAGGGATATTTGATATATTTATAGGATTTATACTTGTAGGTAATCTGATATTGAGTGAATTGATATTACCATACTTTTTTGCTTTTGTATTACTCTTTAAATCAATAAGTAATATAATATCTTCACTATCAATGGTTAAAGCCAATAAATATTGGTGGCTTTATATGATAAACGGAATATTGTTATTAATAGTGTCATTTATATTCTTTTATACACCATTTATGAGTGCCTATGTAATAATATTTCTCAGTGCATTTGCCTTTATATATTGGGGAATAAATTTGATACTATTTTCAATAGACATAAAACCAAATAAGAGAGTTGTCAGCTATTAGTTGTCTTAGTAATCCTATTTATCTCAGCTATCTTAGAAAAAAGAGCCAAATCTGCGAATAAGAGAGCGCAAAGAAAAGTTTACTTAACCTTTGCCGAACGAGAGCAGGTTGGGCGAGCGAAGCGAGCCAATTGTGTTTTATATATTTCCTATTTTCTTTATCAAAGAGGCGGGCGTTGCGTGAGCAAAGTCCGCCTCGCATTTAAAAATTAGATAAAAAGATAAAATAGACGGTTAAACACAATGGCAAATCAAACAAAAGCATTAATTTTACAAAATAAAACAATAAGCAATTAAACCAAAAAGAGATAAAACGGTCAATAAAGTAGAACAAAAAAACTATTTTACTATGAAAGCAAGAGGTATAATAGCAGGACTACTGATTATGGCAACGTTACCCATTATGGCGCAACGTAGTGTGTTTGAAGACGACATATACTATACACCAAAAGACGAAGTAAAAACAGTAGTAAAAAAACAAACAGTGCAAACACAAACTGTAACGCAACAAAACGTAGCGCCGGTATCACAGCAGGTATCGCAAGAGTCGGAGCAGTTTGATGTAGATGCATATAACAGACGTTATGCCACAAGTTACACACCATCAACAACAGATAGTGTAACAGAACAAACAACAACTACCACCACGACTACTACCACAACCCAATCATATTACGAAAACGGAGTAGGAACAAGCAATATGGAGTATGCCGAGCGCATACGACGTTTTCACAATCCCGAAGTAGGGTTATATGTAGTTGATCCCGAGTATAACACAATCTATTTAATAGAAGATGATTACACGCCATACGTAACATCAGTAAACATAATAACATCACCATGGGTAACGCCATGGGGTTGGAGTACATACAGATGGTACGGATATCCCTACTCATCGTGGAGTTGGAGTATAAACTATAATCCATGGTATTGGAACTCATGGTGTTGGCATTCAGTATATAATCCTTATTATCCGGGTTATTATCCTCCACGTCCTGGTTATTACCCTCCACGTCCATATCCGGGATATCGTCCCGATTATCGCCCTGCTCCCGATCATCATCACAAACCGGGATATGCGCCACGTCCAGGAGGTAATCACGGAACACGGTATACCCCTGGAGGATCAGTAGGGACAGGAGGTCGTACTGATGGAGCAACACGCTATAGTGGAACAAAACCATCACATAATGCACCCAATAGATCATCTGTAGTACAACCATCAAACAAAAGAGGAGGAGCAACAGGATCATACGGAGATAGAGGAACAAGCAGTGGTTCAAACAGAGGAACCTCTGTAAGTGGAGGTTCATTTAGCCGTCCATCATACTCATCGCCATCAGCACCCTCACGTCAAAGTTATTCGCCAAGTAGTGGAAGTGGAGGCAGAATAAGCTCAGGCTCATCAATAGGAAGTTCAGGAGGACGTAGTGTAGGCGGAAGAGGTTCAAGGTAAAACCAAAATAATAGTACAGATATGAAGAAGATAGTTTTTATAATAGCTTTAATAATACCAAACATATTACATGCTCAAAATGCGATAGATGCATTTAGGGTATCCGATTCTCAAATAAAAGGTACTGCGCGTTACGTATCCATGGGAGGGGCATTCACTTCACTCGGAGGCGATCCGTCATCAATATCGCAAAATCCGGCAGGAATAGGCGTATATCGTTCGTCAGAGATTTCGCTTACATTAGGAGGGTTATGGACAAAAAACACATCGCCCTCAACCGAAGCATCAAAAAATGGAACATTAACATTTGACAACTTAGCATTGGTAACAACATTCAATACCAAAAAAAACAAAGGATTATTAAGCTTTAATTTGGGAGTAACCTATAATCGCAATCAGTCTTACGACCGCACATATAACGGAGCAGTACCAAACTTAGGAGCATCATTTACCAACTATCTCGAAACTGTAACAAACGGCATACCATCAACAGATCTTGTAGTAACTGAGGAAAAAGATTCATATTACGAAACTTCATCGCCATGGTTATCAATATTAGGATATCAATCATTTTTGATATCACCTATAGTTGATGGAGCAGATACATATTACGGGTTATTCACGCCACACAGTAGTACAGGCTCATCATATGCCACAATAAAAGATAGCGGACGTAACGATGAATATACCATAAACTTTGGCGGAAACATAAACAATCGCGTATATTTTGGAGCAGCATTAGGAATTCGCGATTTTAATATAGCGCGAGAAGTATATTATACCGAAGATTTATATAATACTCAAGGAGTATATGTAAATAATCAAAATGTTACAGGAGATATAACATCGGCAAATTACACATACCATACCATCTATAATATGAAGGGAACAGGATTTAATGGTAAATTTGGAGTTATAGTCCGAGCAACAGATAATCTAAGAATAGGAGCAACAATTCATACACCAACCTATTTTACAGTCGATCAGACAATAGATGCCTCAATAGATAACTATATGTTAGTTAACTATAATGCAATGGCAAATTTAAAAAATGAGTCGGCAAATCAAATTATTCCGGCAATAGCAGTAAATACCATAAAAATACGTACCCCATGGAATTTTCAAGTAGGAGCATCATATGTAATTGGTAAAAAGGCAATAGTCTCAGCCGATTACCAATATACAGCATACAACACTATGAAAATGAAAGAGTATAATGGCGATGAATATCCTATAGAAAAAGAGTTTTATAAAACAATGTTCAAGGCTGGGCATACAGTAAAATTAGGAGCAGAATACCGGATAACCAATGCCTTGTCGTTGCGAGCAGGCTATGCCATAGAGTTATCGCCTATAAAAAACGAGCTTAAAAATGTAGAGGCAGAAGTTCCAACAGCAGGAATGCAAACAGCCTATATGTTGCCGGGTAACGCATCATACTATAGTTGTGGAGCAGGATATAAGTTCCGTATGTGTTATCTCGATTTTGCATATCAGCACTACACACAAAAATCCGATATGTTTGGTTACTCTCCACTATTTACAGGAGATACGTCACTTATTCCCGGAAGTTCAGAGGTAACAACAAAACAAAATGCTATAACATTTACATTCGGCTTAAAATTTTAAAGAAACAAACAATATAATTATTAGTATAAGAACTAATAAAAAGAATTAAACCAAACTAAGACTAAAAACTTAGTTTGGTTTTTATATCTCTTCATAAACATATTAAAAACTAATAAAATAGTACAGAGGGTAAAAAATAAGCTATAAAACTATTATCTTGGTTTTGTTTCTCGATGAGTTAAATTGTCAGTTGTCAGTTAATTTCTCATTTCTAATTCCAAATTAACAAGCTTTCGCTTGTTGAACCAGCTCATGCTCGGCATTGCTTAAACAAGTTTTGCACTACTCTCGCTTACTCGCAGATTTCCTAATTCCTAATTCAATAAACTAACAATAGGTAGCAGATAGCTATCCCCTAACTTTATTCTTTTCGTAATATCTGTGAATAAATCTGTCGGTCGAATATTGTCCGCCACCCGTAATAAACAGAAATGTATAAATAGCAAGGTATAACATTGACAGTTCAGAGGTAGAAAGAGAAAAAGAAGGGAAAGTAAAAAAAGCGGCAGTAGCCATACCAATCATCAAAATAAGAGCAGCTACTCGAGTAGCAAGACCAGCTATAATAAGAATAGAACAGCCAAATTCTGCAGTAGTAATAATCATAAGAGCCACCCACGAATTTAGCCCGAATGGAGTAGGGAAGCCTTCGGCAATATCAGTGAAATTTTTAATTTTGTCAATAGCATGAGTAAGCATCATTACTCCCACAAAACAGCGAATAAGAAGCAGAGCAATACTCACTTCGGTATTATACACATTGTTCAGGAACGAACATCTTTTACTACCATTTTTATACATATCATTTTTAGTTTATAACTATTAATAGTTAATAAATAACACATAAGGACTTTAAAAAGTTTTTAGTTGTCAACTGTCAGTTAACAAGCCTTCGTTTGTTGAATCTGCTTACGCTCGGCATTGCTAAAACAAGTTTTGCACAACTCTCGCTTACTCGCAAATTTATCAGTTGTCAGTAATATTACACTATTAGTCTAATTTGTCTGAAAGACTTGGCAAACTTGTTTGCTACATAATAGCCGTAGGTTTTCAAACCTAC
>JAZNCN010000016.1:0-75233 GCA_045587545.1 Candidatus Caccoplasma sp.
TTTCTCCCGTTCCTGTAAATTTTAAAAGACCGGTTTCTGTATCAAGGTTCCAATTTACGTTATCGCCGAATGTACCACTGTAAGTTTCGCCATTCGTTGTTGTAGCAAATATTACCAATATTGCTACAAATAGTGTTTTAAGGTAATTTAGTTTCATAAAAATAAAATTTAGTTATACATAAAGTTAATTTAAACTGCTTACTAACCTCACGCATAACTAAATAAAGAGAGCGTGGGTTGTCTATCACGCTCTAAAGGTACTACCACATACCCGCATACAAGATAAGCACAACCCACGCAAAACGCAGGCGTTAAGTGCCTATTGTCTTTGTATGCTTTCAAAAGGTGGTAGTTTTTTAGAGCAAATGACAATAGCAAAAACGCTATAAATATATCAATGTCTTGATGATCTATTTCATCACTGCAAAATTATTAATAAGTTTTGGATATTCAAAATCATTGTTAATTTAATTAAACAAAAAAATATTTATATAGAAAGTTTTTAGTTTTTGGTTATCAGCTATTAGTATTATTAGCCCAATAGAAGCAACGGAGTTACACACTTAAAGAGCAACTCCGTTTAAACTAACAACTAAGGTGCGTAGCACCGTACAACTAAAAACTGACAACTGCGGAGAGAGCATTTTTTTTGACGGACACACCGTGGTGTGTCCCTACTTGTATGGTTGCAGAATTTTGCAACTCAGCTTATCTGATTATAAACGTCTTAATGTAGGGACGTACCATGGTACGTCCGAAAAAATAAGGAATGATAAATAGATGTAAGAGTCTTTCTTGCTAATAACTAAGGTGCGTGGGTAGCACCGTACAACTAAAAACTACCCGTAGGGTGGCGTTAGCCAACAACTAACAACCGGTAATAAGGTAAACCGTGTAGGCAATATAACCGAGAGTAAGAACAGCACCTTCCCAGCGGTTAATTACATTCTTGCCACCAAATTTGCTGACAGCATAAACCATAAGCGAAGCCGCAATAAGTACGTAGTAATCAATAAAACTAAAGCCGTTTAATGATATTGGAGTAATTGTTGCACTGCAACCCAATATAAAGAATATATTCAGAATATTACTTCCTAAAACATTACCCAAAGCTATGCTTGCATTTCCTTTGCGGGCAGCATTTACCGAAACTGCCAACTCGGGTAACGAACTACCCGCCGATACAATAGTAATACCAATTACAGCCTCCGAAAGCCCAAGCATACGGGCTACATCTGTTGCTCCGCTAACAAATAGTTTTCCTCCAAAAATAAGAGTTGTCAATCCTGCTACAATATAAAACAGAATTTTCAAACCTGTTACTTCCTCAATCTTTTCGTCTGTACTTTCGCCATCGTTTGTAATGCTAAATGTATATCTGATAAATACAGCAAGAAAGCACAAAAGAATTAATCCTCCATAACGTGTTATCTCTTCGTTCTCTGCACCACCAATCAGCATTGAGCCTGATATTAAAATAAGTACAATAGAGGCAAGCAGGTTGAATGGTAGCTCGCGCGACAGCATTTTAGCATTAAACTTAATAGGAGTAATCATAGCTGTAATACCTAATATAAGCATAGTATTAAACAAATTACTACCAATAACGTTTCCTAAAGCAATACCTGAACTCCCTTTTATTGCAGAACCAACACTGATAACCAATTCAGGTAACGATGTACCCAAAGCCACAATGGTTAAACCTATAACAAGTTCACTGATATTAAATTTACGAGCAAGAGCCGAAGCTCCTTTTACAAGAGCATCAGCTCCGTATAAAACAAGAGCAATGCTGGCAATAAAACTTACTATTGAAATAATTATTTCCACTTCAATTATGAATTAGATATTAATATTTATAAGAATCTCTACATGGTAGAGCAAACCGAGAGCATAGTTCAAACTTGTTTGAGCTAAGCCGAGGTGCCGCCTATTTTCGCGGTAGTTTATCTTTGCAAAGATAGTGCAAACCGAGAGCAGAGTTAAACTTGTTTGAACTATGCCGAGGTGCCGCCTATTTTCGCAGAAGTTTATCTTCTGCAAAGATAGTATAAACTGATTTAAAATATTACTTTTGTAGTGTTAAACTAAGGGTGCAATGGCTAAAAGGGTAGGGGTATTATCGGATACCCATGGATATTGGGACGAGCGTTATGCAAAATATTTTGCCGAGTGTGATGAAATTTGGCATTGTGGCGATATAGGTTCTGCCGAGTTGCTTGATAAATTAGAGGCAATAAAACCTGTGCGTGCAGTATATGGTAATATTGATGGGCAAGATATACGTTCAAGAGTGCCAAAACACCAAAAGTTTGAATTAGAGGGGGCTTCTGTTTGGATAACTCATATAGGTGGTTATCCCGGCCACTACTCAAAAGATGTTCTTCCCGATATTTTTCGTTACCCGCCAAAACTATTTGTTGCAGGACATTCTCATATTCTTAAGGTAATGTATGATAAAACTCTTAATCTTCTGCATCTTAACCCGGGAGCAGCAGGGGTATATGGTTTTCATAAAACCCGAACTCTATTACGCTTTACCATAGATAATGGTGAGTTTAAAGATTTGGAGGTAATTGAACTTGAAGAAAAGAGATAATATATCTATTAGTCTTATTCCTCGTCAAAATTATTTTTATTATCTCTCTTTTTTAAAGATATTCTGAGTAATAATATTACAAGGAGAGTAACACCTATTAATGAAAAGAATTCAAAATATTTGTCCTCCGAGATTATTAAATCTCGTCCTATATATGCCATAATTGCGAGGTATATAAGCAATATGACGGTTATTATATTATATCGTTTTTTCATGTATAGTTTTAATGAATTCTAATTTATTAAAAGAGAGTTCATATTTTGGAATTATTATATTCTAACAATATATCAAAGTAAAAGTTTGTTATCGTTTCCTCTCATCTATTTCATGTTAAACTTTTACTTATAACTATATATTTAATATTGTTGCTTTATCTGATATAAATAATGTGTTTTATTATCTAATAATGTGTCTTTCAGATTGATATCCTCAACAAAAATAATAAATATTTTCTTAAATTTATGTTAAAAAGAAATTTTTTTTGATAAAGCAGATCAGCTCTCCTATTAAAATAGTTTGAGAATGCTTTTTTGCCGATAAGTAAAGTTGTAAGAATGTTTTCTTATAAATTTATTCTTTATTTGAAAGTTTCTCAAATATTTTTAGTACAGCCCAAGCATCGGTTGCTGCATATCTTTTTTGAGCATCGCTTAGTGAGTCAGCTTCCCAGTTTGAAAGTCTTTGAGATTTTGATATTTTTTTTCCAAACAAAATTGCGTAAATTTTTTGAAGGCTTTTATCTCCTATACCGTAATCCTCTATTATTGTTTGAATATCTATGAAATTTTTAGGTTCAAATGCAGCTGCTTTATGTAGCATTAAAAAGTCATCTTTTAAAGACAAACCTACCTTTGAAATATTTTTGTTTTCAAAGAAAGATTTTATTTCATCAGTTATTCCTATGATATTTAATCTGAAAAGAAAACAAATATCTTTTGTTGAAATTTGAAGAAGAGCAATTTTGTTTTTACCTCCCTTCTTAAACATTGGTTTGCTTTCGGTATCTATGCCGACAATTTTTTGAGTGGATAAGTATGTTATTGCTTTTTTAGCCTCCTCTTTTGAAATAATTATAACAATTTTTCCGTTAAAAGAGTCTTTTTCTAAATTAGCAATATCTTCTTTAGAGATATGTATTAGTTCGTTGTTATTAGTGATGGTGGCACTCTCCGCATTCGCAATCTTCATCGTCAATCTCCTCGTTGTTAAAATCGTAATCATAATCTTCTTCATTCTCTAATAAATCTGAGTTATAGAGAATAGAATGTAATGGACGTAATACGTTTACCAATTTTTGCCCCCAATACTCTCTGAAAGCCTCTAAACATTCACTGAGAGCGGCTCTTGAATTATCCTCATCGCCTAATCGGTATATGGCAAGAAAATCACGTATGGGTTGCCATATGTCGGCTAAGTCTTCCGAAATAAATGCAGTAATTGGGGTGTCGCTGTATTGCATGCCATCAACAAAAACCTCCAAATAAGTATCGTTATGACCTAACAATCTTTCAATCCCATTTCTTACAGCATTATACATCTCTTCACTGACAAAACGTTCGGGGTACTCAACAAAGCACTCTTCAGGTTTTATCAACGAAGCCTTAATATATAGTAATGGCAAAATCTTAGATGCTTTATCAATAAAGTTAACTCTTTCGTTTTCGTTCGCACCTTCAAGCAATGCACAAAATTCTACGCAAACTGTAACAAACTCAACGCTGTTTTTACCATAAACATATTCGTCCATATCTATAAATATAATTTGTTCTTTACAATATAACCATAAACCTTTTCTGTTATACTGAACAATGCCGGTTTTCCGCACTTAAAAGAGTTTCTGACCATTGTTGACGATATACCAATTACAGGTGTATTACATAAGGTTACATTTTTGGGTAATGAGTTATTGTCAATATCAAATCCGGGGCGAGGATAAACAATAATCTTGAAATTCCTCAATATGTAGTCATACTCTCTCCATTTATTAAAAATAAGCCAATTATCAGCACCTATAATAAGCGAAAAGTTGTGCTCGGGGTAGCGTTTGCACAACTCTCTTAATGTGTCAACGGTGTAAGAGGGGATAGGTAGCGATAGTTCAATATCGCAATATTTTATTTTTTTGCATCTCTCAATAGCCTCTTTTACCATAGCAACTCTATGTTGCTCGTCAGATAGTTTTGACTCTTTTTTAAGGGGGTTCTTAGGAGTAACACTAATCCATAGCTCGTCAATGCCTGTGTTATTGCAAATATGCTCTGCAATAATCAAGTGCCCTATATGAATAGGATCAAACGAACCCGAAAAAAAGCCAATCTCCATTTTTGTTACTTCTCAATAAACTCCTTAATAATAGTCAAGGCTTCGCGTTTTGCTGTTTCTAAATTGTCATTAATCACAATCTTGTCAAACTTAGGGGCAAAACTCATTTCGTATTCAGCCTTACCTATACGCTTCTCTATAGTCTCTATAGTGTCGGTGTTTCTGCCTATCAATCTTGAGCGTAATGTTTCAATATCAGGAGGCATTATAAACATTGAAAGTGCCTCTGAACCAAAAATATTTTTGATGTTTACGCCTCCAACAACATCAACATCAAAAACAACATTCATTCCACTCTCTCTGATACGTTCAACCTCGTTTTTAAGAGTACCGTAAAAGTTGTCTTTATATACCTCCTCATACTCAATAAAATCGCCATTGGCAATTCTTGCTCTGAACTCATCGGGCGATAGGAAATAGTATTCCTTGCCATGTTTCTCTTCTCCTCTTGGTGCTCGCGACGTGGCAGATATGGAAAATGCCAAATTTAGGTTACAGCTTAACAAGTAGTTTATTATAGTTGATTTGCCCGAACCCGATGGTGCTGAAAAGATGATTAATTTACCTTTTTTCATTTGTCGTTGTTATAATACATTAAGAACTTGTTCCTTTATCTGTTCCAGCTCATCTTTCATCTGAACAACAATGCGTTGAAGCTCAGCATTATTGGCTTTTGAGCCCATTGTATTTATTTCTCGTCCCATCTCTTGTGCAATAAAACCAAGTTTTTTGCCTTGTCCCTGTTTTGCTGCCATAGTCTCCAAGAAATAGTTCAGATGGTTGTCCAAGCGGGTTTTCTCCTCATTAATATCAAGTTTCTCAATATAGAATATAAGTTCTTGCTCAAATCTGTTTTTATCATAATCAACCTCTTTGATTTTCTCCAAGTTCTCAATAAGACGATTTTTTATCTTTTCAATGCGCTCTTTTTCGTAAGGTTCAACGCTCTCCAATAGATAGCGTATATTGGCAATTTTAGTTTCAAAAATTGATTGAAGCATACTACCCTCTTGCTCTCTGAACATTGATAGGGCATTAATAGCCTCTATAACTCCGTTAACGATAGCTTCGCTCTCGTCTTCATTCACCTCTTTAGCATCAGTAGTTATAGCATCAGGCATTCTGAGTAATATTTCAAACCAATTTTCAGGTATCTTGGTACCAATTTCGTTTGCGGCATCAATAATCTGTTCCTTATATTTTTTTACAACAGGGATATTTATGCAAGCTCCGTTTTCCGAAGCAATATTTTCAACTCTAATTGATAGTTCAACCTTTCCGCGTTCTACAAGTTTGGCAATTTCACTTCTAATACGTCCGTCAATAGGAGAGTAAACCGATGGCATTCTCACCGATAAATCCAATTGTTTGCTGTTAAGCGATTTAATTTCAATGGATACATCTCTGTTGGGTAGTTTAACAACAGCCTTTCCGTATCCGGTCATTGAATATAACATAATCTTAAATAAATCTTTTCTTCTTTTTTTGTTTCGCGAAGATACAAATATCTATTGTAATAACTCTACTCTTTTAAAGAGAAAGTGTTTTTAGAAAGTCCATTTTAATGCAAAAGTCGGAATAGCATAAAAGCGATTGTTTATCCCATCGGTAGGCCAAACAAAGTTGTGGCTTAACTCTAATTCAGTACCAATGCTCAAATTTAAATCATCATCAACCTTCTTTAACGCATCTAAGTTAAACCAGAACTGAGGTTCACTTGTAAAAACAAGCCAACCGTTTAGCTTTTTATCAAAAGCAAGGTCGGTATAGCCCGAGAATGTACATAAACCTTTTGCAAAATTTATACCCCATACTGTAGTTAACTGCCAACTATGTTTATAACCTTTGGCTTGTCTTGCCAAAAAACGGTACATACCTTGTATCGAGAATATCTTTTTAAAATCCTCACTTGCCCAATTGTAAGCAATACCGCCTAAGTAAGCATCGTCGTATCCTCCCATCTCAGATAACCCTCCGTTATACTCAATATGTATGGCAACAGGAGCTTTCCAGAAACAGAATTCACGAGCGAACTCAACATACGCACTCATCATTGTATTGCCACCAAAATTACCATCAATAAAAAAGTATGTGCTTCCCCATTTGTCGGGAGTGAAATTCTCAATTGTTGCTGTCAGGTGAGGTCGGTTAGAGAGTTGGTTGCCGTAAGTAATATTACCAAAATCGTAGTGCATCTGAATATTTAATTGAGCAAATAAATTATACGATGCAATAATTAAAGCCAATGATAATAATATTCTTTTCATATGTGATAAATTTGCATACAAAAATAGTGTATTGTTGTATAATTCCAATTAATATCTCTTAAAATCCACTCTTTTTTTGTATCTTCGCAAAATAATAAGAAATGAGTATGTGGCTATGCCACGATTAGTAATGAGCAATTAGTAATTAACTAACAACTCTATATGCCCTGTATAATAAATATTGAGACCTCGACAAAAGTATGTTCTGTTGCAGTATCGTGTGACGGAATGGTTGCGTTTAATAAGGAACATCACGAAGGACCGTCGCACGCATCGCTTTTGGGAGGATATGTGCAGGAGGCATTGGATTTTATGAAGAGCAATAATCTTAAATTAGATGCTGTTGCCGTAAGCGGAGGTCCGGGCTCATATACAGGTTTGCGTATAGGAGTATCAATGGCAAAGGGGTTGTGCTTTGGTTTTGATGTCCCGTTAATAGCCCTTGACACAACCGAGATAATGGCTTGTTCGGTACTTTTTAATCCCAAAATTGATGAAGAGGCATTATTGTCTCCTATGATTGATGCTCGCCGCATGGAGGTATATTCTGCCATATATGATAGAGCATTACAACCAATATTGCCAATAGCGGCTAATATAATTGATGAAAATAGCTTTTCAGAAATACTAAAGGAACGTAAGGTTGTTTTCTTTGGTGATGGCTCAGATAAGTGCAAAGATGTTATAAAGAGCGAAAATGCAATATTTGTGTCGGGTGTCGTACCTTTGGCAAAATCAATGTTGGCTCTTTCTGAAAGAGCTTTCCGAAATGGTGATTTTAAAGATACTGCATATTATCAGCCTTTCTATTTAAAAGAGTTTCAAGCTACAACTCCAAAAAACAAAGTATTAAATAATAACAGATAATGTTGGAATATAACACACAGATAAAGAAATTGGTATTACCGGAGTATGGTCGTAATATTCAACGAATGGTTGATTATTGTGTTACAATTGAAGATAAGGAAGAACGTACTCGTTGTGCTTATGCCATAATTGCTACAATGGGAAACCTGTTTCCTCACTTGCGCGACATAAACGATTTTAAGCATAAACTTTGGGATCATTTGGCAATAATGTCCGATTTCAAACTTGATATTGACTATCCGTATGAAGTTGTGAAACCCGATAATATTCATACAAAACCACAACCTATACCATATAAATTATCACCAATAAAGTATCGTCATTATGGTAAGATAATGGAGGAGATGTTGAATAAGTGCTGTACCTTCCCCGAAGGTAGTAAAGAGCGCGAACAATTTGTTTCGTTACTTGCCAATAATATGAAAAAGACACTGTATAACACAACAAAAGAGATAGTGGAAGACGACAAAATTTTAAAGGATATAAAAGAGTATATTGGTGATGTTATTGGAGAACTCTCAATTGAAGATTTGAAGTTGCGTTCAATTAAAGATTTGCAGCCAAAGAAAAACAACAATAACAAAAACAATCGTCAAAACAAAAAATAGCTGGTATGTCATCATTTATAATTGAGGGCGGTCATCGCCTTAACGGCGACCTTACTCCTAAAGGAGCTAAAAACGAAGCATTGCAAGTTATATGCGCAACATTACTTACCGATGAGGAGGTTACAATAACCAATATACCCGATATCAGAGACGTAAATAATCTTATTCAGCTTTTGGCTGATATGGGAGTAAAGGTGACTCGTATAGGTGTTGGAGCATATACTTTTAAAGCTGATAATATTGATTTGGCATATCTTGAAAGTGATGAATTTAT
The DNA here is from genome assembly GCA_045587545.1 of Candidatus Caccoplasma sp. Lineage (GTDB taxonomy): Bacteria > Bacteroidota > Bacteroidia > Bacteroidales > G3-4614 > Caccoplasma_A. Next base: position 8,938 of record JAZNCN010000016.1, read on the forward strand.
AAAGAAATGTTCGTCGTTAAGAGGCTCTGTTATGATAGTTGGTCCGTTAGTGGCACGTTTTGGTAAGGCAATTGTAGCAAAACCGGGAGGTGATAAAATAGGACGTCGCAGGCTTGACACTCACTTTTTAGGAATACAAAAATTAGGAGCTAAATTTAAATACGATACAAAAAAACAGGTATATGAGATTAGTGCAACTGTCTTAAAGGGGTGTTATATGCTATTAGACGAGGCATCTGTAACAGGTACGGCAAATATATTAATGGCAGCGGTTTTGGCCAAAGGAACAACAACAATATATAATGCAGCTTGTGAGCCATATCTTCAGCAGTTGTCAAGAATGCTAAACTCAATGGGCGCTCAAATTGAAGGTGTAGGCTCTAATCTGTTAACTATAACCGGTGTTGATAGCTTAAGGGGTTGTTCGCATCGCTTATTGCCTGATATGATTGAGGTGGGTAGCTTTATAGGAATGGCTGCGATGACAGGCTCGGATATTCGTATAAAAGATGTTGCTGTTAAAGAGTTGGGTATAATACCAGATGCTTTCCGCCGATTGGGAATAAAAATTATACAAGAGGGAGATAATCTATATATACCGCAACATGACCATTATGAGATTGAGACCTTTATGGACGGCTCAATAATGACTTTTGCTGATGCTCCATGGCCCGGTCTGACCCCCGACCTTATGAGTGTAATACTTGTTGTTGCAACTCAGGCAAAAGGTAGCGTGCTTATTCATCAGAAGATGTTTGAAAGTCGTCTTTTCTTTGTTGATAAGCTTATTGATATGGGGGCTCAGATAATACTTTGCGATCCTCACCGTGCTGTGGTTATAGGACAAGATAAACAACATCTTTTGAGAGCAACAACAATGGTATCGCCCGATATTCGTGCAGGAATAGCACTGCTAATAGCAGCTATGTCGGCAGAGGGAACAAGTACTATACATAATATTGATCAAATTGACCGCGGTTACGAAAAAATAGATGAACGATTGAATGCAATAGGCGCATCAATAAAACGTATCAGCAATGATTAAACCTCAAGAAGTTATAAAAATTGGAAAGGTAACCAAAACTCATGGAGTTTCGGGCGAATTGTCATGTACATTCATAAACGATATTTTCGGAGAAGATGATGCTCCATATCTTGTTGCAGATATTGATGGTATTTTGGTTCCGTTCTTTATAGAGGAGTATCGTTTTAAAAGCGATGTAACTGCTTTGATAAAGTTTGAAGATATTGATGATACTGATTCTGCAAAACTCCTTTTAGGACGTGAACTTTATTTCCCGATTAAGTATCTCACAGATGATGATATAAATAACTTTGGAGAGGGGCTTGTCGGCTATAAAATATATTCTGACAAATCTCTTATAGGTACTGTTAGTGCTATTGATGATACAACTGCAAATATCTTATTTTCAATAACAACTGAAAGCGGAGATGAAATTTTAATACCTGCAACTGATGATTTTGTTGAGAGTATTGATGAGAATAAGCGAGAGATAATAATGAGTCTGCCCGAAGGACTTTTAGAAATATGATAAAAAACTCCTTGTAAATCATTGCTAATTCCGAAATTTTAACTACCTTTGCCGAGAATTTGACCGAAGAGGTGAAAAATATGTTAAATCAATGGTAATCGTGAATGGATAATAACCGCCCAGTTAATAACAATAAACCAATAAAAGGACGTCCTCAAAAGAAGGACGAGTTAAAAGACTCATATCGTATCAACGAAAAGATAACAGCAAAAGAGGTACGATTAGTAGGAGATAATGTAGAACAAGGTGTTTATTCAATACGCGATGCGAGAGCCATAGCTGATGAACAAGAGTTAGATTTAGTTGAAATCTCGCCCAATGCTGCACCTCCTGTTTGTAGAGTAATAGATTTTCAAAAATTTCTTTACCAACAAAAGAAACGTCAAAAAGAACAAAAGGCAAAAGCTGCTAAAGTTGAAATTAAAGAGATACGTTTCGGGCCTCAAACCGATGACCATGATTACAACTTTAAGTTGAAACATGCAATTGGATTTTTAAAAGAGGGTGCAAAGGTTAAAGCGTATGTCTTTTTCAAAGGACGCTCAATATTGTTTAAAGAGCAAGGTGAAGTTTTATTGTTACGCTTTGTAAATGACCTTGAGGAGTACGGAAAACTTGAGCAAATGCCTCGCCTTGAAGGAAAGAGAATGATAATAATGCTCTCTCCAAAGAAAAAGTAGAAATAAATAAATTTGCTGGTGTTCAGCAAACAATTAATAAATAACTAAATTACAAAACAATGCCAAAGACTAAAACTAATTCCGGTGCCAAAAAGAGGTTTGCCCTTACCGGATCAGGAAAGATCAAGAGAAAACATGCTTTCAAAAGTCACATTCTAACAAAAAAGACTAAAAAGCAAAAACGTAATTTAACTCACTTCACAACAGTTGCAAAAGCTGATGAGAAGAACATCAAAAAATTACTTTGTATCTCTTAATTCATTTAATTAAACGGAGAAATCCAAATTATTAACCGAGTGTATTAGCACAAAGATTATCGAAAAGGTGATAACGCTAACATTCAAAAAACAGTAAAAAATTATGCCACGTTCAGTAAATCATGTAGCATCAAGAGCGAAAAGAAAGAAAATTTTGAAATTGACCAGAGGTTATTTCGGCGCACGTAAAAACGTTTGGACAGTAGCAAAAAATACATGGGAAAAAGGTCTTACCTATGCTTATCGCGACCGTAAAGACAAAAAAGGTAACTTCCGTGCATTGTGGATACAACGTATCAATGCAGCTGCACGTCTTGAAGGAATGTCTTACTCAAAACTTATGGGAGCAATTCACAAAGCAGGTATTGAGATTAACCGCAAAGTTCTTGCTGACTTAGCGCTTAACAATCCCGAGGCTTTCAAAGCAATTGTTGACAAAGTAAAAAATGCTTAATTGAGCATTTACATTAAAAAGACTAATATTCAAAACAGATAAAGAGAAGATTTTAATCTTCTCTTTTTTTTTGTGCTTATATTTTGATTGGTTGTGTATTCTGATATTTAGGAAGTTTGTATATATTATTCCTCGTATCCTTTTAGAGTCTCTTTCAGAGTGTTTATTATATCCTCTCTTAATGATTGCGGTTGGATAACTTCTACACTTTTACCTTGAGAAAGAATTTCTTGTTTAAAATCAAAAGATGGTCTTAGGGTATATTCAAATGTGGTAAAATTGTTACAATCAAAAAGGATTTTTTGTGATTGATGTAATGGTAGGGTCTTGATATAATTGTTTTGTGGCGATTTTACTTTAAGGATAATCTTTTCAATGGGCTTGTTTTCGACAAATATACCAAAACTTCCTTTAAAATAAGTTTCAGGAGTAAATTCCTTAGGATATGCAAACTCCTCTTTGCTTATCTCTGTTGTTGATATACGGTCAAGAGCATATATGCGAATTTCGTTATACTCCTTATTCAAACCTATAATATACCATCGTTGCTTAAATATTCTGATGAAGTAGGGGAGTAGTGTTACATTATGCTCTTCGCTTTCATAAAAAGGTTTATATCTAAAATTAAGTATGCGATTGTCTCGCATTGCCTCAATTATTGTAGTAAGATGTATTTCTCCCGATGGATTCTTCTCTAATATAATTCTGTCGTGTAGCTTTTGCTGTTCAACTATTATGTTATCTACAGCAAAAGAATTTAATAACCAAAAACGAACCTTGTCGTTTGATATAGAGTCACTATCTTCAATGTAATATTCCCATGTGGTTCTATCACATTCAATATTAATATCAAAGAACTCTTGAATCTTTTCGCGATGATTATGAAATGTTCTGCGAGGTATGGGGTTGCCATCTGAAAAATCGGTATGTATCCAGCAATTGTTTATCTCTTTTAACGTCATTCGTTTATTGCGATAGAGAGTATTTACCAACCATACGTATTTATTGAAAAGATTTTGAGCCATACTTATAGGTTATATTATCTGTTTTCTGATATTTTCTCCATATCTGTCCAAAGTTTATCGTTATTTGGAACAGGTGCTGTAATTGATATGAGTTTTTTTGAAACGGGGTGTATAAACTCTATGCTTCTTGCATGTAGTGATATTCCTCCGTTTGAATTAGATCGCTCGGCACCATATTTTAAATCGCCCTTAATTGGCGAGCCAATTTTTGATAATTGGCATCTTATTTGGTGATGTCGTCCGGTTTTAAGATTAATTTCTAATAGATTATAGCGGTCGCTTACTGCAATAACTTTATATGATAGCTCTGCCTCTTTTGTCCCTTTTCGTGGCGAGTCGTAAGCAATACTCTTATTCGTTTTTTCGTTACGATATATATAGTGTATTAGTGTCTGACTTTCATATTTGGGTGCATTCTTTACTATAGCCCAGTAGGTTTTCTTTACATCACCTAATCTGAACATATCGTTTAGGCGAGACAATGCTTTGCTTGTTTTAGCAAATACGACAACACCGCTTACCGGACGGTCAAGCCTATGAGTAACTCCTACAAATACATTGCCCGGTTTTGAATATTTCTCTTTTAACCACTCTTTGATAATTTCGCTTAGTGGTTTGTCGCCTGTTTTGTCCCCTTGAACAATCTCGGAGTTTGTCTTATTTACAATTATAATGTGGTTATCTTCGTAAAGAACTTCCATTAGTATCTATTACTTAAATGTGATATGCTATTATAACTTAAAAGACTGCGTCATTTTATCGACGCAGCCTCTAAGCAATATTCTTGATATTGAATATTACATATTCATTCCACCGCAGCAGTGGATAACTTGACCTGATACGTATGATGATAGGTCAGATGCTAAGAATGTACATACATTTGCAACATCTTCTGGTGTTCCTCCTCGACGTAAAGGAATTTGTTTTGCCCAAGCCTCTTTAACATCGTCAGGAAGTACAGCTGTCATCTCTGTAATGATAAATCCGGGAGCAACACAGTTTGCGCGAACTCCTCGAGGACCCATCTCTTTGGCTATTGATTTAGCCAAACCAATCATGCCTGCTTTTGATGCAGAGTAGTTGCATTGACCTGCATTTCCGCTAACTCCAACAACAGAAGACATATTTATAATGCTTCCACCACGTTGTTTCATCATAATGGGTGAGATGGCATGAATAAAGTTAAATGCTGATTTAAGATTGATATTTAAAACCATATCCCATTGCTCTTCTGTCATACGTAGCATTAACGTGTCTCTTGTTATACCAGCATTGTTTACAAGAACATCAATTCTTCCGAAGTCAGCCATGATGGCTTCCACTACTGAGTGGGTATCTGCAAAATTTGCAGCATTTGAGGCATATCCTTTAACTTTTACTCCTAAAGCGGCAATCTCTTCTTCGGTTTTTTGCATATTCTCATCGTATTTAAGATCAGTAAATGCAATATTAGCTCCTTCTGAAGCAAATTTTAAAGCAACTGCTTTTCCTATTCCTCGTGCAGCACCTGTAATTACTGCAACTTTTCCTTCTAATAGTTTCATCTTTTTTGTTTATTAATGATTATCAAGGTATATAAATTTATTATTTACAACTCCTTTGGCTTTAACAGCATTTACAATGAGTGTTACTGCTGCGCTACGAATTTCTTCTCTTCCTGGAGACATTCTTTGAAAGTGGTTCCTAACATACGGGGTATCAAATCCACGTAATGCATAGTGTATCAAAATAGCTGTGGCTTGAATATTTTCAACCTCAAATGTTCCATTCTTAACTCCCTCTTCCAAAATTGAACGAATGAGAGATATCTCTTGTTGACCTATATCTTTCCATGCATGCTCCAAACTCCATACATCTCTAAAGAATTCTGTTCTTAAAGTTCCGTTGCGAAGAACAATTTCTTTGATTAGTTCTAAACGGTGAAAAATATAGTGTGTGAGTTTTTCTTCTGGGGGAAGATCTTGATTGACAATAGATTTTAGTTTGTCAATTAACTGCATGATTTCTGATTCGACAACAGCCCAATATATATCTTCTTTACTTTTAAAGTGTGTATATAAAGTTCTACGTACTTTGCCTGCAGCATTAGCAATGTCGTTCATGGTTGTTGATTCAACTCCCGATTTAACAAAGAGCTGTCGGGCAACTTCAATTAAATTTTTACGTGTTTTTTCTCCGCGCATTATATTAATTTTGAAATCATATGCGAAGATATACCAAATATAAGTATTTGCCAAAAAAGATTTAAATTAAATTTCACACAAAAACCTTTTGTGTGTTGTAATAATGTCTCTATGTAAATTATCTATATCTTCTTTGGTATCTTTATTCCAAATACCGATGAGAGTAGCGAAAGCATTGAGACTTCAAGTTCGTTTGCAGCCTGAATATCCGGAACCAATACGCGTAAGCCTCGTTTATGACACTTGATATCTATTTCTGTAGGCATTTCAATAGGTTCTCCATCTATATGCATAATGCCTGCATGTTCTCTGATTATTTTAATTTCAGGAGCAGAGAATATTTTAATTGAGGGGTTGAGCTTTAAAGTTTTTGTTAGTAATTGAACCGCAGTAGGAAGTACTTCAAAAAAATTTATATGATTTATTATTGTTACATCAATTAAACCATCTCTTAGTGAGGCAAAAGGTGCAATATAGGCATTGTTCCCATATTGTGAAGCATTTCCACACGCTATAATAAATGCTTTTTCGCTAATGGTCCCATCTGGAGTTTTTATGGTATATTTCTCATTTTTATAATCAAAATACTCTTCAATTGTTTTTGTTATGTACGTAATGCCTCCTCTTGATTTAGAACGTGCAAACTTTTCGCTTATTTTTGCATCAAAGCCAACACCACATGTAACAAAAAAAGGAATATCGTTTGCGGTACAATAATCAGCTCTTACTATGTGCGAGTTTTTTAGAGCTTTTAATGCTGCATTAATGCCTACAGGAATTCCCAAATGTCTTGCTAAACCATTACCGGAACCCATAGGAACTATTCCTAATATTGTTCGGGTATGTACTAATGCTTTGGCTATCTCATTACATGTTCCGTCTCCTCCAACAGATAAAACAATGTTGTAACCATCTTCTGCCGCTTGTTTGGCAATCTTTGTTGCATGACCGGCATATTCGGTAAATGCAATTTCAACAGAAAGAGAATCTGATTGCATAATATCCATTATTTTTTTGGGGACATCTATCTTCTTTGATGTCCCTGAAATGGGATTTATTATGGCAATAAGACGTTTTTTCATTATTGGTACAGAGATTTTTATACTTTAAACAAAAATGTATGATAGTATGTTTTTATAAAAATATTTAGCTCTAAATATAGTGTTACAAAAATAATAGAATATTGATTATATTAAAAATTTTATTAAGTTTGTAATACAAAAAAAATCAAATAAATAAATAAACATAATATATCATAATATGAAAGTTATATACTCTCCTTTATCAACATTAACCCGTAGTATTATTTCTTTGTTGTTAGGTTTTGTTTTGGTTATATGGCCTGAGCAGGTAAATAGTACAATAATTACTATTTTAGGTATAATACTTTTGTTCCCTTTTGTAGGAGCACTTTTATCTAAGTTTATGCGTAAAAAAAATGAGGCAAAAGCCTATGATATATTACCTATAATTGGAGGTGGTGGTTCTGCTGTATTGGGTATATTGATGATTATAATGCCAAATACATTTTCTTCTCTTTTGGCTTTATTTATTGGAATTATGATGTTTTTTGCCGGAATAACACAAGTGATAGGAGTATTTGCATATTGTCGTGCGGTAAAAAGTTTTTGGCTTATGCTATTTCCTTTGATGACAATAGGTGTTGGTTTATATGCTATAACAAACTTTACCGATATGGCAAAAACATTATGGATAATATTAGGAGTAATTATTATTTTATACGGAATATCAGAGATACTCAATTATTTTAAGGTAAAGTCAATTGAAGAAAAAATTACTCATATTGAAGAAGCCGAGATTATAGAATAGAGCTATGATAATTAAAGAGATAAAAGAATCGCAGGAACAATTATATAAGTATATTGAAAATAGGCATTTGAATGATGTTTTTAAATATATGAAAACATTATTGACTTTGTGCCAACGTCCCGATTTATCATCAAAACTTACAACTCTACAGTCAACATATACATATATGACGCAATATATGTTGCAAGGGGCAAATGACCCTCAAAGGTTAGCTTTATATAAAAACTTATTAATATCCCTATATGAGTTAAGCGATTTAATAATTGATGAGTTGATGATTAATGAATCGTCTGATTTTTTATATAGTAAGAGAAGATATTATAAAACAATTGCTGGAGCTAATATAATTCAATTGGCTACAAATCTTTTAGATACATATAAAAAATATCAATTAATAATAAATGACGCAAGCGAAGGAGAGAGAGAGAAAGATATATTGTCTTTATTAAAAAGTATTGAAAATTTACAAGAAGATATTTTTTCAGCCATAGCTGCAACATTCCCAACTACTTCAGAAGAGCAAAAGGCTATAATTGATTTGTTGAATGATGAAGAATATGGTGTAATAACATCATCAGTGGCTATAACGGCATTAATGTTGTCAACAATCTATTACTATAAAGAGAGTAATATTCTGATTCTTTTTGATACATATGTTCTTAGCCGTAATGAGGAGATTAAACAACGTGCATTATGTTGCGCATTAATATTATGTTATATACATAAGAATAGGGTAGAGCTTTCAGATAATATTGCAAAGAGAATATCGCTTTTCTCAGAAGATAGTCTGTTCTGTCGTGATGTCAGAAATCAATTTATGCAATTTATAAGATCTCTTGAGACGGATAAAATCTCTGATATTTTTAATAAAGAGATAGTCCCGGAGATTATGAAACTTGCTCCGGAAATTAAGAATAAAAATGGGATTGAAGAGTTATCGGAAGAAAATATGGCTTCAATGCTTGAAATAAATCCGGAGTGGGAACGTAAGATGGATGAGAGTGGTATAACTAAAAGAATAAAAGAGTTAAACGAACTTCAAGTTGATGGTTCAGATGTATTAATGTCAACATTTTCATCGTTGAAGAATTATCCATTTTTTAATAAAATAACCAATTGGATAAGACCTTTTACTTTACAAAATAGTGAGATATATAATTATATTAAAAAAGATGACAAAATGGGGGTTATGCTAACTAACTCTAAGTTTATGTGTAACTCCGACAAATACTCTTTGTCTCTTACACTGGTGCAATTAAAACAGATAAAACCCGATAATACAATAGAGGATTTACCATATGATATATCAATAAACGAAATGTTTAAAGACGATAAAGATGTAAAAGGTGGTATATCTAAAAATATTGCAACACTATACATTCAAGATCTTTATAGATTATTTAAGTTGGCTCACCCTAAATTTAAATTGTATAATATATTTAAGGAGCATATAAACTTATATAAAGTTGAAATATTAAAGCCTATATTTTCAGATGAAGATATATTAAAGTTTATCGGAGAATTTTATTTACAGAAGGGATATTATAAATATGCCCAAGAGTATTATGAAGAATTATCCAACCAAAACCCAGATGACGCATTATTTTATCAGAAATTAGGATATTGTAAGCAGATGCAGAAAAATTATGATGCTGCTATTGTTGAGTATGAAAAAGGAGAAAATATTAGGGAGGATTTTTGGACCATTCATCATCTTGCGTTATGTTATAGAGCTATAGGAAACAAAGCAAAGGCATTATATTATTACGAGAAGGCATATGAACTGAAGCCTGAAAGTGTAACTATAGGATTGCAATATGCACACACCCTTTTGTCGGTAGAAAATTATTCAGAAGCATTAAAACTTTATTATAAAGTTGATTTTATAACAGAAGGTTCTCCAAAAACATGGCGTCCTATAGCGTGGTGTAACCTAATGTTGGGGAAATTAGAGCCGGCACAAACATATTTTGATAAGATATTAAATAGAGAACCTCTTCCTAATGACTATTTTAATGCAGCACATACTGTATTTGCTCAAAATAAAATAGCTGAAGCATACAAATTATACTTCAAATATATCGAAAAAAGTGGAGGAGATGTCGAGCTATTTAAAACCTTATATGATGCAGATACTTCTGTTTTACTTAAATTGAATATCCCCAAGGAGGATATTGCGATAATGAGGGATATGGTAACTGCAATTAATAATTATAAATAAAATTAATATTATATATCTCAATTCATAACAATTATAATAAAGGAAGGCAGTTAAACAAAAGTTTAGCTGCCTTCCTTTATTATATATTTCATATTTTAGAATTCAGAAGTAAAGTGGAAACGAATTTTGGGGAAATCGCTCTGTGCCATCTGAAGTACATAAGCAGAATCTGCAAGAAATACATCGCGACCCTCTTTGTCTTTAGCCATATATTGATATTTGCGCTTTTTAAAATTTTCTAATTCTGTATTATCATCACTCTCAATCCAACAAGCTTTATATAATGATATGGGTTCCCATTTGCATTGTGCACCATATTCGTGCAATAAGCGATATTGAATAACCTCAAATTGTAGTTGTCCTACGGTGCCAATTATACGACGGTTATTATATTGGTTTATAAATGATTGGGCGACTCCTTCGTCCATAAGCTGATCAATACCTTTATTAAGTTGTTTAGCCTTCATAGGATCGTTGTTCTCAATATATTTGAACATTTCGGGCGAGAAACTAGGTAGCCCTTTAAAGTGCAACTCTTCTCCGGCGGTAAGAGTATCTCCGATTTTAAAGTTTCCTGTATCAGGTAATCCTACAATATCGCCTGGGAATGCTTCGTCAAGAACAGATTTTTTTTGCGCCATAAAGGCTGTGGGACTTGAAAAACGCATCATCTTACCATGGCGAATATGTTTGTAGTTTTCATTTCGAACAAATTTACCAGAACAAACTTTTACGAATGCAATACAACTGCGGTGGTTTGGATCCATATTGGCATGTATCTTAAATACAAATCCTGTAAAAGTATCTTCTTCTGGTTTTACTTGTCGCTCTATTGCGTTAATTGGTAATGGCGCAGGTGCAATCTGAGTAAAGCAGTCTAATAACTCTTTAACTCCAAAATTATTTAGAGCTGACCCAAAAAATACAGGTGCCAACTCTCCTTTTAAGTAGTCGTTTTTATCAAAGTCAGGATAAACTCCGGATATAAGTTCCAAATCGTTTCTTAAACGTTCGGCATCACTCTCTCCGATATAGTTTTCGAGTTCAGGGTTGTTTATATCTGTAAACTCAACAGATTCAGTTACAACTTGTTTGCTTGGAGTGTATAGGTTTAAGTTTCTTTCATATATGTTATATACTCCTTTAAATCTTTGTCCAATATTTATAGGCCAACTTAATGGACGTACAGCAATTTTTAATTCGCTTTCTAATTCATCAAGAATTTCAAACGGATCACGACCTTCGCGGTCTAATTTATTTACGAATATAATAACAGGAGTTTTACGCATACGGCAAACTTCCATTAATTTTCTTGTTTGCATCTCAACACCTTTGGCAACGTCAACAACAATAATAACACTGTCAACGGCAGTAAGGGTGCGGTATGTATCCTCGGCAAAATCTTGGTGTCCGGGGGTGTCCAAAATGTTTATTTTATAGCCTTCATACTCAAATCCCATAACAGAAGTGGCAACAGAAATTCCGCGTTGTTTTTCTATCTCCATCCAGTCAGAGGTCGCTGTTTTTTTTATTTTATTTGATTTTACAGCACCGGCAATGTGAATAGCTCCACCAAAAAGTAGTAGTTTTTCAGTTAAAGTTGTTTTACCTGCATCAGGGTGGCTTATAATCGCAAAAGTTCTTCTTCTCTCTATCTCTTGGGTAAGTGTACTCATATTTTGTTAAATATTATTTTTGTTAAGTAAACCAATACATTTTTTTAGGCTTTCTTTCCAATTAGGGATAGTTATGCCATATGTCTCTTTAATTTTGTTTTTATTCAATACGCTATAAGTTGGACGAGTTGCTTTTGTAGGATATTGCTCAGTTGAGATAGGATTAATTTTACACTTAACTCCTGCAAAATCATGAATTAAACAAGCAAATTCATACCAACTACATTCTCCATCATTAGAGTAATTATATACTCCGGGTATAAATGTTGGAGTATTAATTATTTGGTTAATAGCTAATGCAAGGTCTGCTGCATACGTTGGTGTGCCTTTTTGATCGTTAACCACATTTAAAGAATCTCTTACCTTGCCTAAATCTATCATGGTTTTAACAAAATTCTTTCCATAAGCAGAGTATAGCCATGCTGTTCGTATAACTATGCCACTATTAGGCAAAATAGTCAGAATATACTCTTCTCCTTTAAGTTTTGTTTTGCCATAAACTGATTTAGGAGATGTGATATCGTCTTCGTTATAAGGTTTTGTAGCATTTCCGTCATATACATAGTCGGTCGAAATATGTATAACTTTACAACCTATATTTTTTGCTGAAGTAGCAATATTTTCAACAGCTTTGCTGTTAATTAAAGAACAAAGTTCAATTTCATCTTCTGCTTTATCAACAGCCGTATATGCTGCGCAATTTACAACGAAATCAGGATTTAATTCTTTAAAAAAAGAAGCAACAGCTTTGGCGTCAGTTATGTCTAAATCCGCAACATCTGTAAAAACATAACTATTCTTTGTGTCGTTGGTTGCAACACATCTCATTTCATTGCCAAGTTGACCGTTGGCTCCTGTAATTAGAATTTTTGCCATTAAATTTTGTTCTTTTAAAGAGAATAGATATTACAATTCTAACTCGCCGTTTTTATCTTTTTTGTATAATTCGGCAAGTTTTGACAAAAATAGTGATATTGTTTGTAATGCAGAAAGAGTTTCATTAGAAATTTCTTTTTTTGCCAATCTTAGCATAAGCATACCATATAATGAATTGAATGCAGTTTCTATATCGTTACAATCGCAATTACCTTGTTTGCTTTTTATTTCGGCAATATAGGGTAATGCTTTGTAATATGCTGCTATATACATTGGCATTTTTTGAGACTCTAACAATTGAGCATGAAGTTCTGACAATTTTATGATGATATTTGCATTTATCTGTAAATGACCATTCACCATTTTACCTTCACTGCGCATCATCTCAATTAAATTAACATACCATTCGCTAATCTCTGCTTTTTTCTCTTTTGAGACATTATATTGTTCTACAATATTAGAGTTAATCAGAGCAATATCTAAATTACATGCTCTGATTATATCCTCAACTTGCCACATATATAGCAGATACTCTGCAATATTATTTTCTCTTTTTTCTTGAGCTACAATCATAGTTTTGCTTTAGAATGAGAAGTGTAGTTCTATACGAACTCCTCCTTTTTTAATTTCGGGTAAATCGCGATAAGTTACGCGGAAGACATACTCTATCCTTAAAATACTTAATATATTATCTAAGCCAACACCAACCTCCATATACGGTAATTTGGGTTTCCATTTTGAATTTTGATTAACATTAGGAAAACGCCATAAAGATGGGTCAATTTCAGGATTGTTTTTGTCAGATAAATAACCAAAGAACCCTTTAAACGAAACAACTTCTCTTATCTTTAAATATTTTATACCGGGTATATGATTAAAAAGAATTCCATTAGCATAATATTCTAAATCCCATGATGCATAGTTGTCAAAAATAAATTCAATAGGATTGAGTAATGCAAATGATTGTTGTTGAATTGTGTATGTAAGGTTTGCATCTGGGATAATTAGAGATGTATATGGAGTTTTTGTCCATACTTTAGAAAACTTAACAACAGTATTTAAGTGTCCAAAAGTAGAAAACCAAAACGCTTTCTGAAAATTTATATCGGTACGTTGGTAGTTGTAATGGCTATTTAAAAATCCTCTCCAACCCATTCCGTGATTTATTAAAAATATAGGAGCGGTTTTTGAAATAGGATATCTATTTCCCTTAGTTTGATAGAATCGCTCTTTATGAGCATATCTTATTTTAAAATTAAAATCTGCTTGATTATACCTATTGAACGAGTTTCCATAACCATCAATAAATTCAACCCATTTAGTAGCCTCTTCTGTTTTATATGCAAATCCAATATTATATGATAATCCATGTTTATGTTCTCGCATATACTCAATTTCAGAAGTTCTCAAATATGTTGATCTTACGTCTTCCATACGCTTAAGAGCCAAAAAGACATTATCTTTATTTGTAAATCGGTATTGTTGACCAAGTTGATTAATATCGTATTTATGACTTAAACGAATTTGATGGATAGGGTACTCCTTGTAATGTTCTTTTTTATCAATAAAAGAGTAAATAAAATCTCCTTTATATTTAAATTTTCCATCACGAGTACCATATGCCACATATGTATCAAGGAATATACGTTTGTGTAGGTTTGGCGTTGTCATACCTCCTAATCTTAAACGAGCACCCTCAACAGTATTTCCACTGATTGTAGTATTCAACGGACCCAAATCAAATTTACTGTTCTTAGACGTAGGAACATACCCCGAAACTAAGCTTGTCAAAATTTTCTCAGACCAATAAAATACTTTGTTTTCTCGTAATTGAGTAAGAATTTTATCTACAGAGTTTTCTTTCTTTTTAATGGGAATCATTCTGTTGTCGTCCCAATATTGTTTAGGTTGCATTAAGGCATATTCATCTTCTATTACAGAACCTTCCTTGTTGAAAATTGATAAATCGTCAGGAGCCTCAAAATTATAATTGTCGGAACCAATAATTCTGCGTACATATAAACCTTGAGTTCCTGGTATAAGTTCTAATTCGACAATGGCATCATCACGTTTTTTTATCCTCAAACCTTTGTCGCTACGCTCAAACTCTTGTTTTATTTTCATACTTTCAACATAGTTGAGGTTGATATCTTTGGGAACATTCATATCTACTTTTTTAACAAAAAACGTAGAATCTAAAGTAACATACATATGTCCCACAAATCCATTTGACTCAGAATTGTGAGGAGCGAAGCCTAAATCAACGCAAGAATCACCATCAATAACTAATGTATCAAGAAGATAGTATTTGTAGAAAGATGTGGCTATATTAGATAGGGGACTGACAAAACGGGTAAGCATCATATTGATTTGATTATCATAGATGTTTACCTCTTTAAAAAGTTCGTCGTAAAATTGTTGCATACTCTTTTGGTTTAACATATCGTCAATACCGGTACGATGAATAGCCTCAATATATTGTTTTTTTGAGTTAGAAGATTTCCTATAGTAAATTTTAGAATTACGCTCTTTTATTGATACCGTTAAAATAGGTTTCCCCGAAACCTCTGATGTGTCAACATAATCAAACAAAAATTTGAATTTTCTAAAAATAGGTTTATCTTTTTTGCTATCATTAAAATCGTTAAAAGCAATGGTTAATCTATCATATTGGTCATAAGTATAATAGTCATTCTCTTCAATACTATTGTTTTCTCCGGCTTTAATTACCTTTTTAACAAAATCAACGGCAGGATTTCCTCGTCGTTTATATCTCTCTCGTTTGGGCTTTACCACCACCTCTTCCATGGCATATTCTGCGTTTTGAAGTTTTGCAGTAATTTGATATTTTTCTCCACGTACAACAGGGAAGATATAATCTTTATAACCAACAGATGATATGATTAATTCTTTTGCGTCTGATTTTGTTTTTATAGAGAAATTTCCTGCTTCGTCTGTCATCTGAAGAGTTTGAGTTCCTCTAAAATATACAGTAACGAAGGGCATCGGTTCATTGGTCAATGAGTCAGTTACAATACCGGATACGTAAGTGGTTTGCGCAATAATATTTGTAGTAGGCGCAAAAAGAAAAAACGTTAAGGATATAAATACAAATAATATATATTTTTGCATTAAAAAAATAATAAAATTTATAAGTCGCAAAGTTATAAAAAATATCAATACCCAATTGTTCTATATTTCTTAAACTTTATCCATTTTATAATGCTTTATTATTATCTATAACATAATTTATAAATATTGTAAATTAATGATAAAAACGGTAATAGATATAAAATTGAGATAAAATATAAATATTCAAAAAAACGTTATTATCTTCGCATAAAAATAGAGAAGCTATGGGAAAAGAGATAGAGCGAAAATTTCTAATTAAAAGTGATGAATATAAGATAAATGCGCAATATTCTTATTTACAACAAGGCTATCTCTCAAGGCAAAAAGAAAGAGTTGTTCGAGTAAGAGTAAAAGATGATAACGGTTATATAACTATAAAAGGTAAAAATGATGGAGCAACAAGAGTTGAATATGAATATGTAATACCATCATCAGAGGCCAACGAGATTATAAAAAAACTATGTCAAAAGCCCGTAATAGAGAAGAGGCGCTACTATTATAATTCAGAAGATGGGCATCTTTGGGAAATCGATGAATTTTTAGGAGACAATGAAGGATTAGTTATTGCTGAAATTGAGCTGACCGATGAAGCCGAAACTTTTAAAAAACCTAAATGGGTAGGAGAAGAGGTAACAGGTGATGAAAAATATTATAACTCAAATTTAATTGAAAATCCATATAAAAATTGGAAATAAAATAAAAACATAGATATGAAAAAGAGAATTAGTTTATTATCAGTCTTAATTACTCTAATAATAGCGTCATGTAGCACAGTTCCGCTGACAGAACGTAAACAACTATTATTGGTAAGCGATCAAGAGGTTTTAGCTTTGGGATTACAAAGTTTTAATGAATACATTGAAACTGCTGTACCTTCAAACGATGCCATAAATCAGGCAATGGTGAAACGATGTGGAGAAAAAATACAGAAAGCGGTAGAAGAGTATCTTGCATCTCAAGGACAAACTGCACAAATAAGCGGATATGAATGGGAGTTTGTATTAACACGAGATAGTGCGGTTAATGCATTCTGTATGCCTGGCGGAAAGGTTGTAGTATATGAGGGAATATTGCCATACACAAAAACGGAGAATGGATTAGCTGTAGTTATAGGACATGAAATTGCCCATGCAGTTGCAAAACACTCAAATGAGCGTATAAGCCAACAAATGTTGGCAGAAGCAGGTTCACAAACCCTATCACTATTGTTATCAGGAAAATCAGAAACAACACAACTATTAGCATCAACAGTATTTGGTTTAGGAGCAAATTATGGAGTAATGTTACCATTCTCTCGCAAACAGGAGTATGAGGCAGATAAATTGGGATTAATTTTTATGACAATGGCAGGATACGACGCATCAGAAGCTGTAACATTTTGGGAACGTATGAGTAGTGGAGGAACAACAGTTCCAGAGTTTTTAAGTACTCACCCCAGCGATGCTAATCGTATAGCAGCAATAAAGACTCTACTCCCGGAATTGGAGCAATATAAAAAATAGGATTAAATTAAAAATAAATATAATAACGTATCTGTATAAAAAGTCTCTTAGAAATTTTCTAAGAGACTTTTTTGTGCATTATATATTCTTACTATACTATGCTTGAGCAGGTTGAGCCTTAGTTGCTTGTGGTACGTAATTAAGAACTAAAGGTCTGTTTACTTTCTTTTCGGTTAAAGCAAAGTCTAATACATCAGAAATATTTCTCACATAGTGGAATGTTAATCCCTTTAGATAATCAGGTTGTATTTCGTTAATATCTTTTCTGTTATCCTCACAAAGGATAATCTCTTTAATTCCTGCACGTTTAGCAGCAAGAATTTTTTCTTTAATACCGCCAACCGGAAGAACTCGTCCGCGTAAAGTAATTTCACCGGTCATAGCTAAATTAGCTTTAACTTTTCGTTGGGTAAATGATGAGGCGATAGATGTAACCATTGTAATACCTGCCGAAGGACCATCTTTTGGAATAGCCCCTTCAGGAACATGTATATGAAGGTTCCATTTTTCAAAAATATCTTCATCAATGCCCAACTCTTCGGCATGTGATTTTACATATTGAAGAGCAATTACTGCAGACTCTTTCATTACATCTCCAAGATTACCCGTAAGAGTAAGTTTTTCTCCCTTGCCTTTACATAAACTCGATTCAATAAAAAGTATCTCGCCACCAACAGCAGTCCATGCTAACCCGGTTACAACTCCGGCATATTCATTTCCTTCATATTGCTCTTTTGAATACTCTTTCTCACCAAGTAATGATTTGATATCCTCAACAGATATATTGACACTATATTCCTCGTTAGCAGCCTTTTTTCTGGCAATACGACGCATTATTTTAGCAATCTTTTTGTCCAATTCTCTGACTCCTGATTCGCGAGTATACCCTTCAATTATAGCCTCCATTGTTTTTTTAGGAATTGTTACATCTCCCTTATTTAAACCATGTTCGGCCAATTGTTTAGGAACAAGGTGCCTGCGGCCTATCTCAACTTTCTCTTCCATGATGTAGCCCGATACGTCAATTAGCTCCATACGGTCAAGTAAAGGACGGTCAATAGTCCCCAAATTGTTAGCAGTAGCAATAAACAATACCTTTGATAGGTCATAATCCACATCAAGATAATTGTCGTGGAAAGCACTGTTTTGTTCAGGGTCAAGAGCTTCCAATAGAGCCGCAGCAGGATCTCCTTTATAATCGTTACCTATTTTGTCAATTTCATCAAGGACAAATACAGGATTAGAACTCTTTGCCTTTTGTAAGCCTTGAATAATGCGTCCGGGCATAGCACCAATGTATGTGCGACGGTGTCCTCTTATTTCAGCCTCGTCGTGGAGACCTCCAAAAGATACTCTTACATATTGTCTGTTAAGAGCTTTGGCTATTGATTTACCAAGAGATGTTTTACCAACCCCCGGAGGTCCATATAAACATATTATAGGTGATTTCATATCACCTCTTAATTTAAGCACGGCAAGATGCTCAATAATACGGTCTTTAACCTTCTCCAAACCAAAGTGATCTTTATCTAATTGCTTTTGAGCATTATTTAAATTAAAATTATCTTTGGTATATTCGCCCCAAGGCAAATCAAGGAAGTTTTCCAGATAGTTAAACTGAACCGAAAAGTCAGGAGATTGAGGGTGAAAACGTTGTAACTTTTTCAACTCTTTATCAAAAATAGCCCTAATCTCTTTACTCCATTTTTTCTTGTCGGCTCTTTCGTTTAACTCATATATATCATTGTCGGCATTCTCCCCAAGTTCTTCTTGAATGGTTTTAATTTGTTGTTGAAGAAAATGCTCTCTTTGTTGTTGCGAAATATATTGATGAGTTTTATTATGGATATCTTTTTTTATCTCCATAAGTTGAATCTCTTTACCCAATTCCGAGTAAAGTTTAAAACCCCTCTCCTTAACAGAGTTCTCCTCTAATAATGCCTCTTTTCTCTCAACCTCAAAAGGAATATTAGAACATAAGAAGTTAATTAATAGCCCGTTACTGCCGTCAATATTTCTTAATGCTCCCATTAACTCACGTGAGGGTTCTCCTAAATATTTTAGGAACTCTAACGTTGTATCTTTTATGGCATTAATAAGAACTTTAAACTCTTTATCACGCTTACTTACGGCAATCTCATTTAATAATGAAATCTTGCCACACAAATATGGTGAAGTTTGAGTTATGCTATTTAGTTTATATCTCTGTTTCCCTTGTAAAATAACTGATGTATTTCCATCAGGAAGTTCAAATACCTTTACAATCTCTGCAACAACACCAATAGGGTATAGCTCCTCATATGTGGGGGCTTCAATATCAGGGTCAACTTGACAAGAAACACCTATATATTTTTTATTCGCAGAGGCATCTTTAATAAGAGCTAAAGAGCTCTCTCTACCTACAGCAACAGGCATTGTAACACCTGGGAATAGGACCATATTCCTTAACGGAAGTATAGGAAGATTCTCTAACTGAACATCGGGACAATTAACGTCAGGATTGCCATCAATGTCAACAATTATAGGAACAAATGCCATTTCGTCTTTATTATTTGAAAAATTACTCATATTTATATCTGTCAAAATGTCATATAAAAATTCTATTCCATCAGAAAATCAATAATGGAATATATCATTAATATATAGTGCAATTGTTATGCCAAATTTTATTCCTTTATAAAATATTGATAAAAAATCTTACCTTTGTATCATTATGTTTGCTTTTAAACAATTTACCGTAACTGATAGTCAATCGGCAATGAAAGTTGGAACTGACGGAGTATTGCTGGCTTCGTGGGTTGAATTGCCATTACAATGTTATTCAATATTAGACGTAGGTAGTGGAAGTGGAATTATATCATTAATTTTAGCACAACGAACTAAAGGTGAAGTTTTAATAGATGCAATAGAAATAGATAAAGGCGCGGTAAATGATTCGGAAATAAATTTCTCGGCATCACCATGGAGCAATATATTTAATCTTATAAACGGAAACTTTGTCAGTTATTCAAAAGAGTGTAAAAAGCAATATAGCTTAATCGTATCCAATCCCCCATATTTTACCGAAAATACCAAGTCGCCGGATAATAAACGCTGTATTGCTCGTAATGCGTCATCACTTAGTTTTGATTCTCTTTTTTCAGGAGTTATAAATCTTCTTTCGGAAGAAGGAATATTTGCCCTTGTATTACCCGCTAAAGCATATGAAGAAATTGCTCAAATAGCACTTTTAAAAGGTCTATACCTTAAACGATTAACATGGGTATCAACAACACCAGACTCTTTACATAAACGGTTGCTTGTAGAGTGGAGTAGGAAGCAAATACAATATTCAATAGATACGCTAATAATTTCAGATAAAGATGGCGATTATACTTCTCAATATAAAAGTCTCACAGAAGAATATTATTTGTAAACAATAGTCCTAAAGTTAACTTAGAGTAACTCATACATGAAAGATGGTGTGCCAAAAAGATGACACACCATCAATTATTTTATGAAAAATCAGAAATTAATTCTTATTAAGTTTCTCTGCAACAATCGCATCAATAACAGCAACGGTTACCAAATTCTTGATGTCGCGAGGAGAACTTTCAATATCAGTAAAGTGTATAGGTTTGTTCAATCCCATTTGAATAGGACCAACAGAATCGTTTACACCAAACTCCAATAAAAGTTTGCAAGCAGTATTGGCAGCACTTAAATTAGGGAATATAAGAGTGTTTACATCTTTACCATTTAGTTTTGTAAATGGGAAAGTTTCGTCGCGAAGGTTCTTGTCCATTGCAAAATTAAGTTGCATTTCACCATCAACAATAAGTTCCGGATATTCGTTGTGCAATCTCTTAACTGCTTTGTGAATTTGAGCAGGGCTTCCATCTTTATCGGCTCCAAAATTAGAGTATGAAATCATTGCCATAACAGGATCTTTGGCAAAGAAGTTAAGAGTATGAGCAGATAGCCTTGCAATATCAACTAATGCTTCATCGTCAGGATTTCTATTAACTAATGTATCAGCAAGATAGAATGTTCCTTTCTTAGTTGAAACAAGGTGCATTGCTCCAAAATGTTTATATTCAGGACGTATTCCAATAACCTCTTTCGCAATATTTATTGCATCAGTATAGTTTGTATAAGTTCCTGTAATGAAAGCATCAGCTTCACCGGTTTCAACCATCATCATACCAAAATAAGAGCGGTCAAACATCTTTTCATATGCCTCTGATTGGGTAATACCTTCACGTTGACGTTTTTGAGAAAGTATAGATGCATATTTACATCTTCTGTCGTACTCTCTGTCGTGACGTAGATTAACAATTTCAATATCTCCAAGGTCAAGATTGTTTTTAGCTGCTGTTTTAGCAATCATCTCTTCGTTACCTAATAAAATAGGAATACAGATACCCTCTTTGTATGCATTAACTGCAGCAGTAAGCATATTAACGTGATTAGCCTCAGCAAATACAACTCGTTTGGGATTTTCTTTTGCAGTTTCAGTTA
Organism: Candidatus Caccoplasma sp.; assembly: GCA_045587545.1. Taxonomy (GTDB): domain Bacteria; phylum Bacteroidota; class Bacteroidia; order Bacteroidales; family G3-4614; genus Caccoplasma_A. The sequence continues at coordinate 30,827 of JAZNCN010000016.1, forward strand.
ATTGTCTGACCAACTTATTATTATATCCCATTCTTGCTCTTAAACTATCCTTATAAGCCTCCCAATCAGTAATAGGTTTAGCAGCAACACCGCTATCCATAGCAGCTTTTGCAACAGCAGGGGCAACACAAGTAAGAAGTCTGGGGTCTAAGGCTTTAGGTATGATATAGTCAGGACCAAAGCTTATTTTATTTATATTGTATGCGGCGTTTACAACATCAGGAACACGCTCTTTGGCAAGAGCCGCAATTGCATATACAGCAGCAAGTTTCATCTCTTCGTTAATTGCTGAAGCATGAACGTCTAATGCACCTCTGAATATGTATGGAAATCCCAATACGTTATTAATTTGGTTGGGGTAGTCTGAGCGACCGGTTGCAAAAATAAGATCAGGACGAGAAGCTTTTGCTTTATCGTAAGCAATTTCAGGATTAGGGTTTGCCAATGCAAATACAATAGGATTATTGTTCATTGAACGAATCATATCTTGAGTAAGTACATCAGCTCTTGAAAGGCCCAAAAACACATCAGCTCCAACCATAGCCTCTTCCAAGGTATTTATATCTCTATCGGTCATAAATTCTTGTTTTTGAGGAGTAAGATTTTGACGCTTATTGTTGATAACACCTTTACTATCAACCATTACAATATTTTCTCGTTTGATACCTAAACTCATATATAGTCTGGTACATGATGTTGCAGAAGCACCCGCTCCATTGACAACTAATCGGACCTCTTCAATTTTTTTGCCTTGAATCTCCAACGCATTAATTAATCCTGCACCTGAAATAATTGCGGTACCATGTTGGTCGTCGTGCATTACGGGGATATTAAGTTCCTTTTTAAGTTTGTCCTCAATGACAAAACATTCAGGAGCTTTTATATCTTCAAGATTTATACCTCCAAAAGTAGGAGCAATTGCTTTAACAGCTTGAATAAATTTTTCAGGGTCTTTTTCGTCAACTTCAATATCAAAGACATCAATGTCAGCGAATATCTTAAATAAAAGACCTTTTCCCTCCATAACAGGTTTTCCTGCAAGAGCACCTATATCACCAAGACCTAAAACGGCAGTACCATTTGATATAACAGCAACAAGGTTTCCTTTAGCTGTATATTCATAAGCATCTTGTGGATTTTTTTCAATTTCAAGACAAGGCTCTGCAACACCCGGAGAGTATGCAAGCGATAAATCTGTTTGTGTACTATAGGGTTTAGTAGGGATAACTTCAATTTTTCCGGGTTTGCCACTTCTGTGATATTCAAGAGCGGCCTCCTTTGTAACTTTTGACATAGCTCTAATAATTTTATCCAATTAATTATATAATATAACAATTTTATTCAGTGTACTTATAATTTTTTACAAACACTATTAAATATATAACAGTTTGTGTTTGTAAAAATTTAAGTTGCAAAAGTAATAAAATATTTTTTTTAGATAAATTAAAAGAACAAATAATATTTGTCTAAATAACAAATTTTATCTTTAAATTATGATATTTAGTATGTTAGATAGTAAACTATTTTGCATATAAGAAATAATATCTGCGAAAATATGCATAATATTTAATAATAATGAATGATATTCTTATAAAATTACAATTTTTCGCATTCCGATAACCATACCGATGATGAAATATCGCTTGGCATCATTAACCCTCCTCTTGGCGATAATGATATTATTCCAACAGCAGGACCATCATTTAAGCATGAGCGTTTAAATTGTTGAGCAAAAAATCTTTTGAAGAAAATAGTAATCCAATGTTTTATTGTCTCTTTATCATACTTACCATTAAATGCACAATTAGCAAGAAAATTTATTTTTGAAGCCGAAAATCCGTAACGCATAAAATAGTATAAAAAGAAATCGTGTAATTCGTAAGGACCTACAATATCTTCAGTTTTTTGTTTTATGTTTCCTTTTTCGTCTGCGGGAGTCAGTTCTGGAGATATTGGGGTATTTACAACATCAAGTAGAGTAGTGCGTATATCGCCTTCGTTTTTTAAAGCTACCCAAGCTACCATATATTTTGCAAGTGTCTTAGGAATACTTCCATTAACATTGTACATTGAAATGTGGTCTCCATTATATGTTGCCCAACCTAAAGCCAGTTCCGACATATCGCCGGTCCCCAAATGCAACGCACCTATTTTATTAGCATAGTCCATTAATATCTGAGTTCGTTCCCTTGCTTGAGAGTTTTCGTAAGTAACATCATGTATCTGAGCACTATGTTCAATATCCTCAAAATGTTTTAGACAAGCCTCTTTTATCGAAATTTCTTTAAAAGTAGCGCCTATTGACTTAATCATAGTAACGGCATTAGAATAAGTCCTATCAGTAGTACCAAAGCCAGGCATGGTAATAGCTGTAATATTACTCCTGTCAATACCCATATTATCAAAAGCATTTACAGCCACCAAAAACGCAAGAGTCGAGTCTAATCCGCCGGAAATCCCAATAACAGCTTTATTAGAGTTGGTATGTCTTAAACGTCTGATGAGAGCTGCGGTTTGAATATTAAAAATCTCCTCGCATCTTTCAGAAAGAGAATCTTTGTCGTTAGGTATAAAAGGTGTAGGATTTATTTTTCTTGTTATATAAAACTCCTTATCCGTCTTAATATAAAATTCAAAAGTTTTACAATCTATATTTGAAAACTCTAAATTGCTTTTGGCTCTTTCGTTTTTGATTATATCAGTATCAATTTCTGTTATTGTAAAGCAATTTTCGTTACAAAATCTTTTACCCTCACATAAAATATCCCCATTTTCTGCAATAATAGATGCTCCACCGTAAGCATGGTCGGTCGAAGATTCTCCTACACCGGCCGAAGCTAATATGATAGATGAGTTGTTTATTCTTGATAGAGACTCAATATCTTTTTTTAAAGTAGAATAGAAGGTAGCTATTTCTTTAAAAACGTATGGTACAACAACTATTTCAGAGAGGTATCCGCCTCTCTTCAAATCTTCACCCAATGCAATAGATAAAGAGCAATTTTCCGAAGAAAAAAGAGCCTTATCGCATATCGAAATTCGTTGACCACACAAGGAAATTTCGCAATCAACACCTTTTCCGCTTGTAAACCATCTGCTCTCATTTTTTGAAATCTCCCTTTTGGGAACAGCACATATTATTTTCCCATATTGAAAAGCAACAGCACAATTATAAATTTTGCCGTTGTTTGCGATAGGCATACCTACAATATTTAAAGAATTTAAATCTTTACATTCGTCAATTATCTTTTTTAATCCTGTTCTGGCGGCAGAAAGGAGGGAATTTTTTAAAAACATATCACCGCACGAGGCAGAAGTAATTGATAGCTCAGGAAATACTACGATTTTAGCCCCATTATTAACGCAATCTTTTGCCGTAGAAATAATATTTTCGGCATTAAACTCAGTGTCGGCAATCTTTAAAGTTGGAGTTGCTGCGGCAACCCTTATAAAACCATAACTCATACTTAGAATGTTAAAACTAAAAACAACATCTTAATGTAGATGAAATATGTTGCAAAGTTATTAAATATACTTATTTGTAAATAATTGTATCAAAAAAAATTTTCACTTTTCATTAAAAAAGAGTATTTTTGTGGTTTAAAGAGGTGTAAACCATGCTGTTAATAAAAACGATGGCCTATAAATAATGTATAAAAAAAGAGGAGTCTGATTAATTAAATAAATAAAAATGAGAAAGATAGTGAGTTTGGTAGTGGTAGTGATGTTTGCATATTTATGCATAACACCTATGGCATATGCCGCTAAGGGAGAGAAGAAATCTTTGCGAAAAAATAAAAAAACAGAGAAGGTTGAACCAATATCTGATTATAAAAAATTAACAGGAAGGGACTCATTGCAAAATTTCGATCACCTAAATGTTATATGCAAGCCTGATACTTATTATCTTGAAATACCTATTAAATTAATAGGACGAAAGTTCTTGATAACTAACCGACTACAACGAGTACCAGCCGAATTGAATAGAGCAGGGGGAAATAAAGGAGTCAATTATCAAAACCAATCTGTAAATTTTGAAATAGACGATACATTTAAGAAAGTGGTTATACGACAAAGTCGTCTTACCCCGGAAGTCTCAAAAGATGATGCAGTCGCAGAATCTGTTTATAATAATTATATAAATCCTATCCTGACAAAAATCAAGATAGAAGCTATATCTCCTGACTCATCATCAGTTGTAATAAAGGTAAATGAACTCTTTAATGGAAGCAATAACTGTTTAAATGATGTATTTAATGCAATAAATCTTGGAGCATCGCCTAAAACCGATTTATCACAAGTAATAGATATAAAAAGTTTTGGTGCCAATTTAACAGCAACTTCTGAGTTGACAACAAAAATATCAGAAGGCGGATTAAGTGTAAACATAACTGTTGTAGTAAGCACAACACTTACACTTTTGCCTGAAGTACCCATGATGGCTCGTGAAGAGACAAATCGAGTAGGATATTTTACGACAAAATTGATGCGATTCTCTGATAAACAACAAGCAGTAGAACATAAAAGATATATAACTCGTTGGAGATTAGAGCCAACCGATAAAGAAGCATATCTTAAAGGAGAATTGGTAGAACCTATAAAACCAATATTATTCTATCTCGATCCTGCTATGCCCCAACACTTAATGCCCTATATAAAACAAGGTATATTAGATTGGAATAGGGCATTTGAGAAAGCCGGCTTTAAAAATGCGATACAAGTAAAAGAATATACAGACAGTATAGCGGCAGAAGGTGATGATATGAAATATTCATTACTGACACATGCTGCATCAACCATGGCAAATGCAATGGGTCCTTCAGTAATAGACCCTCGTTCGGGCGAAATATTAGAAGCTGATATAATTTGGTGGCATAATGTGCAATCATTATTAAGAGAGTGGATTATGGTGCAAACCTCTGCAGTAAATCCGGCAGCCCGCACAATACAATTACCGGATAGCTTAATGGGAGATGCAGCACGATTTGTGGCATGCCACGAAGTAGGCCACTCGTTAGGATTGCGTCATAATATGAGAGCTTCTGCGGCATATCCTGTCGATTCATTGCGCTCAGAGAGCTTTATCTCAAAAGTAGGAGGAACATCATCATCAATAATGGATTATGCTCGTTTTAATTATATAGCACAACCTGAAGATGGTGTTAAAGTTCTTTCTCCTCACATAGGACTATATGATATATTGGCAATAGAGTGGGGGTATCGTTGGTATCCCTCAGAGGAGGAAGCAAAAGAAAAATTATCAAAATTATTAAAAGAACATAGTTGTCCATTATATAGATATAGCGAGGCACAACCATCGCGAACAGCTGTTGATCCACGAGCAATGAGCGAAGATCTTGGAGATAATGCAATGGAAGCTGCGCGATATGGCATTGCAAATCTTAAGAGAATAATTCCCAACGTAATTGAGTGGACAAAAACAGGAGAGCCCTCTCAAACATACGATAATGCAGCACGATTCTATTTCGCAATAATGAGCCAATGGAGTATGTATCATTATCATGTTTTGGCAAATATTGGAGGAATCTATATGGAATGTACCACAGTGGGTGATGGTATGGAGACATATCAACATGTTGAGAAAGAGCGTCAAAAAGATGCAGTTCAATTCTTGTTAGACGAACTTTTTACATATCCCGCATGGTTATTTGATGCCGAAATAAAAAAATACTCATATTTCTTACGCAATACACCACTTGGAGTAATGGAGATGGATCCCCATCTAAATTTACGTAATCAACATAATTTTGTGTTATGGGATATGCTAAATAGCGAGCGTATTGTAAGAATGTTTGAGAATGAATATGCAAATGGAGACAAAGCATTTTCTCCTATAGAAATGTTTGAGATGTTGCATAACCATATATTTGCAACAACCATAAAAGGCAAGAATCCCGATGTAATACAACGTAGTCTACAAAAGAGTTTTGTTGATGCACTAATAACAGCAGCAGCAGAGTGTGAGGGTGTTAAGTTGAATAAGAAAATTTATGAAGATGAAGCTCTCTTTAATGCTCATTTTGGAATGAATCATCATATATCATGTTCATGTAACGACGAGGATATGTATGAAAGAGGATTAACGACAGCGCCACGAGTATTAATAACAACTACAAATCAAGTTGATCGTACAAGTGATGTAATAAGCCTTAAACGAGGAGAGTTAAAAAAAATAATGAAACTTTTGAAGAGTAAATTAAATACGTCAAATCAAATAACCAAGTTGCATTACGAAGATATTATATTAAGAATACAAACTGCTCTTGGCTTGTCAAAATAGTGTAGTATATTATATATAATGTATATATGAATAAGTTTTTGTGTATTTTGTTTTTTATAGCTGCTACTTTTTCACTCTCAGCACAAAACAGAGTGATAAAAGGAAAAGTTCTTGATGGCGATTACAATAACGAGCCTCTTATAGGTGCAGCCATAAGAGTTGAATTTAACTCAAAAGATCATCCTGCTGCAGGAACAGTAACCGATATAGACGGAAACTTCTCTATAGAAGTATCACCTCAAGCAAAAGGGTTATATGTCTCGTTTGTAGGATATGCAACACAGTATGCTAAATTAACAGCCGATAAAAATAGCTATACTGTAATACTTCATGCAAATGCAAATGATATTGACGAGGTTGTTGTAACAGGTTATCAAAACATTGAGCGTCGTAAATTGACGGCATCTGTATCAACCATTGGAATATCAGAAGAGAAAGTTGGTACAATTAAAAATATTGACCAAGCCTTAGCCGGTCAAGTAGCCGGATTATCAACAGTTGCCACTTCAGGAGCACCGGGAGCACCCGTAAAAATCAGAATACGTGGTACAGCTTCAATGAGCGGAACACAAGACCCATTATGGGTACTTGACGGAATACCATTGGAAGGAACAGAAGTTCCGTCAATGGAAGAGTTAAGTGATGTGGATAATCTATATCAAACATCTATTGCCGGTATAAACCCTGCAGATATTGAAAATATAACAGTATTGAAAGATGCTGCGGCAACAGCGATATATGGAGCACGTGCAGCTAATGGAGTTATTGTTATCACAACAAAAAAAGGTAAGATAGGAAAACCTCAAATCAGTTTGTCTGCAAAAATGACTGTAAATCCGAGATTAAGTCTTGATAGATTAAATCTATTAGATTCAGAACAAAAAGTAGGATTGGAGTTAGACCTATTAAGCAGGGGTTATCATTATCGTGAAAATAAAGGATCTGTATCACAATTGTTAACACAATATGGACAGTTAGATGCTTATAAAGCAGGAGGTTGGGCTGCGATATCTCCTGAGGCACAAAATGCTATAAATAATCTTAGAACTATTAATACAGATTGGAACGATGCTCTATTCCGTACAGTTATAAATCAGGAGTATTATCTAAGCCTTTCAGGAGGAACAGACAAGGTTAACTACTATACATCAGTTGGTTGGTACGATGAGCAAGGTAACGTTCGTGGAGTTGAAAATAACCGCTTTAATGTTACATTAAAAACAGATTACAGAATCAATAAATTCTTAAAATTAGGAGCATCGGTATATGCAAACCAACGTAAACAAGAGACTTATCTGACAGATGCAGCAAGTTTTACAAACCCAATGTATTACTCACGTTTGGCAAACCCTTACCAATTGATTTATGATGAGAATGGTAATTATGTATATGATGTGAATGTACAAGGTAGGGGAGATGACCGTTTGGCTGATTATAACGTATATGAAGAGCAGGCTAATACTTCAAATGAGAGAGTTGACCGTTCTGTAATGGCAATATTTGACGGTGCATTAAGAATTAATGAATATTTTAAAATTTCATCTCAGATAGGACTTCAATACGATAATTACAAACAAGACCGTATTGCATTAGAAGAGTCATATGCAATGAGAACAGAAAAACTTAGTCACCCAAGAGTCTCATTCCCAGATGGTGGTATGCATAAAGTAAATCAAGGACATACATTCCAATGGACATGGAAAACTTTAGCCGAATATAAACAAACATATCGCAGATATCACGATTTTGAGATAATGTTAGGAGCTGAGTTACGAAGAATTGATGCTGAAACAAACTATCATGTTGGATATGGATATGACCCATATACATTAAATGTAGAGACACCATTTTTTGAATCTCCAGAGTTGGCAGAAGGATTTATAATGTCATCTGAGTCATTTGCCGAAAATGCGTATGCATCATTCTTTGCAACAACATCATATACATTCAAAGACAGATATACCTTTGGAGGTAGTATTCGTTTTGATGGTTCAGATATATATGGTGTAGCAAAAGAGTATCGTTTCTTGCCATTGTATTCTGTCAGCGGATTATGGCGAATGAAGGAGGAGAATTGGCTAAAAGATGTAAAACCAATTAATGATTTAAGTCTTCGTTTATCATATGGTATACAAGGTAATATCGATAAATCAACATCTCCATATCTGATAGGTAAATATGATTATAAAACTATATTACCCGATAATAGCGAGATGGTTATACAAGCTAATTCTGCACCAAATCCCGATTTGCGTTGGGAGAAAACTCAGAACGTAAATGCCGGTTTTGATTTTGCGGTTTTGGACAGAGCAATATGTTTAACATTTGATTATTACTATCGTAAAAGTACCGATCTTATCGGTTTAAGAATGTTACCATTGGAGTCCGGATTTACATCTACCACAATAAATTGGGCAAGTATGGAGAATAAAGGTTTTGAGATTGGATTATCAACCCGAAACATATATACACCTAACTTTACCTGGACAACAAACATTAATATCGGTATAAATGATAATAAGGTATTAAGAGAGAGTGTGGCAGAAAACTCAACAGCACCTTCGCGTGAAGGTTATCCTGTAGGAGCAATATTTGCTTATGAAACAGCCGGATTAGACTCAGAAGGATATCCTTTATATAAGACCAAAGATGGTAGAGCCGTTTCAGCAAAAGAGTTCTTTAAATTAAATGAGGCGGGAGGTATAGGCTTATCTCCAAGTGAAACAAGAGCACTTAAAACATATATGGGATCTACTGATCCTAAAGTATCAGGAGGTTTTATAAATAACTTTGAATATAAGAATTGGTCATTAAATATAAACTTTACATTTAACTTTGGAGCAAAAGTTGTGGTGCCACCATCATATAACCCTACAGCATTTGACCGTGGTTTAAATACAAATACAGATATTTTAAATAGCTGGACACCGTCAAATCCAAATACACACTTACCAACATTGATGAATCCTGGAGGAACACACTCATCAGAGTTTAATTTATATAACGAAAATCCATCAGATAGTTACTACCTATTGGATATATGGGTTAAGAAATTAAACTATATGCGTTGTCAAAGTATCCGTTTAGCATATCGTTTTGATGGTGACTGGATGGCAAAAATAGGAGTTAAGAGTGCATCAGTATCATTGGAGGGTCGTAATCTGTTTGTAATAGCAGGTGATTACACAAACTATCTCGATCCTGAAACAATGGGTAACCCCTATGCAACACCATTACCCAAAAGTGTAATTTTCAGTTTAAATGTTAATTTCTAATAGGAGGAATATAATATGAAACTACGATATATAACAATATTATTGGTTGCATTACTTTTTAGTAGTTGTAATAAATTTCTTGATATAAGACCAACAGGAATGATTATTGCTCGTACCGGAGAGGATTATAGAGCTCTATTAACAGATAAATATAGTCTTGTGCCAAGTGACAGATCATTAACCGACTTGCGAACAAATGATATAAAAATTGATTTTTCAAAATCAACAAATAGTTCAGATTATAAAAAATGGTATTTTGATTTATGGACATGGACCGATTTTAATAGAGATGAGCTATCTAAATATTTTGATTGGCAAGGATATTACGAGATTTCATATATAGCCAACTATATAATAGAACATAAAAATGAGATAGAGGAGGCTTCTGCTGCAGAAATTAATCAGTTGGTAGGAGAGAGTTATATGTTAAGAGCATATATGCATTTCTTACTGGTAAATTTATATGCACCTGCATATACAAAATGTAATCCAACAACAACCAAAGGAATACCATTACAATTAAGAGCAGATATTAGAGATGTTTTACGTTGTAGCAGTGTAGCACAAGTATATAGTCAAATAATGCAGGATATTGATGCTGCAGAGGGCTATATGACTAAAGAAAAATGGGAAAAAGGCTATACATATCGTTTCAGCAAGATAACAGCCAATGCTCTTAGAGCAAGAGTTGCTTTATATATGGGTAATTGGCAATTGGCATTTGATGAAGCGCAAAAAGTTATAGCTAAATATCCCGATTTGGAAGATTTGAATACCTCAACTGTAATGCCTAATGATTATGAGTCAGTTGAATCTATTCTTGCTTTAGAAAAAGAGGTTGTAGATTTTCCGATAAGTAATGATAAAAAAGGCTTTGTGTGGCTTTCTGATGATTTGTTAAAAAATTTTGGTCTAGACCCATCATCTTTAGATTTAAGAACTCCGGTAGTTGAATATATTGATTTAAGATTACTAAGTGGTCAAATAAGTCGCGCTCAATTAAAAGGTAAATATTTTGGATATGATGGGGGAAATAAACTCTTTTATTTAAATCCGTTAGGTCGTGACTTAAATAAATATAGATGTACTTTCAGAGCAGCAGAGTTTTATTTAATAGCATCAGAGGCGGCAAATGAATTAGATAATAGTTCAGATGCCAAACAATATCTGAAAGATTTAATGATAAAGAGATTTAACTCTGAGTCATATGAAAGAAAAGCTGCATTAATTGATGCAATGGATAAAGATGCGTTACGAACTGAAATTTTAAATGAGCGTCGTCGTGAGTTTGCTTTACAAGGGCACACTTGGTTTGATTTAAGACGTACAACTCAACCTGAAATTGAGAAAGAATATACAGAGAACGGAGAAGTTCAAACCTATACACTTGAGGCTAATGATGACCGTTATACTTTAAGATTACCAAGTGAGGCAGTAGCGGCAAATCCCGAGTTGGAGATATGGCCATATTGATTATAATTAACATGAGAAACATAAACCTTATTATTAACTAAAATTTTATTTTATGAAAAAACTATTACTATTGGTAGTTGTGGCTTTGGTGTCATTAACTACATTAAATGCTCAAATTTTGAGCAATCAAACTTGGACTGCAACATTGCAGGCTGTAGCGGCAGGTGATGCCACTTATGATGGTCCTGTTGTTGTTGCTGAGGACGGAAGTCTTTTCGTTTCAGGAGCAATAACTCAAGATTTGGTTGTTGACGAGAATTTAACAATTATGTATCCTCTTTCAACAGGATCATATATTGCTAAATTAAACTCAGAGGGTGCTTCACAATGGGGTTCTCTTCTTGACGGAGAGTCAACTATTGTATCAATGACTGTTGATGCAAAAGGAGTTCTTTATGTAGCAGGTAAATACTCTGGAGAGGTTTACTTCTACAATTCAGACATGGAAACTTACACATCTATTGGAGCAGATGGTGAGAGTGGTTCGTTTATTGCTAAATATAAGGCAGACGGAACAGTTGAGTTTGTAAGAACTATTATTCCTACAACAAATACAGCAGTAGCTGAGTCTGGTGGTTATTGGGATACTCCTTCATTTAATATCTTTAAAATTCAAGCAGAGGGCTCAAACTTGTATGTTGGTGCATACTACAAAGGAGATGCTGTTATTAAAGATTACACCTCAAAAGGTGAGGAAAATCCAGCAGGAGACCTTTCTGTTGAAGGAAAATATATGGATGTATTTGGCTTTATGTACTCTGATATGCAAAGTGCTGTTGTGTTCTCTTATGCAACATCAAAAATGAACAAACCTACATTGGTCGCAGATATTTCGTCAAAAACAACTATGGCAGAGTTGTTGTATTGTGTTGAAACTGCAAACTTTGTTGCAGATGGTAGCAATGTATATGTTGCAGCTATGGGATATGGTAATCTTGCAGCAACAACAGCTAATGGTTCTCAAGATGTAACATTCTTTATGGATGGAAATGGAACTAATGAGCATGGTGTTGTATTAGTAAAAACAGGAACAACCGACATAATCAAATTATATAATAATGAGTATACATCATTGTCAACAGAGGTTTATGATGTTTTTGATAAAATGGACGTAACAAATGGTACTCTTTATATTTCAGGAACATACCGTGGATATAATCCATTTGATAATACTTTAGGAACTGAAGGAAAATCAACATCAGATATCTTTGTAGCATCAGTAAAAACTTCAAACTTAGAGAAAAATTGGGTAGCAGTAACACCTGATAAAAATGATACTGAAAATAGCAAATATGAAGATGTTCAAGGAACAATCATCTATCCTGCAGGTATTCAAATTGCAGCAGCTGTTAAAGATGTTACCTCTCACGCAGTAGATAGCTACTATAACTATGCTATTGATTTTGACGGAAATGTAACTTCATTATCACAAGCTGCAGCAGGAAGTCTTGCTAACAATACAACTCAAGCTGCTTATATATTGACAATGTCAGGTATGACATTTGTATATTATGGAGACCTTGAAGCAGCTGATACTTACACTGGTGTAGCCGGAGACGATGTAATATATACATATACTCCTGCATCAAAAACTATTGCATTTACAGGAACAGGAGCAATGTATGAGTATGAGGCAGCAGACGAGGTTGCAATACCTTGGGCTCCTTTCAAAGCCGACATTACAACTGCAACTATTCAAGATGGTATCACAAACGTTCCCGGATATGCATTCAGCAAATGTGCAGCATTGGAAGATGTAACACTTCCCAGCTCTATAACAACTATTTCACGTAACTCATTTGCATCATGTTCTGCATTGACAGATTTGACAATCCCCAACAAAGTAAAAGAGATTGGTCTAAATGCATTCAACGCTTGTGGATTTACATCTATTGATATTCCTAACTCTGTAACAACAATGGGTAACACTGTATTCTCAGGTTGTACAGCATTGGAGACAGTTACTCTATCTAAATCAATGGATATTCTGCCAACATCAACATTCAATAAATGTTCTGCATTGAAAGAGGTTTATATTCCTGAAAGTTATAAAACACTTAACTTTGGAGCATTCCACTCATGTTCTAAATTGGCAAAAGTAACTTTGGCGGCGTCTGTTGATTCAATTGGTGATTATGTATTCTACAACAATACTTCAATGTCAAGAATTTATTCAATGAATACAGTTCCTCCTAAAGCACCGGGTAGCAAAGTATTCTCAGGAGTTCCTGCAACAGTAGCAGTATTTGTTCCTTCAGAATCTCTTTCTTTATATCAAGCAGCTGATGGTTGGAAAAATTTCTGGTGTCAGGGTTCTGAATTCTCAGGAGTTGAAGATGCAACTATTGAAACTGAAAATACAGTAGTTGTTAAAGGTGGTAACATTGTAGTTGAAGGATATGTAGGTAAAGTTCAAGTAATAGCAATAAGCGGACAAGTTGTTAAAGATATAACTGTTAACGATTATGCTGAAATTGATGTTCCTCAAGGACTTTACATTGTTGTAACTTCAAACGGAGCTCAAAAAGTTATTGTAAAATAATTATAAGTAAAATATTTGATTGAAATTGGGGTTGCTTTGGCAACCTCAATTTTTTTATGATTATTTGACAATTGCTATTATATGTAAACTTAAAAAAATGAGTACTTTTGCATATTATATATAACACAATAAGGAAACTATGAAAAAACAAATTCTTGCACTATTAATATGCTTAGTATCAGTAGCGGTAGCTCATGCATCAGTAACATTAGAAGATATTGTTTCAAATAGATATAAAGCCCAAACAATCCCCAATATTGTATCTTCTGCTGACGGAGAATATTATGCAATGGCAGATGCTGATAAAAAGATGATTTTGAAATATGAGTATAAAACAGGAAATATTGTTGATACACTCTTTAATACAGCAACAGCCAGAGATTGTAAGTTTACCTCTTTTGATGGTTTTGATATGAGTCGCGATTTTAGATATATTTTACTGCATACTGAGAAAGAGAAGATATATCGCCACTCTTTTAAAGCAAAATATTATACAGTTGAGGTAAAAAGAAATTTAGTAAAACCATTAACAAAAGATACCCGAAAACAACAGATAGCAACAATCTCGCCAAACGGACGTATGGTTGCATTTGTAATAGATGGTAACATATATCTGAAAAAATTGGATTACGATTCTCAGTCAGAGGTAACTAAAGGTGCAGAGCAAGGAAAACTTATATATGGAGTAACATCTTGGGCTTATGAAGAGGAGTTTAAATTTTTCAACTCTCTTACATGGGCTCCCGATAATGCAACATTGGCATTCCTTAGGACAGAGGAGGGTAGAGTAAATAGCGCAACAATACAGATGTTTGATGACGAGGCATACTCTGATACTTTTACATATAAATACCCTGTATCGGGAACAGATTGTTCAAAAACCGAGGTATATACCTATACGGTAGAGTCGCGCGTTGTCAAGAGAATGGACGTTCCTGTTGAAGAGGGTGGCTATATACCACGAATAGAATTTACGAAAGACTCTCTTGCTCTTGCAGTTATGACACTTAACAGAGAACAAAACATACTTAATATCTATAACGTAAATCCAAAATCGGGAGTAGCAACTTTGATGTTGAAAGAGACAAGCAAAACTTGGGTTGATGATGATACATATTCAAATATAGAGTTCTATAAAGATTTTTTTGTAGTTCCATCTATGCGTGATGGATATCGTCATCTTTATCAATATTCAACAAACGGCAAACTTATACGTCAATTAACTTCGGGAAGTTGGGACGTACTTTCATTTTTAGGTTCAGATGGTAAAAAGAACTTCTATTATATTGGAAACGAAGAGGGTGCTATATATAGCGCATTATACAGAGTAGATACTAATGGTAAAGTAACAAAATTAAGCAAAAACGGAGGATATGTAACTGCAAAAATGAATTCATTGGCTACATATTATTTTGAGTCATACTCAAATACAACTACACCACCTCAAATAACACTCAACAACATACAAGGTAAAACAATAAAAACAATTTATGATAATGCCCCATTAAAAAACTTGAAGATAGCAAGTAAAGAGTTTTTTTCTTTTACAAATGCTGAAGGAACGCAGCTAAACGGATATATGCTAAAACCCTTAAACTTTTCAGCAGATAAGAGCTATCCTGTAATAATGATACAATATAGCGGTCCCGGTTCACAAAGAGTTTTAAATCGTTGGGAAGCACCGGATTGGGTACATTATATGGTTAATGAAGACTATTTGATAGTATGTGTTGATACTCGAGGTACAGGAGGTCGTGGCGAGCAATTCTCTCATTGTGTATATCGTCAGTTGGGTATATTGGAGAGTCAAGATCAAATATCTGCAGCAAAATATCTATCAACTCTCCCATATGTCGATAAAAATAATATAACCATATATGGTTGGAGTTTTGGAGGGTACACAGCTCTTATGTCTGCATCAACAAGTCAAGGAATTTTTAAAAATACAGTAGCAATAGCTCCTGTAACCGATTGGCATTTTTACGATGCAATATATACAGAGCGATTTATGAATACTCCTCAGGCAAACAAAAGTGGTTATGAAATAACATCGCCGTTAAAAAAAGCATCAGATATGAATTCAAACCTATTGCTTATTTCAGGAAGTGCCGATGATAATGTAAGATTACTCAATACTATGAAATATACATCGGCATTAATAAATGCAGGTAAGCAATTTGATATGCAAATCTATCCTAATTGCAACCATTCAATTTTAGGCTATAAAAACAGATTACATCTATATACAAGAGTTTGTGATTTTATTAAATGCAATACTAAATAGTTCCTTATTAAATTGAACAAAAACAGATATATAACAATTAATATTTACGGAGAAGATGAGCAATAATATAAATAGATTATTTGCGGTAGTTGATGATAATATGAATGTTACAACATCTGTTACACAAGATAAATATTATGAAAATCCATTGCTGTATAAGTTATTTGCAATAAGAATAATAGCAGTAACGGAAGACAAACGTATTGTATTGTCATCGTCAAACAGATGTTTTGCAGATAGGCATTATGATACTCCATATTGTAGATTTATTGAGTATAAAGAGGATTATGAAAATGCTTTTGATAAGTTGTCATTCCGTTTTCATGAAACACCTCGTTATATAATGCAGCATCACTATTCCGATTATAAATATGATATTATATCAAGACTCTATTATGTGCGAATAAAAGAGTCTGAGTTTAATAAATTTAAATATGAAGATATAGAAACATATTCTATAGAAGAAGCACTTGAAAAATTGCCATTACGAGGGATTGCAGCGGAAGAACTTACCTTTTTTAAAGAAAATATATATCCTTTCCTTGATTTGGATGTACGGAGATATTAGTTGATAATATATGCGAAACCCAATAACCATAATAGGTGTAACGGCATCGGGGAAAACGTCGTTAGCCGTAAAGTTAGCAGCCGAGACAGGTGGAGAGATAATATCTGCCGATTCTCGTCAGATATATCGTCGTATGGATTTAGGTACAGGGAAGGATATCAGTGAATATAAATATAATGGAGTTGATATACCGTATCACCTTATTGATATTTGCGAACCCGGATATAAATATAATCTATACCAATATAAGCGCGATTTTAACGAAGTTATAAGTGATATAGAGAAGCGTGGTAAACTTCCTATTATATGTGGAGGAACAGGTTTGTATGTTGAGACAGTGTTGAAAGGATATGCAATGCCGGAGGTGCCTGAAAATAGTGAGTTGCGCGCATCTTTGTCAGATAAAACTTTAGAAGAGTTGACAGCTATTCTCTCACGATACAAGACCTTGCATAATACAACAGATGTTGATAGTTGTAAGCGAGCAATAAGGGCTATAGAGATAGCAGAATATTATAAAACATTACCACAACCTGAGTTGGAAGATAAACCTCTTGATACACTATTGGTAGCTATTGATATTGATAGGGAAACCCGCAGAGCAAATATAACAAAACGTCTGCACCAACGATTGGAAGAAGGTATGGTTGCCGAGGTTGAGTCGTTGCTAAAAGAGGGAATAGCCCCCGAAGATTTGATATATTACGGATTAGAGTATAAATATCTGACCGAATATGTTATTGGTAAAACAACTTACGAGCAGATGGTGTCTGGTTTAGAGATAGCCATACACCAGTTTGCTAAACGACAAATGACTTGGTTCAGAGGAATGGAGCGTCGTGGGTTTAAGATAAATTGGATAGATTATAATCTGTCACTTGATGAAAAAGTTGCAAGAATATTAGACCTAACAAAATAGGATTAACAGCTTGAAATCTGTTAACAATCAACTACCCGTAGGGTGGCGAGGACAACAACTAACAACTCTTTTTCTTACTGCCAAGTAGTTTGTCGGCTAAATCTTCTCTTCCAACTTTCTTTAAAATATTTCTTATATTACTTTTATTCTCAGGTTTATACCAAAAGAAGAACTCTCTTTGTGCAAGTTTCTCTTCTTTGTTGCGAGCACAATAGACCTTCTCTCCTGTATAAGGATTAATACCTGTATAAAATATCTCGGTTGATAGAGTCATTGGGGTAGGAGTAAAATCTTGAACCTGTTCTAATTTGAAATCAAGATTTTTGGTAATAACGGCAAGTTCTGCCATGTCAACAAGTTCGCAACCCGGGTGGCTCGAAATAAAATAAGGGATAATCTGTTGATTTAGTCCGTTATTGGCATTTATCTTCTCAAATACTTTACGAAAATCTTTAAACATCGAGAATGATGGTTTTCGCATAAGATTGAGTACTTTGTCTGATGTATGTTCAGGAGCAACTTTCAATCTTCCGGAAACATGTTTGCATATAACCTCTTCTGTATATTTTTTTGCAGCACTATTCAAATTTTCATCATCATAACGGTGCATAAGCATATCGTATCTTATACCACTACCTATAAAACTTTTTTTAATACCTTTTATAGTATCAATTTTACGATATAAATCAATTAATGCAGAATGGTCACATTTTAAATTCTTACATACAACAGGGTGCAGGCACGATGGGCGTTTACACTTTTTACAAACATCTTTGTTTTTACCGCCCATTTTATACATATTAGCCGAAGGTCCGCCTAAATCTGACAGGTAACCTTTAAAGTCGGGCATTAATGTAAGTTGCTTAACTTCTTCTAAAATTGAACGTTCAGAGCGAGAAGTTATATGTTTGCCTTGATGAGCTGCAATAGCGCAAAATGCACAACCGCCAAAACAGCCTCTATGCAGATTTACAGAAAATTTGATCATCTCGTAAGCCGATAAACTTTTGCCTGCATATTTTGGGTGGGGTAGGCGAGTATATGGTAAATCGTACGAAGCATCTGCCTCTGTTTCGCTCATAGGTTCAAAAGGTGGATTTACTTTAACGGCACAATTACCATAAGATTGCCATAAAGTAATATCTGTTGTGTGATTACTCTCTTCATCAATGATTTTAAAATTCTCAGCCTCTTTACGTTTATCTTTTGAACACACCTCATATGAGTGTAAAGTTATGTTCTTTTCATCGTTTTTACACTCATTGGCTTTGGTAATTACGGCAGTTTGAGGAATGTTGGTAAGCTCATTAACATTTTTACCTTCGGCTAACTCTTTTGCAATAGCTTTAATAGGTTTTTCCCCCATTCCATATACCAAAATATCAGCACCGCTATCAAGCAGAATACTCTTTTTAAATGAGTCTTGCCAATAGTCGTAGTGTGCGAGTCGGCGCATTGAAGCCTCAATGCCTCCAACCACAACAGGAGTATCAGGGAATAGTTGTTTAACTATTTTTGTATATACAATTGTGGGATAATCAGGACGCATACCTGCCTTTCCGCCGGGAGTGTAAGCATCGTCACTTCTAAGACGTTTATTGGCTGTGTAATGATTAACCATAGAGTCCATGGCACCTGCCGAAATGCCAAAGAACAGACGAGGTTTGCCAAGCTTCTTAAAATCTCTTAAGTCATCTCTCCAATTAGGTTGAGGAACAATAGCAACACGTAAACCTTCTGCTTCAAGAGTTCTGCCAATAACAGCGGCTCCAAATGAAGGGTGATCAACATAAGCATCACCACTGAATATTATAACATCAACATAGTCCCACCCACGAATTTCCAACTCTTTCTTTGTGGTTGGTAACCATAATTTTAAATCGGGTTTATTATTTTGTGCCATTACTCTTTATCTTCAAATTTTTCTTTATATAACTCTTCTAACTTAAGTAGCTCGTCACGTAAACGAGCAGCCTCAATAAATTCAAGCTCTTTAGCAGCCTTACCCATTGCGGTTCGGCACCTTTCAATTGAAGCAACAAGCGACTCTTTGTCCATATAAGCGACAACAGGGTCTGCTGCGATATTTACAGAGGTTTCGTCGTTATAGTAACTAATTGCTTGAGATTTTAATTTTGATGAATTGTTACTTACTAATACTGAATTTTGAGCTTTTTTAATTGCTTGAGGAGTTATACCATGCTCGTTGTTATATTTAATCTGTTTCTCTCTGCGACGATTGGTTTCATCAATGGTTTTTTGCATGCTTTTGGTAATCTTGTCGGCATACATTATAACAGTACCGTTAAGATTACGAGCAACACGTCCGGCCGTTTGAGTTAGGGAGCGTTCGTTACGTAAAAATCCCTCTTTATCTGCATCTAAAATAACCATAAGAGAAACCTCCGGTAGGTCTAATCCCTCCCTTAAAAGGTTTACACCAATTAATACATCATAAGCTCCTTTTCTTAATCCTTCCAAAATTTCAACACGTTCAAAGGTCTCTATATCAGAGTGTATATAATTGCTTCTAATTCCCAATCGCAACAAATAAGAGTTTAGTTCTTCTGCCATTCTTTTAGTTAAGGTAGTAACCATAACTCTTTCGTTACGTTCAATTCTGAGTTGAATTTCCTCTAAAAGGTCGTCAATCTGATTCAAACTCGGACGAACCTCAATGATAGGATCTAATAATCCGGTTGGACGTATAATCTGTTCAACCACAACACCTTCTGATTTTTCCAATTCATAATCGGCAGGGGTTGCACTAACGTATATTGTTTGTGGCGTAAGAGCCTCAAACTCTGCAAACTTCAAAGGCCTGTTATCAATGGCTGCAGGCAATCTGAAACCATACTCAACCAAATTGAGTTTGCGCGAGTGGTCGCCACCATACATGCCTCTGATTTGAGGTACAGTAACGTGGCTCTCATCAATTATTAATAAGAAATCTTTCGGGAAATAATCAAGCAGACAGAATGGTCGAGACCCCTCCTCTCTGCCATCAAAATATCTTGAATAGTTTTCAATCCCCGAGCAATAACCAATCTCTTTAATCATCTCCATATCATACGACACACGTTCGTATATTCTCTTTGCCTCTAAATCCTTACCAACCGAGTTAAAGAAAACAACCTGTTTGCTTAAATCTATATCAATTTGAGCAAGAGCCTGATTTATACGTTCTTTTGAAGTTACAAAGAGATTTGCAGGATATATATTAAAAGAATTGAAGTTTCCGGTTACTCTTCCTGTTTCGGGTTCTATTGTTTCAATGCTATCAATCTCTTCTCCCCAAAATATAACTCGCAAAATTATATTGTCATATGCCAAGTAAATATCAACGGTATCGCCTTTAACTCTAAAAGTCCCTCTGACAACCTCAGTCTCGTTTCTTGAGTATAGCGCATCAACCAACATTCTCAAAAAGTTGTTACGTTCCAATTGGTCGCCACAACTTATATGGAGCAAATTGCTGTTAAAATCTTGTGGATTACCAATGCCATATAGGCATGATACAGATGAAACAACAACAACATCTCTTCTCCCTGATAGTAGGGCAGAAGTTGTTGAAAGTCGTAGGCGGTCAATCTCCTCATTTATTGCAAGGTCTTTCTCAATATATAAATCAGAACTTGGGATATATGCTTCAGGTTGATAATAATCGTAGTATGATACAAAGTACTCTACTGCATTGTCAGGGAAGAATCCTTTAAACTCATTATAAAGTTGAGCAGCAAGAGTTTTATTATGACTTAAAATCAGAGTGGGTTTATTAACCTCCTTGATGACATTGGCCATTGTAAAGGTTTTGCCTGACCCTGTTACACCCAACAAGGTTTGAGCAGGTAATCCCTGTTCAATACCCTCAACAAGCTCTTTAATAGCCTCAGGTTGGTCTCCCGTAGGTTTAAATTCCGATTTTAGAATAAAGTCCATGCAAAAAAACAATTTACAAATATAGCAAAACCTTAATAAAATAACGTTGTTTAAATATGAGAAGTTAAATCAGAGATAAAAATAAACAAAAACACATTTGGCATTTGTAGTTAGGCTATTTTTTTGTAAATTTGCAACGAATTATGTCTAAGATAGTAAAAATATTGTTTTTTGTAGTTGCATTAATATGTGCAACATCTTGTAACGAGTATAACAAACTATTAAAAAGTACCGATTACGAGTTGCGCTTTGAGTATGCAAAGGCCTATTTTGAACAAGGCAAATACTCTCGCACATATAATCTACTAAAAGATGTGATAACTCTTTATAAAGGAACTGATAAGGCAGAGGAGTCATTATATTTATTGGCACGTAGTGCATTTATGCAAAAAGATTATCAATCATCAGGTGCTTATTTCGAGGCCTATTATAAAAATTATCCCAGAGGAGAATATGCAGAGTTATCAAGATATTATGCAGGAATAGGATATTCAAAATCATCTCCTGAACCTAAGCTTGACCAAACAGATACATATAAAGCTATTGAAGAACTGCAAAACTTTGTTGACTATTACCCTAATAGTGACAAAACCGAAGAGGTAAGGGCTTTAATATTTACATTGCAAGAGAAATTAGCAGAAAAGGAGTTACTTTCGGTTAAGTTGTATTATAATTTGGGTAATTACAGAGGAAATAACTATCAAGCTGCCATAATTACTGCAAACAATGCTCTAATGGATTATCCATTTACAGAATATAAGGAGGATTTTGCAATATTAATTTTACGCTCTCGTTATCAAGAGGCATTGCAAAGTGTTGAGGAGAAAAAACTTGAACGTTTTAGGGGAGTAATAGATGAGTATTATAATTATATGAATGAATTCCCTGAAGGAGCATATAAAAAAGAGGCAGAAAAAATATTAAAAACAGCACAAAAATACGTAAACGATTAATAAAAAAAGATATGGATTACAAGAAAGCAAATGTACCAACAACAACAGTTACAAGAGATGTTATGGATTTATGTAAAGATACAGAGAACATCTATGAAACTGTTACTATTATTTCAAAAAGAGCAAATCAAATTGCCGCAGAGATGAAAACTGATCTTGAGAAAAAATTACAAGATTACGCATCATCATCGTCAGACAATTCACTTGAAGAGGTTTTTGAAAACAGAGAGCAAATTGAAATCTCAAAATATTATGAGCGTTTACCTAAACCTTCACTTATAGCAACAGAAGAGTATAAAAAGGGAGAGGTATATTTTCGTAATGCAGATGAGGAGATGAATTTGAGAAAAGAGGATAAATAAAAACTCTTCACAAGCAAAATTTATAACTTATAATAATTGGAGTTGAATAAAATTTTTTACTCAACTCCATATTACTTTTTATAAATATAACTATGGAAATAGCATCAAAATACGATCCGTCAGAGGTAGAGAAGAAGTGGTATGGGTATTGGCTTGATAAAGGATTTTTTAAATCAAAGCCCGATGGCAGAGAACCATATACAGTAGTAATACCACCCCCAAATGTAACAGGTGTGTTGCATATGGGACACATGCTTAATAATACAATACAAGATATTCTGGTTCGTCGTGCGCGAATGGAAGGCAAAAATGCATGTTGGGTTCCCGGAACTGACCACGCATCAATAGCCACTGAGGCAAAGGTTGTAAAAAAATTAGCTGAGCAAGGTATAAAAAAGAGCGACCTTACTCGCGAAGAGTTTTTAAAACATGCTTGGGAGTGGACTGATGAACATGGAGGCATAATTTTAAAGCAGTTGCGTAAACTCGGAGCAAGTTGCGATTGGGATCGTACAGCCTTCACAATGGATGATAAACGTAGTGAAAGCGTTATAAAAGTTTTTGTTGATTTATATAACAAAGGGCTTATATATCGTGGGCTCAGAATGGTAAACTGGGATCCTAAAGCGCAAACTGCGTTGAGTAATGAG
The DNA here is from genome assembly GCA_045587545.1 of Candidatus Caccoplasma sp. Classification (GTDB taxonomy): domain Bacteria; phylum Bacteroidota; class Bacteroidia; order Bacteroidales; family G3-4614; genus Caccoplasma_A. Next base: position 54,093 of record JAZNCN010000016.1, read on the forward strand.
GAGGTTATATATAAAGACGAAAAAAGCAAACTTTACTATCTTCGCTATTACGTTGAAGAACCTGCAGGTTCAACTGATGGGGAGGAGAGCGGAGCTGTAACATTAAAACCAACAGATGCTTTTGATGCAACAGTTAAACATCAAATATTGCATCGCGACGAGAATGGTCGTCGCTATGCTGTAGTGGCAACAACACGCCCCGAAACTATAATGGGTGATACAGCAATGTGTATCAATCCCAAAGACCCAAAAAATTCATGGTTGAAAGGCAAAAAAGTTATAGTTCCATTAGTAAACAGAGTAATTCCCGTAATAGAGGACCGTTACGTTGAAATAGAATTTGGAACAGGTTGTTTGAAAGTAACACCGGCACACGATACCAACGACTATATGTTGGGTAAAACGCACAATCTTGAAACTATAGATATTTTCAATGCCGATGCCACATTAAGCGAAGAGGCGGGGTTGTATGTAGGAATGGATCGTATGGAGGTTCGTAAACAGATAGCCATTGATTTGAATAATGCAGGATTACTTGAAAAAGTTGAGGATTACGATAATAAAGTTGGTTACTCTGAACGTAATGCTGATACTGCTGTAGAACCACGCCTTTGTATGCAATGGTTCTTGAAGATGAAACATTTTGCAGATATAGCACTTCCTCCTGTTATGAACGATGAGTTAAAGTTCTATCCTGCAAAATATAAAACAACATACCAAAATTGGTTGGAGAATATCCAAGATTGGTGTATCAGTCGTCAATTATGGTGGGGACACCGTATCCCTGCATATTTCTTGCCTACAGAAGAGGGAGCAGATGAAAAATATGTTGTGGCTGAAAATATTGAAAAAGCTCTTGAATTGGCAAAAGCAGTACCGGGATATGAGAATATAACAGAAGCAGAACTTCGTCACGATGACGATGCCCTTGATACTTGGTTTTCATCATGGTTATGGCCTATATCGTTATTTGATGGAATTAATAACCCTAATAATGAGGAGATAAACTACTACTATCCAACAAGCGATCTTGTAACCGGTCCTGACATTATCTTTTTCTGGGTAGCACGTATGATTATGGCAGGATATGAGTATAAAGGTAATATGCCATTTAAAAATGTATATTTCACAGGAATTGTTCGCGATAAGATAGGACGTAAAATGTCAAAATCGCTTGGAAACTCACCTGATCCACTTGATTTGATTGATAAGTATGGGGCAGACGGAGTTCGTATGGGTATGATGCTTTCAGCACCTGCCGGAAACGATATTTTGTTTGACGATGCTTTGTGCGAGCAAGGGCGTAATTTCAATAACAAAATATGGAATGCATTCCGTCTTGTAAATGGTTGGGCAGTTGATAATAATATAGAGCAACCAGAAAGTGCAAAAATAGCAGTAGAATGGTTTGATTCTGTATTAAAAATGGTAAATGCTGAAGTAGCCGATTTATTCTCAAAATATCGTTTATCAGAGGCTCTTATGGCTGTGTATAAACTATTCTGGGACGAATTCTCGGCATGGTATCTTGAGATGGTAAAACCATCATATGGCTCGCCAATTGATGCAAAAACTTATGCAAAAACATTAGAATATTTTGATACTCTATTACGTTTGTTACACCCATTTATGCCATTCATTACAGAGGAGTTATGGCAACACCTTACAGAACGTAAAGATGGAGAATCTATAATGGTAGCACAACTACCTGCATTGTCTGATTACAATAAAGATATGGTTGCAAATGTTGAAGCTGCTAAAAATATTATAGCAGGAGTAAGAACAATACGTTTGCAAAAGAGTATCCCTAATAAAAATCAGTTGGCATTGCAAATTTTAGGACAACACAATTCGGCAGCTGATGCTATAATTGTAAAATTGGCAAACCTTTCATCAATAGAGAGTGTTACTCAGAAAGCAGCAACAGCTTTAACCTTTATGGTAGGGACAACAGAATATGCTGTTCCAATGGAAGGAAACATTGATGTTGAAGCGGAACTTAAGAAACTTGAAGAAGATTTAAAATATCAACAAGGGTTCTTACGTACAGTTATGGGAAAACTTTCAAACGAGCGTTTTGTTGCCAATGCACCAGCTAAAGTTGTTGAGTTGGAGCGTAAGAAGCAAAGCGATGCAGAAAGTAAGATAAAATCAATTGAAGAGCGAATAAAAGCCCTTAAAGGATAGTGTTGCTTTGATATGGATATATTTAGTGCAATAAACGATTTTTTGTGGAATTATATAATGGTAGTGGTTATGGTGGTATTGGCCTTATGGTTTACCATCAGAACCAAGGTCATGCAGATAACAATGCTTCCCGAGATGTTCCGAACACTTAGAGGAACAACGCAAAAAAGCGAAGGTGGCAGAACCATATCATCATTTGAAGCCTTTCTTATATCACTTGCAAGTAGGGTAGGAGTAGGTAACCTTGCTGGAGTGGCATTGGCCATTACCATAGGAGGTCCAGGAGCCATATTCTGGATGTGGATTATGGCAATACTTAATGCTGCCACATCATTTGTTGAGTCAACTCTTGCTCAATTATATAAGTCAAAAGACGGAAACTATTTTATAGGAGGTCCTGCATATTATATAAGTAAAGGATTAAAGAGCAGAGCATGGGCTATAGTGGTAGCAATATTGTCGGTACTGACATTTAGTCTTATAATCTGCTCGGTACAATCAAATACCATAGCAATATCAAGCGAAGAGGCATTTGGCATTCCTTCAATATGGACAGCCATAACAATAGGATTTTTAATGTCGCTTACAATATTCGGAGGAATTGGTCGTGTAGCCAAAGTAAGTAGTATGTTAGTCCCTATAATGGCATTTGCATATATTTTTGTTGTGTTGTGTATAGTAATAGCTAATATACAATATCTGCCTGCAGTATTTAAGATGATAATTGAAAATGCCTTTGGTATAAATCAGGTAGTGGGAGGAGGAGTAGGAGTAGCCATTATGATGGGAATAAAACGCGGATTGTTTAGTAATGAGGCAGGTATGGGCTCTGCACCAAATGCGGCGGCAACAGCCGATGTTAAACACCCCGTAAACCAAGGATTTGTTCAAGCGATGGGCGTATTTGTTGATACACTGCTTATATGTTCATGTACTGCATTTATTATATTTCTTGGAGGAGCAGGAGCATCAGAAGAACTTACAGGAATAGCTCTTACACAATATGCATTGAGTACTCACGCAGGAGCATGGGCATACCATTTCATTGCAATAATAATTTTCTTCTTCGGTTTTAGTACGTGTATAAGTAATTCCTATTACGGGGAGGCAAATATCAGATTTATAAAAGATGATAAAAGGTATGTAACAATCTTCCGAATATTAATGATATTAATAGTTATGCTTGGAGCAGTAATGCCTCTTGATGTGGTGTGGGCAATGGCAGACTTCTTGATGGTATTCATTGTGCTGATAAACCTTATCGCAATAACAAAACTCGGAGGCTATACCTATTTGCTCTTAGATGATTATAAAGCGCAACGTAAGAGAGGAATAAAAACTCCAATCTTTACTAAAAAGGCAATAAAAGAACTTGACACTCCTGATATTGAGTGTTGGTAAAACAATACAGAACATTATGCTTAATAAAACAATTATAATAAAGTGTATAGTAATTATGCTATGCACTTTTTCTCATATTACAATGGCTGAAGTAGTTCCGCCATTAAAGCGAAGTTTACAGCTGACAGGTAATTTTGGAGAGTTGCGAACAAATCATTTTCATACAGGGCTTGATTTTAGGGCATCAATAGGGACTTCGGTCTATTCAGTAGATGAGGGCTACGTATCACGAATATCAGTAAGTGCAGGAGGATATGGTAATGCGCTCTATATAACTCACCCTTCGGGAATAACATCGGTATATGCACATCTAAATTCATTTGCTCCGCGCATACAGCAAGAGTTGGAGAGGAGACAATATGAGTTGCAATACTATGCAGTAGATATAAATTTTGCTCCCGAAGAGTTACCTGTTATAAAAGATGAAATAGTGGCATATACAGGAAATCGCGGAAGCAGTGGAGGACCACATCTCCATTTTGAAATTCGCGATACAAAGAGCGAAAATCCGCTTGATCCTCTAAACTATTATAAAGAGCAAATAAAAGATAATTGCAAACCATCAATAAAAGCCATAGCGGTAATTCCGCAAAAAGGAGTAATTAATGGTAAAAACAATAAATTTATCAATAATGTTGTTTCAGAAAATGGCGTAAAACATCTAACCCGAACAATAAATGCATGGGGCGATATAATAGTTGCACTAAAGGCATTTGATTATATGGACGGAATGAGCAATATATATGGAGTACACTATGTAAAGCTCTATATGGACAATAATCTCATATACTCATCGCATATTGATACCTTGTCATTTGCAAAAGGTCGTCAAATAAATAGCTATATCGATAGCGAAGAGTGGTTGTTAAATCGTTCTCTTTTTATGAAAAGTTATATAGCTCCCGGTAATACACTAAATTTTTACGATGATTGCGTGATAAAAAACAGAGGCATTATAAAAATAGACGAGGAGAGAATATATAAAATCAGATACGAAGTTTACGATTATTACGGTAATAAAGATGTATGTGAATTTGAGATATTAGGTTTTAAGTATCCTATAAACGAAGAAATCGTAAAAACTGCATATAATAAAGAGTATAAATATCAGACAGAGAACTTCTCAATTGATATACCTCCCTATGCAATGTATGAAGATTGGACACCTTCATATACAAAAGCAGATACAATATTACCAAATAACTACTCAGTAATACATACAATAAACCCTTATTACGAAGGAGTAGATAAGAATTGTATTGTTTCAATAAAAATTGATTGCGATACTCTGCAAGACAAAACAAAATACTACATGGCACAACTACATTCGGTAGGAAAAAACCAAGGTAAGGTAAAGTCGGAATATATATCGCAATACGATAACGGTTGGCTTACGGCAAAAACTAAATCGTTAGGAGACTATGTTGTGAAAGCCGATTTGAAGACCCCGACAGTCAAGTATCATGGAGTAGTAGCAGGCGAGGTTCGTATAACGGTAAAAGACATGGAGAGTGGTATTAAATATTTCAGAGGAGAGATTGAAGGTAAGTTTGTACTCTTTACCTATGATATAAAAGATAAAATAGCCAGGTATAAAATAGATACTAAGAGATATACAAAAGGCGGTCAATATGAGATAAAATTTCATGTAGTTGATAATTGCGGAAACAAAAAAGAGAGCAAATTTAGATTTACATACTAAAAAATATAGATAATATTGTTCAAATAAAAATTAATTATCTAAATTTGTGAATTAGACTATTTTTTTAAACATAATATATTATGCAAAACGACGAATTATTACAACAGGTAACTGAGAGAGCCAAAGTATGGTTGGGTGAAGCTTATGATGCAGAAACTCGTGCCGAGGTTAAACGCCTTTTGGAACAAGAGGACAAAACCGAGTTGATAGATGCATTCTATCGCGATTTGGAGTTTGGAACAGGAGGACTACGTGGAATTATGGGTGTTGGAACAAACCGTATGAATATCTATACAGTAGGTGCTGCAACACAAGGATTATCAAACTATTTGAAAAAAGAGTTTGCAGAACTTCCCGAAATTAAAGTCGTTATCGGACACGACAGCCGTAACAACAGCCGTAAATTTGCTGAAATATCAGCAGATATATTCTCTGCAAACGGAATAAAAGTATATCTATTTGAATCATTACGTCCAACTCCCGAGATGTCGTTTGCAATTCGTGAATTGGGTTGCCAAAGCGGTATTATTTTAACAGCATCACACAATCCCAAAGAGTACAACGGATACAAAGCATATTGGAACGATGGCGCACAAATGATTTCACCTCACGATAAAAATACAATAGCAGAGGTAAACAAAGTTGCAGGAGTAGAAGATATTAAATTCAACGGAAATCCCGAACTTATACAAATTATAGGACAAGAGATTGACGATATATATGTAAGTAAAATAAAAGAGTTGTCGCTATCACCTGGTATCGTTGCACGCAACAGCGATATGAAGATAGTTTACACTCCAATACACGGAACAGGAGTAAAACTTGTGCCTGCCGCACTTCGAGCATTCGGTTTCAATAATATTATCAATGTCCCTGAACAAGATATACCTGACGGAAACTTCCCAACAGTGGCATCTCCCAATCCTGAGGAACCTGCAGCGTTGAATATGGCAATAGAAAAAGGTAAAGAGGTAGATGCAGACATCATTATGGCTTCTGACCCCGATGCTGATCGTCTTGGAGTAGCAGTTAAAAATGATAAAGGAGAGTTTGTTTTGATTAACGGAAACCAAATAGCTCTTATCCTTCTTAACTACATTATGACACGTTCTCGTGAAATGGGAACACTCAAAGGCAATGAGTTTATAGTTAAAACAATTGTAACAAGCGAGTTGATTAAGACAATTGCAGATAAAAACGCAATTAAATGTTACGATTGCTATACAGGATTTAAATGGATTGCATCAGTTATTCGTGAGTTAGAAGGAAAAGAGAAATACATTGGAGGAGGCGAGGAGAGCTATGGATTCCTTGTTGAGGACTTTGTACGCGATAAAGATGCAGTATCAGCAATACCAATGATGGCAGAGGCAGCTGCATGGGCAAAAGAGAATGGTAAGAGCGTATATGAAATGTTACAAGACATATATGTAAAATACGGATTCTCAAAAGAGAAAGGAATCTCAGTAGTACGTAAAGGAAAGAGTGGAGCAGAGGAGATTGAAGCAATGATGAAGAATTTCAGAGCTAATCCATTGTCTGAGATAGCAGGCTCAAAAGTAATCTTAATCAAAGATTTTGCAACATTGAAAGCAACTGATGTATTGGCTGGCGAAACATATACATTAGATATGCCAACAACAGCAAACGTAATACAATACTTTACAGAAGACGGAACAAAGGTTTCAATACGTCCTTCAGGAACAGAACCTAAAATCAAGTTCTATGTTGAAGTACGCGGAACACTTAACTCACGCGAAGAGTATGAAGCTGTAAATGCAAAAGCAGAAGATAAGATAAAAGCAGTGGCAACATCGCTAGGAGTATAATTATTAACTTTAAAAATATAAAACTATGATTGGAACAATTATTTGGTTATTAGGATTAATCCTATGTATTAAAGCAGTACTTGATATTTGGAAAATGCCAATGTCAAACTTGGCAAAAATATTAGCAATAGTAATAATCCTTGTTACAAGTTGGTTAGGTCTTATTGCATATTACCTATTTGCAAAAGACAAACTACCCGAGTGGTTTAAGAATGTAAAATAATTTACAATATTATTCGCTATAAAGAATAAGAGTCGCACTAAGGTGTGGCTCTTATTTTTTTTATGATATAACAAATAAATTCAGAAATTATTATTATTTTTGTAAAAATACTACTATTATTATTGTTCGTTAGTAGCCGAAAACGACCAATTAGGAAAACGCTGATGAACAAGTGTTATAAGTATACTCCTACATGGGGTGTATTCTTGTTGCTTGTTTTAATGCGTTTGGGTGCTTGGTCGTACCTCGGTTACTTAGAACGAGTGAAGGAATGCACCTTTTTTGTTTATACTAATTTTAAAATTTTATACTCAATGTCAATATATAAATAATAAATATTAGAACGAATAAAGAACGAAATATAAATTAAATTTACATATTAAGCATCGCTGATTTCTCGTAATCGAAAACGACCAATTTTTAGAATAAATGTAGAGAAAAGCAAAAGTTGATGCACCCCTTTTTCGGAGGTGTATTTCTGTTGCTCTATCTATGTGGTAGAAATTCAGGAATGCACCTTTTGTAATGTAAGAGAATACCGAAAATCTTTAAAAGAGTAGGGGGATTGTAAATAATTTAAAAATATGAGAAATGTATTGCTTTTTGTTTTAATGATTTCAACCATTGTAATGGTTTATGCTAAAGTAAAGAAGAATAAACAAGAGAATGTATCCGATTTTTTTAATGGAAGAAATTATATAGAACAAGTTTCTGGCATTGATATGCAGATGGTTTATGTTAAAGGAGGTTCGTTCATTTTAGGGACAATAACAAAAGGAGATGGATATAGTGATGAATATCCTGCTGTTGAAGTCTCATTAAATTCTTATTATATAGGAGCATTTGAAGTTTCCCAAAAACAGTGGCAGATAATTATGGGAGATAGTATATATGATAACGAAAAACTTCCTATTAATGGAGTAAGTTGGAATGATGCTGTATTGTTTTGTGAGAAGTTAAGTGAATTATCAGGAAAGAATTATCAGTTGCCAACTGAAGAGCAATGGGAATATGCTGCAAGAGGTGGTAAAAATAGTAAGAATAGAAAATATAGTGGAAGTAATGATGTTGATAAAGTGGCATGGTATTCAGCAAATAGCAATAAAGAGCTTCAACAAGTGGGGTTAAAAAAATCAAATGAGTTAGATTTGTATGACATGAGTGGTAATGTGTTAGAATGGTGTTTAGATACCTATATGTCATATTCAAGTAAAAATGATACTCTAAAAAAAGAGATAGGAAATAATAAAGTATTAAGGGGAGGGTGTTGGCTCGATTACGCTTCAAGTTGTAGGATTTCGTATAGGAATTATGATTTTTCCTCATCTAAAAACATAAAAAACGGATTTAGAGTAGTTTGTATTCCTTAATAAAAATAACTGAATTGCTGTAAGTCTTTTAAGTGGAATAAATTTGTATATATATTCGCATAATCAAATTTAAAGAATTGATTACGTTTAAAACGTAAAAAAGAGGTCGGTTTTTAAACCGACCTCTTAACATTTATAGATGTTTAAGTTGTTACTTATTCAACAGCAGCCTGAGCAGCTGTAATTTCGGTCTGCCTTTCAGCGAGTTATAAAATGTCGTACAACTATTTGTTAGCAGTGGTTAAATCAATCCTATTATGCTGAGAATAGCAAATACTATCACTAATACCGGGCTTGCCATCATACCTATGATATTCTTTTGAAAGAAAATGGCTGAAACACCTCCTATTATGATTGCCGCAACAAATGTAACGATAGGTTGCCACCACGCATAATGCCAGAAACTCCAAATAAGAGCACCATAATACGCAAGGTAACCAATATTACCTGCCAATCCTGTTAGTTCCTTAACGGTTTTAGATGCCCCTCTAAATTCTTTGTGTATGGCTGCACAATGGTATGAAAACATACCTAACAGCCCAATGAAAACTAATGTGCTCATCTTACTTATTCAGTATCTGTATTACTTTGTCCTTTAATCCCATTTTGATGAACTCATCTTGTGTAACGTCAAGTTCTACTACAACTTTAGTGGACTTTCTTTGATTGTCCAATAAAGTTTGCAGACGTTTAATCTCTCGTTCGTACATGTTTGTATTTTCTTCATCAATGGTGTTATCTGCTCCAAAAAAGATACTCGGACTAACACACAATACATTAGCAAGACTCTCAATAGTTGAAATTTTAATATCTGCGCCATTGAGTGCATTGTCAAGTGTTGTTCTTGAAATATTAGCCATTTCTGCTATTTGTGCCTTGCCCATTTTACTTTCACTTACAAGTTTGTTTAATAGGTTGAAATTCATACAAATACATATTTAATGTTCAAAAAACTTGCATTTTTGTAAAAAATAATGTTCAAAAAACTTGCAATGTTGTTTAATAAACACTACATTTGTACCATAAAGTTAAATAAATAATTTAATAAGCAATGAAAAATGAAGTAAAAACTACAACAATTTTATCACAATTGCGAGAAATGGAAGTCGGTGATGTACTTGTATTTCCAGCCGAGAAAAGAGGTTCGGTAAAAGCAATGTGTAGTGAATATGGGTTTGAGTGGAATAAGATTTTTTCAACTTCCATCAACAGAAAATTAATCCCTGTATCAGTTAATACAATAAGTACATTACCTATTGATTTTACATCATATATATTGTTTTCATACGTTAGAATCTTTTTTTTCTCTCCGCTATCATCATCTATATAATATAGATTATATTCTTTTTGAGTAATATAATGTTTATATGAGGCAGTAGAGTGAATATGTTTTAATACCTCACCCTCTTCTAATAGTAGAATATTTCCATTTTGGAGTTTTAATTCCGCAGGGGGCAACTGTGGGACCAATCCCCCCTCTTCTGGAATTAAATTAATTGCGGTAGCCAAATCTCCGTCGGGAGAACTATAATCCGACGGAGTGGCTGTAATACCATTATATATAATATCTTTTATCATACGTTGTAGATTTATTCTACAATATTATAATAAATAGATATTTCTTTTTGTATATCTTTTTATTTATAAGTATGATCCATTTCCTGTATCATCTCCTTTTTGAGTTCGTTTAACTCTGTTTCTATCAACTTTACTTCTTCTTTGTCTCCATATTCATTGGCTTCCTTTAATTCATCATTTAGGTCGTCAATGTCTCTGCGGTAGTCCTCAAAGATTTCGTAACGCTCATATTCGGGCGAGTTGTATAGAAAATCAATCTTCTCGGCAAAGTCAAAAATACCATTGTCAGTATCCTTTTCGTATGCCTTTAACCTACGTTTTGTATTATCTGTTTCTTCTTTTAAACGGAAATACTCATTATTTACGGCACGGTACTCTGTTCGTTCATCGCCGGCCTTAACAAGTCTATTCCATAACATAATACTGCGAGGGTCGTACTCTCTATCTCCAGTAATGGTTTCGGCAGTTTTGGTAAGTTTGTCTATTGTTCCCGATACACCACCAAAATAGCCATTCAGCATATATTCCACTTTAGCAGGGTTTATATCAATAGCTCCTTTAGTATATTTATCTCCACCTGTTGCTTCGTTCAAAGTAGCAGACAAGTTTACCAAATATTTATTAGCACTCTTATATGCTTTTGTCCATTCTGGCATATCCTTATTGTAAGGAGTATCTTTGTAAAGAGGCAGACCTGTCCAACTCTTCTCTGCAACGTAAGCTTCCCATAAAGGTTTGGCTACACTTGGAACAAAGGCGTTCATTCCTCCGCCACCCTCTAAGAAGTCAATTGGCAATATTTGTGTAGCCTGTCCCATAACAGCTTCTGCTATTTCACCACCTGTAAAATGCTCTTTACCACTTAGTACCGAAGTCATAAGTTCACCCATTCCGTAGAACGCTCTGTACTCGATAGGCAGAGGAATGGAAATCCAACTGTCGCCTGCACGGAACAAAATGTTACTACGTCTCACATATTCGGGTAGGTTGTAGTATGCGTTTTTGTCGTCCTCGTCATCATCGCCACCCAAGTAGGCAACAAGAGCACCAAGTAAAAACATAGTTGCCATACCTGTAAAGGCTTTTGCTGGGTGTCGTTTCAACTGTCTTCCAAAGTTGGTAGTACCCTGAATAGCGGCGTTCCAAAAGACGTAACCACTGCGTCCAATACCCGAAACAAATGCACTTGTATTACCTAATCGTGTTTGTCCTTTACTATTTAAGAACTTTGATCCGCTACCTTTCTTGTTAAAGTTTACAGAAATCTCTTTTGCATCGTAAATTGCTCTGTCAATGCTTCTGCCCATTTCACGAGAGGTCACAAATGCAGCGAAACGTGCACAGTTCTCAACGGCTCTGTTAAGTTCATCAAATCGCTCTCCTAACAAATCCCATGCTTTGCGTACAGGTATTTTACCATTGCTTTTCTTCAACTCACGCTTAATATCATTCTTATGCTTCTCAATATCACGAATATTTGCATAACCAGTCTCTCCGCCGTTCATCATAAACTGATAGAACATCGCTTCGGTTTTGTTACTCATATCAAGAGTCCCATTACGGTGTTTTGCAAATAAGATTTTCATCTTTATAGGATTTACCTTTGCATAATTGCGGTGGAAACGCAAAGCATAGTTCGGACTCTCCTTTATCCATGCTATACTATTGGTGTATAACATATCACGCATAAAGTTTGAAACAATAAAGTCTGGGTTGCGTGTGGTATAGAATGCACTTAATTGGCGGTTTACTTTTTCTCCTGCACGAAGAATTGTACCAATAGCTCCGGACATATCATTATCAGGATTAGTTTGCCCGTTCAATGCTTGTGCCGCACGTGGGTTGCCATTGATAGTGATTACATAGTCTCTGCCGCCACGCTTCACAACAACTTGATGTTGCATCATATCACTTTTTTCAACAACTCGGTATGGAATATTCACGGCATCTTTACCTCGTTTATATTCCTCAGGGTATTCTTCGGCCAACTGCTCCATTCTTGCCTCAAACTCTTGCATCTTCTGCTCAACCTCTTCAGGAGCATCGTTGCTATCAATGTTGTCAGGGAATACAGGTTTCCACTCATTGGTAACATCATCGTATTTTAACCAAAGGTCGCTAACACTTACAAGGTCGCTTGGGTGATTAAGAGCAAAGCTTAAGAAGCGTTGTTTTACTAATTTGTTTCTGTTACCTTGCATTATAGTACTCTCTGCCATAGATTGCAAGTTAGCAAATGGATCATCAGCTTTTGATTTTCGTCCTCTTGCTTTCTTAATAGGAGCATTAAACGCACTATTCTTGTGAGATAGGTAAGCATAAGCTTCAGCACTTGTCTTTTCGTCAAAGCCACGCAATGGAATATAGAACTCATACATAGTCGAAACATCATTAAAAGTCTCTTTGCTCATCAAACCACTTTCGTATGATTTCAACAAGATAGCTTTGCTTACAGCGTTTATCCTATTCCAAAGGTTGGTAGTGTCGTGAGATTGCTCGTAGTTATCAACCATTTCTTGTGCTATTGCTTCTGCATCAGCAACATTATCCATACCTGTAAGAGCGGTCAATCCTGCATAATCTCTGTCTCTATTAAGGCCTATATAACCCTCTTTAAAGATTTTGTTTAGTCGATATATTCGCTTATTATAATCTTCTTCATCAATATTGCCATTATTATAGAGAGTATCAATAGTTCTTTTTCTGGTGTCATACCAAATCATAGCATCTCTTTCCGATAGATTCTTCTCTACACCATTTAGTTTAGCATTTAAAAGATTAATCTTTCTGTTAATCTTCTCGGTTTCATCTTCCGTAATGTCTTCTCTCTTTAGGCTCTTTTTTAGCTTTCCTATCTCTGTATTAATATATGCCCTCGCATCACGCTCTGCCATTACTCGGTTACGTTCAAGACCGTGCTTCGCCATCATATAATCTGTTAGCTCCTCACGCCCGGCATTGTTTTTAGCAAGTTTGGCAACCTCGTCAAGCATAGGTTTAAACAAAGTATGAGCAAACGCATCTGCTTCGGCTTTGTTCACACTTGACAGGCGGTTTTCGCCCAAATAAGCATTCTCGAAGCCGTCCACATCTTCAATGTTTGAACCTTTACCAAGTATAGCCTGCATAGCCTCTTTAAGTCCGAGCATACTATCTTGCAATGCCTCCTGTGATTGGAACATTCCGCTCTTAACACGTCTTTCATAACGGTCTCGAGCCAACTCCCTTTCGTGCATTTCGGGGTCGCCGTCACGGTAGAGGTTGTCGTCTTCTATTTGATTTTGAATTTCGTGAGAAATTTGTTTACTTTTTTCTTTGCTTCTAACCTCTCCCTTATCATTTCCGCTATGGAATTCAATTCCTCCTCGTCTGATTGAGTATTCGGCAATTCTTCGTCTTGTACGGGTTCTGACCTTTTCAAGTTCTCCGTCGCCTTTCTCTCTTGAGAATTTTTCATTTTTTCGTCCATAATTAATATTTTTATCATATCCAACAATCTCCAATAAAGCGTCCATTTGCGATTTAGCCTCATCGCTCAAAACATCGTTTAAATCTTCAATTGCATTACCTGATAACGCAGCTTGTAAAGAATAAGTTATAATCTCCTCATCTACATCTTTGGGCTTATACTCTTTTTCACTTTCAATCTTATTTACAAGCTCATTATCCAACTCTTTCAATTCATCTGATAAAGTCATTACATTATCCACACCACCTAATTGTTCTATTGCATAATGTACATGTTCGTGGAACATATTAGATAAAGGAGTAGCTACGTTTTTAAAAGTAAAGATAAGTATTTTATTACTTTCTCCTACATAAGCACCACCAACATTATTTTTTGAATAGATTTCAGCAAATCGTTTAGATTCTTCTTCAGTTTCTCCATATTCAATTGCAAAATTATATAAATCTTCAGGAGAATTTAGAATACGAATATCCAAATCTTTTGCACCGCTGAAAAGTTTAATGTATTCTTTTGCAACATCTTCATCAATAAAGTTTTCTGCAAAGTTACCAACTCTCAACTCATATTGTTTTGCAATATCATTAGCAATATCAAAAGTATTTCGCTTGTTGGCAGGTTTTTTAAGGTTTTCGTAACTACGCCATAAAATATAGCGGAGGCTGTTATCATTCAGAGTAACCTCTCGTGAAAAACCAAACTTGTTTAGCAACTTTTTAAACCACTCTTTAATACGGTTCCACCAATTTTTAGGGCAGTTCTCAAATTCTGTATTCTCTGCAAGCGAAGCAAGATACTCTTCAGTTGCTTTTCTGAAATCCCAGCCGTTCTTTGCGGCAAGCTTAACAATGCGTTCACGTATATTTTTATCAGCTTTAGCATATATGTTATCAAGGAATGTCTCAAACTCTTCTCCGAACAACTGACGTAAACCATAGTGAGCCACAGCCTCGTGAAGCAAGGTCTGTTCTACATCAAGCATATCTCTGTGGTTAGGGATAACAATATTAATCTTGCCTGTGCTCTTTGAATAGAAACCTTTTGCACGTCTCTTTTTGCCCTCCAAATCTCTTACATCAGTAACAACCTCAATATTGTCAAGGTGCAGTTTCTTTGCAAGCTCCTCAATACGCTCTGCCATTCTTTGGTATGCCTCTTCTTCATTAAAATATATAGCATTACCATCACGTTCAAGAATATCATCTTCCTCAGCATTAACAATATTGTCGGCAGTCTCTATATTTGCGTCCATTTCTGCATACTTGGCTTCCTTTTGCTCCAACTCTTTCTTCATCAGTTCGGCGTATTCCTCATATTGAGCCTTTGCCTGTTCCAATTCAGCCTCATAATCAAACGGCTTGCCCTCTCTTGATAAGAGTTGTTCCAATTCAGCCTCATTGTGTTTCTTGCTACGCTCTGCCGTTTCCAATCGTTCAGCAAAATCAACTCCTGTAATAACATTTTGAGTAATATCCTCAATAGCATTACGGAGTAAAGATTGTTTAACAGGAACATCATCTAATCCAAGTTCAGGGCATGAGTATGTCATCTTACGATGCACATCATAAAATAGCCCGGCACCTTCATTAAAGTTCATCTCCTTATATAAACGAGTCTTTATTTTGAAAATATAATTACCTAAAGATAATGATAACTCTCGTGTTTGATCACCAGCAATCTCGCCCTCCTTAATCTTTTTAACTTCAGCATTAATAATCTTATTATACTCTTTTAGATAATCTTCCATTGCCTCAACAGAGGAGAAGCGATGTTTACCGATAACAATCTCCTTTGCCTTGCCATTGGGGAACTCCGAACGCACAGCCTCCAAGTATCGGCTATTATCTTCAATACGTTTTTCAGCATCTTTAATAAAACCTTTTACTTTAGGAATAGCATTATGAACGTATGTTTGGTCTGCCTCCCACTGTTTTTTACGGCTTGCAAACTTACGAACATTCTTTTCGGCATTGTTTTTCAGCATAGCATATTCACTACCCGAAAGTTGAGCAACTGTATCTCCAAATACGTCCTCTTCCTCCTCAAGTACACGATTAGTCATACTATTTGACATCATCTGCTTACCATTCATAATGCTGTCGGCAATAGCACCCTTTGTCTTTAATCTTTGATATGCTGTAACGTCCAAACTATCCTCAACACCAAAACGCAAGATGCGTACAGGCTTGCCCATTGCTTTATGCAAGTTACCCTGTCGCAAGATACGTCCATTACGCTGGGTGTAGTCCATTGGGCGGTTAGGAGCGTCCAAGTGTATCAAAGTGTGCAAACGCTCCTGTATGTTTACACCGGTACCAAGAGTAAAGGTAGAACCAAGAATAACACGCACCTCGCCACGATTGACCTTTTCAAAGATTTCGAGTTTCTTCTTAATAGTCATTCCCGACTTCATTACCACAATCTCATCAGCAGGAACACCCTCTGCGATTAACTTTTCACGAATATCCTCATACAAGTTAAAACCACTCTCTTTGTTCTGATAGTTATCGGCAAATATGGCAACAGTACCCTTATAATCTGCTGTCTCCTTTAAAGAACGTAATGTTTGTCTAACGGCCTCATTAGTTTTGCTATTGGTGTCGTCCTCTGCATCAGATTGTACCAAACGTGCATCAACGGCAGCAGCTTTGGCAATACCGTACATTGTGAGTGGTATATGGCTATTCTCTTTTTTCTGCTTACCGCTCATCTTGTCGTATCTTTCAAGTTCCGCCTTGACAAACTTCATAATGCTACGCAAAGCACGAGTTTGAGGTAAATAAAGGTCTTCTGCCTTTCCTCCCTCCATTTCGGGTATCTTATCTTTTACACCACCTGCCTCTTTAGTAAGTACAGTATCAGCCACGCCCGACCATATACGCACCAATTCAGGTAAGTTTACATAACCTGCAAAACGGTTGTTCTCTTTAAACTTACCGCTTGTGCTAAATTCTAACATCTGCTGAATGTTACCAAAGTTGCGTACAAAATCATCAAAGTAATAAATGCCGTATTCCTTCATTGTGTCGGCAGGCATAAGGTAACGCATAAACGTCCATATCTCGGCAGCAGTATTGCTTATAGGAGTACCTGTCGCAAAGATTACGTTTCTACCGTTGTTCTTCTCCAAAACAGCCTGAGTCTTTAAGAATACCCCTTGACTCTTCTTGCTGTATGACGGGTCCACACCCTTGACACCACGTTGCATAGCAGTGGCAAAACCAAGATGTTTATATTCGTGAGCCTCATCTATGAGTAGGGCATCAATACCCATATCATCAAAGTTCTCTACATCATCAGTCCTGCGGTCAAGCATTTCCAAAGCCTTTACCTCTGCATTCTGCAAAGCAACTGCACGTTTTTTCTCTTCATTGGCACTTCTTTTCTTTGAAGCCTCCTCGCTTAACCCTGCAAGTTGTTCCTCTAATAACTCTATTTCACGTTCAGCCTGTCGAGTAATCATACTTTTTGCATCTGGGTCGGCTTCCTTCATCTGTTCAAGTACAAGCATTTTTTCCTCAATCTTATACTGAACAAACGCCATCTGTCTCTCCTCGCTATCGGGTATAAACTCAAATGTAGATTGAGGAACCACAATCATATCCCAATCGTTGTACTTGATTTTAGCGTAGAAATTCTTTCTGCCCTCTGCACTACGGTCAGCCTCTTCAAGTGTCAGTATTTTAGCATTGGGGTAGAGTTCCTTTGCACTTTCCACAAACTGCCCTACGGTTGCGTTCTGAACAACAATCATAGGTTTGCGAGCAGTACCCAAACGACGCATCTCCATTGCGGTAGAGATAAGCGTAAATGTCTTACCTGTTCCTACCTCATGAGCAAGCAAAAGCGGTTGCATAGTACCTCTTACAATGGCTCTGCCTTGATGCGGACGCATTTTGAACTTATGCGATGCGCCGCCGAAGTATTCCGGCACAAAGTCATCGGGTATGCTCATCGGCACATAGTTGTTGAATGTGTCGTTATAGATGCGCTCCATACGCTCACTCATTTCAGTGTCGCTCTGCATCTTCTGTCTTGCCCACTCCTTGAAGTCCTGACGTATTTCGTCAATCTTTGCAGCACAAGCCTGAGTAGCCTCTTTATCTGTAATTGTCTCTGTTGAGCCGTCCCAATTCTTCCTTGTAGTAGAAACAGTAATACTCTTGTTTTGAATAGCAGCTTCAATAAGAGAGTGCCCCATAATGGTACGCCCGAGCATTTCACTTCTAACACCCATAGCACGGTTTTTCTCGTAGTTGGTGAAATATGGCTCATTCATAAACCAAGTGCCACCTACGGCAGTAAATTGTACGCCTACCTCGGTACGCTCTTTCACGTATTCCTCGTATAGTTTCGGCTCAATCCAAGAACTACCCAAAGTGAAGTCTATCAAATGAGCAGGAATATCCATGGGGATAACCTCCTGCAATGCTTTGATATTTTTGTCATACACTCCGTTTTCGTTGTTCTCTTGTGCTTGACGAAGTTTCTCACGAACATTGCCACTCAAATACAGATAAGACACTTCAATCTGTCGAGTAGCAGGGTCTTCAAAACCGTAACCACTCTCGATTATCTCCTTTTTAATCTCTTCGGCACTCTTATTAAGGTGCTCTGCAATGTATGGAACATCAATGCGACCATACTTAAAGATACTTGCTACAATACCGTCCTTGACGTTGGTTGGTGCAGGCTCTATCTCCTTTTCAACAACACGCTCTTTCATTACATCGGCTTTACCGAATGTTTGTTTAATACCGCCTTTGCCGTCTCCAATCTCTTCATAAGTCTCAACCGATGCTACATTTGCATAGTCCACATCGTTGCGGAGGAATGCAATAGCACTATTCTTGTTGAAATGCCCGTAAGTAGCTACAAATTTGTCGTATGCCTTATTAAGTTTATCAAGTAATGGCTGTAATCCCTCATTGCTTTCATTCTCTGTCTGATACGAAAGAACATCATTAAGAGCCACCTTAATGGCGTTGTATGCCTCAAAGCACTCAACCTTTGTGTGTCCCTTTACCTTGTTACTATTTACATCAAGAGGTTGAGCACTTGCAGTAGAATTTATATATAGTTTACCGTCTCTTACAAAAATTTCTCCAACCTTTTTATCAGGCATAACCTCTGCAACAATCTCAGAGGAGCGTTCTCCAAACTCCTCGGCAGTGAATGACTGAACAAAGTTTGCCAACATCTCTTCTTGGTTCATACCCTGTTTAGGGTATAAGCCTTTGCTTGCAGGACGGAATGTATCACCTTTCTCAAATCCAAAGTGCATTTCTCCAGCCATCATTTCGGGGTGTTCAACGAAATACTGATTGTAGTCCATTGAGAGTTGCTTCACAATAGGAACGATTTGTCCCTTAACCTTGCGTGTTTCTCCTGTTTCATATTCAGCTACACGCTCACCCGTAACGGTGCTAACATCAATAGCATTAGCCGACTTCTTACCATTAACACGCTTACGAATAACAATAATATCCGAGGTTACACCTGTACCGCCAAAAGTCTTGTTGTGCATACGGAAAGCACCCACAAAGTCTGCACCTCCCTCGCTCACAATCCAATCACGCAGTTTCTTGCTGTTGTCAAGTGTACCATTTGACGTGATGAAGATACCCAAACCGCCCTCACGCAGTTTGCGTACATTCTTTGCTATACAAAAATCATGTATGTTATGGAATTTCTTTGATAGGTCTTTATCTCCCGTAGTGTCATTCACACGAAGACCTGTAACAAACGGAACATTGGTAATAGCCAAGTCCACGCTACCATTGGCAATACGAGTTTCCTCAAACCCTTGAATATCTACTTTTGCATCGGGATAGAGAAGAGATAGAATACCACCCGATGTGCCGTCAATCTCTATGGCGTGAATATCGCTTTGCTCACTGATATGGGTAGGCATTTGCCCCAATATATTACCGATACCAGCCGAACCTTCAAGAATGTTACCACCCTCAAAGCCCATTTGTTCAGCAATATCCCATAGCGTATCAACAACGTATGCAGGAGTATAATAAGCACTATTGGCACTCATTACCGCTTGTTGGTATGCAGCTTCTCCAAGTAGTTCACGAAGTTTTTTAGCAATATTATTAGGAGCATACGATGTTCCCTCGCTGAACGCTTTACCCAAACCGCCCCAACCGCTAAACTTGCGGAGGGTCTGCATCTGTTTCTCGGTAGCCTGTTCGCCACTCTCAAGCAACTCTTTTGCTAATTCAATAGCTTTTATATTAGCTTCAATACGAGCATCAACCGAAGTAGGAGCGTGGTCTTTTCCTCGCTCCGAATGGTTGTTCCGGGTATTCTTTTTTAGCCCCTGTAAGCGTCCATCGAATCGTCCATCGCTCTGCGATATCGTTCCGCTAACTCGTTCGCCTCCGCTTTCTCCGCTTCGTTGAGTTCTTTCACCTTCTTGCCGTACTTCTTCGCTATTTGCTGTTCGGCTTCCTCTTGAGGCGTTCCTATTACCGTTGGCTGACACTCCTTCGGAGCGTGTTGCATCATTTCTCTGTAATCCATTGTCGTTATTATTTATATTATCACTTGCAGTTTCAGCAAATAATCCGTCAAACAAACCACCTGTCTGTTTCTGCGAAGATACATTTTTTTTGTTAGATTTCTTTGTCCCCTTTACATTTATTTCGTTTTCAATAGGCTTAATATCGCTCCATTCTGCAACCTCATAAAGGACAGGTGCCAATCCTGTATCAAGCACAGGCTTGTGGTCACCGTATTCTTCAAAGTCATGTATTGTCGCTTCTACAGCTTCACGAGTACCACTTTGAGGAGTGTACATCACTTTTTCGCCACGTTTAAACCCATTATAACTATCTAATGCAACAAATGCGTCCTGTTTTTGTTGAGTTGATTGTTTTGCTGGTAAATCAAATTCGGGTACATGTTGAATAATCTCTGCACGTATCTCATCAAGCATATCGGTATATGTTACATCAGACTGTACCCATACATTGCGACCGACAAACTGCTTATAGCCACCTGCGGTTGGGTCTTCAATACGCAAATACATCTGTTCAATAAACAGATTATCGCTATTGCCACCCTTATAGTCTGGAGCTAAAAGAACATCAATATATAGTTCTCTATCTGCGGTGAGAGGCAGGCGTATTGAAACATCACCTCCTGCCGGGGCTATGTTCGCCTGTGCGATAACCTTGCGTTTCTTGCCTTTCTTATCAACAATGGAAGCAGGGTCAATCCCCAAATCCTTGACAATACGTTTAGCGAGGGTATCAGCATCTTTTACGGCTTTCTTCTCTGCACTACGCATATAGCCGTAACTTTCGTGGAACTGACTATCGTCAATATCCGCTTCATAGTAGCCCAATAGGGCAAGTTGCTTGTTTACCTCC
>JAZNCN010000017.1:0-49995 GCA_045587545.1 Candidatus Caccoplasma sp.
ATTAATGAGGGAGAGGAGTTGGATCTTTCTTCAGAAGCAATGGTTGGAGAGAATGCAACAGTTTACACTTGGTACACAGCTGCTGATAATGCAGAGTTTACAAACTACACAGTAGAGAATGGTAAATTTGTATTTGATGTAGATACAGACACTGAGTTGTATTGTGCAATGACAAATGCAACATTTGATAAATTCTCTGGAGCAAACGCTCTTAAAACTACAAACATTGTTGTTAAGAATGTAGCAGTTCCTGTTACAATATCAGTTGCAACAAGCAATGAGTATTACGGAACAGCTGCTATAGATGGCGTTACAGGAACTTCAACAGAGGTTATGACTGGAGATGATGTAACAGTTGTTGCAACTCCTGTTGAGGCATTTGCCGATTATATTGTATATGAGTTTGAAGCTTGGACTGCAGGAACTGATACTATCTCAACAGAGAATCCTTATACATTTACAGCAGAAGAGGCTCTATCATTAACAGCAAACTTCGCTTGCTATATGATGGTAAATGTAACTGCATCAGAGGGTGGTTCTGCATACATTAACGATGCTGTGGCTGAGGCTACTGTTAAATTGCCATATCAATCAAAAGCAACTCTTCATGCAGTTGCAAATGAAGGATATGAGTTCTCTCATTGGACATATACTACTGCAACAGGAACTGAAACTGTTTGGAATGAATCTACAGCAGATCAACAATTTACAGTAGGTCAATATACTGCATTTACTGCATACTTTGTTCCTGCAGTGGTTGAACGTAAAGTTCAATTCCAATCTAACGATATAAGTATGGGCTCTGTTCAAATTATATCTCCTTCACTTGGTGGCACAGGAACAGGAACAGGCACAGGAACAGGCACAGGAACAGGTACAGGAACAGGTACAGGAACTGGTTCTGCTACTTCTGGCGGTGGACAAAAACCATGGATAATTACAAGTGAGGATGTAACTGCTCAAGCATTCCCACAAGGAAATGGTTATGAGTTTGTAAACTGGACTATCAATGGTGAAGAGGTAGGAACTGAGACTACTTACACTTATACAGGTACTGAGGAGGCTGTAATTCAAGCAAACTTCAGACAAAAGGTTAATTATTGTACAGTTACTGTAAACTCTAACGGTGGTGGTAATGTTGCAATACAAGGTTATACAGGATACTCTGCACAAGTTGTAGAGGGTACTTCAGTAACAGTTGTTGCTACTCCTGCTCAGGGTTACGCTTTCGTAAGTTGGACTGATACAAATGATCCATGGATGGAGGATATCACATATAATGCTGAATATACATTCACAGTAACAAGTGATATTAGTCTTGAGGCTTGGTTTGAGAGTGCACCTGTTGCAACTACTTACAAGTTGATGATTGGTGTTGCTCCTACTGCTGAATGCGGTACAGTTGAGATAGTTGGTTACGAAGGAACTTCTGCTGATATTGAGGAGAATACTTCTGTAACTATTACTGCTACTGCAAATGAAGGATATGAGTTAGTTGGTTGGTCTTCTGATTTTGGTGCAACTTTCGTATCAACAGAGCCTTCTTATACATTTACTATGACTTCTGCTACAATTCTTCAAGCATTCTTTAAAGAGGCTGAAGTTGTAGTTCCAACTACATATGCAGTAACTGTTCAAGCAGCACCAACTTCAGATTATGGTACAGTTGCTATTGAAGGTGCTGAAGGAACAACTGCTCAAATTGAAGAGAACGCTTCAGTAACTGTAGTTGCTACTCCTGCAGAGGGTTACACTCTTGACGGTTGGTACGATGTTACAGGTGCTACTCTATTAAGCGCTGACCTTTCATACACATTCACTGTAACTGCTGAAACAACAGTTGTTGCTTGGTTCATGGAGGCTACACCTGAGGCTCCTGAGTATTGTATAGATTTCGGTACTTCAACTCGTTCAGGAGGTCGTTATATGGAATCACTTACATTCTCTGATGGTGCACATGAAACTACAGTTAATGTAAATCAACAAAATGGTTACGGTGCCCCAATTTACTTCGACAAAACAGATGTAAATGTTTCGCTTGAGGCAAGTAAAACTATCACTTCTAATGTAAACTGGCATGGAGAGTGGATGCACTCATACTTGTTTGTGGATTGGAACAACGATGGAGAGTTTACTCGTAACTTAGGTACTAACCTTGTTCCTGAAGAGGATAGCGAGTTGATAGCATTCTCATTCTGGAGTGGTGTTGACGGAAACTCTCAAGAGAATGAAGGATACAACAGTGCTGGTCAATATATAACAGGAAATGATCGTTCAGTATGGGCATTACCAGAATTTACTATTCCTGCATCTATCGCTGAGGGTACTTATCGTGCTCGTTTGAAAATAGACTGGAATACAGCAGATCCTTGCTCAGTAATGTCAGCAGGAGATGCTCCTTGCGTAGTTGACTTTATGATAACAGTAACATATCCTGATGGAATTGCAGATGCTGACGCTGATGCAGTTCAAGTATATGCTACAAATGGTGTTATCTACATCAATGGTTACGAGGGTGACGTTAAAGTTGTAAATGCTGCAGGTCAAGTTGTTAAAGACGTTATGGTTAACGGTGCTGAGCAACTTAATGTAAATGCAGGTCTTTACATGGTAGTAACAGGTAACCAAGTAACTAAAGTTGTGGTTAAGTAAGAGTAAAAGCCAAGAGATTGGCTTTTACCAAACGACAACAAGTTAGAGGTCAATGACCTCAAAGTTGTGGTTAAATAAGAGTTTTTAGTTGTTAGTTGTCAACTTCGTTGCCCCTTTGGGGTAGTTGTTAGCAATTAATTAAAACTAAAAATACCTGATAAAGGAGAGGATTTCGGTTCTCTCCTTTTTTTTGTATTAAAAACTTATTAGACTAATTAGCCCAATAACTCTAAAAGGATAACTATGGTGTCAAAAATAACAAAGATAATTAGGGGGAAGAATGCTTTAGACTAAATATTATCTCTTTGTTAACTATCCGTAGGACGGCGTTCGCCGAAAACTAACAACTAACAAGTGAAATATTCTAAAAACTAAAAAATGATAATTAATAAGTCAGAAAAATATATTATCTTAGCAAAATATAGTTTTTTTAGTTTAATTTATGAAAGTAACGCTATTACAAACCGATATTAAGTGGTGTAGCCCGGAGGAGAATTTGGCACGCGCTGAACAACTTATTCTTGGTGCAGAGAAGAGCGATATATATATATTACCCGAGATGTTTACGACAGGTTTTTGTATGAAACCCTCCGAGATAACAGAACCTATGGGTGGTATTGCCTTTGAGTGGATGATGCAGATGGCTAAACGCACAGATGCTGCCATAGTGGGTAGTGTGGCTGTTGAGGAGGAAGGTAAATATTATAATCGTATGTACTTCTGCAAGCCTGATGGCAAGTTTGAGGTGTATGATAAACATCATCTATTTTCGTTTAGTGGAGAGGATAAGGTTTATACCTGTGGCTCTGAACGCAAAGTGGTAGAGTTTAGGGGTGTAAAGATATTGCTTCTTGTGTGTTACGATTTGCGCTTTCCGGTATTCAGCCGTAACCGCGGAGATTATGATATGATTATTTGTGTAGCTAATTGGCCGCGAGTTCGCCGTTATCCTTGGTGTACACTCGCAAAGGCTCGGGCTATTGAAAACCTATGCTATGTTGCCGCTGTAAATAGAGGAGGTAGTGATGAGTGGGGTGATTACTCGGGCGATACTATGCTTATCGACCCCTACGGGCAGCCTGTTGCCGAGTGTATGGAGGGTGTAGAAGATGTAGTTTCCGCAACGATTGATATAGAATTAATTAAAAGTTTTAGAAATAAGTTCCCGGCTCTTAAAGATGCCGATGATTTTATATTGAAATGAGTTTAGATACAAAAAAAATGATGTTGCTTGGCGATCAGGCTGTTGCTCTTGGTGCCATTAATGCAGGATTGTCAGGTGTATATGCATATCCCGGTACTCCATCTACTGAGATAACAGAATTTATTCAAACATATCCGCTTGCTAAGGAACGAGGTATACATTCAAAATGGTGTACTAACGAAAAAACAGCTATGGAAGCTGCTTTGGGTATGTCATATGCAGGTAAGCGAGCTATGGTGTGTATGAAACACGTTGGCTTAAATGTTGCAGCTGATGCTTTTGTAAATTCGGCGGTAACAGGTGTTAATGGAGGTGTGGTGGTTTTGGTTGCCGATGACCCATCAATGCACTCTTCACAAAACGAGCAGGATAGCCGTTTCTATGGGAAGTTTGCTTTGGTGCCTATTTTGGAACCATCGTCTCAACAAGAGGCTTACGATATGATGTCATATGCTTTTGACTATTCAGAGAAGATGTCTGCTCCTGTGCTGATGCGTGTTGTTACTCGTATGGCTCATTCACGTGCTGTGGTGGAGGTTGGTTCATTGAGGGGCGAAAACTCTCTTTCAATGCCTAAGAATCCTATTGATTGGGTCTTATTGCCTGTTAATGCTCGTCGCAGATATGCGCAAGTGGTGGCTCAGCAAGAGAAGTATAGCGTTGCATCAGAAGAGAGTAAGTTCAATAGCTTGATTATAAATAAAAAAGGGGCAAAAGGTATTGTTGCTTGTGGTATAGCCTATAACTATGTTATGGAGAATATTGTTGAGGCTGAAGAGATGAATATTCTTAAGGTTTCGCAATATCCTATACCTTCGGCTCTTTTGAAAGAGTTGGCGGATAACTCTTCGGAGGTTTTAATTGCAGAAGACGGACAACCTTTTGTGGAGGAGCAAGTACGTGGTGTATTGCCCAATGAACAATTGATTATTAAAGGACGTCTTACAGGAGAGTTGCCACGAACAGGCGAACTTACTCCCGATAATGTTCGTGTAGCAATGGGATTATCTCCTCGCGAAACATTTGATAAATCGGAGGCTGTTGTCGCCCGTCCTCCAGCATTATGCCAAGGTTGCGGACACCGCGATGTTTATACCATTCTTAAGAGTGTTATTGCTGAGTATCCGCAAGGTAAGGTGTTTAGCGATATAGGTTGCTACACTTTGGGAGCATTGCCCCCATTTAGGGCTATTGATAGCTGTGTTGATATGGGAGCTTCAATTACAATGGCTAAGGGTGCAGCTGATGCCGGTCTGTTCCCTGCTGTTGCTGTTATTGGCGACTCAACGTTTACTCACTCCGGTATGACAGGATTGTTAGATGCTGTCAATGCCAATGCCTCTATTACGGTTATAATTTCAGATAATCTTACTACGGCTATGACAGGAGGACAGGATTCGGCTGGAACTAACCGATTGCAGGCTATTTGTCAAGGCATTGGTGTCGCTCCCGAGCATGTCCGTTGTGTAGTGCCTATTCCTAAGAATCATGACGAGATAGCTAATATTATAAGAGAGGAGATTGAGTATAAGGGTGTGTCGGTGATTATTCCTTGCAGAGAGTGTATTCAAACTTTAAATCGCAGACTTAAAAAACAAAAGGCAGAGAAAAAATGAAAACAGATATAATTCTTTCGGGTGTTGGCGGACAAGGAATTTTGTCAATAGCCACAATTATTGGTGATGCTGCCCTTAACGAAGGTTTGCATTTGAAACAGGCTGAAGTTCATGGAATGAGTCAACGCGGAGGTGATGTCCAATCGAATTTGAGAATATCATCAGAACCTATTCACTCTGACCTTATTCCATTGGGTTCGGCTAATGTTATAATATCGTTAGAGCCTATGGAGGCTTTGCGTTATATGCCGTATCTTGCTCCTGATGGTTGGGTGATAACATCGTCAAAACCATTTATAAATATACCTAACTATCCCGAACAAGAACTTTTAGACGAAGAGTTGGCAAAGATTAAAAACATTGTATTGATTGATACTGCTCAAATTGCGGCAGATAATAATATTGCTCGTTCTGAAAATATGATACTGTTGGGTGCTGCTGTTGATGCAATAGATTTGCCAATGGAGAAGATTTTGAATAGTGTAAAACGTATATTTGCTTCAAAAGGTGATGCTGTTATTGAGCAAAACCTTAAAGCGGTTATGTTGGGGTATGAGGTAAAGAAGAGTTGTTAGTTTTTAGCAATTAGTCTGATTAGACGATTAGTAAGAAATGTAAATAATGAATAATAGAATTTTTTCGGAAGAGCTTGTAAATAAGGTTGCAGAAGAGTTGCTTATTGCAGACCTTCAACGTGCCACTATTGGAGAGGTGTTGCTATTGTCAAGTGAGTTGGAGCGACGTACTGGTATTCCCTTTATTCGTATGGATCAAGGTTCTCCCGGATTACCCTCATGCGTTATAGGCAGAGAGGCTGAAAAGGAGGCTCTTGATCGTGATGTTGCGTCGCAATATCCTGCAGCTGCAGGAGTGCCTGAACTAAAAAAAGAGACATCGCGTTTTGTAAAGGCCTTTGTTGATATAGATATTCCAGCCGAGTGCTGTATCCCAACTGTGGGCTCGGTTGCCGCTTCGTATGGCTCGTTTATTGCAGTTACACAGGCTAACCCTAAAAAGAATAAAGTTTTGTTTATTGACCCCGGTTTCCCTATACAGCGTTCGCAACTTAAGATAATTGGTGCTGAATATCTTCAATTTGATATTTACTCATATCGCGGAGAGGCTTTGAGGGCAAAGATTGAGAGTTTTTTTGAGCGTGGTGATATTGCTGCTATAATATACTCAAACCCTAATAACCCTGCATGGATATGTTTAGAGGAGAGTGAGCTTAAAATAATTGGTGAACTTGCCGATAAATACGGCGTAATTGTTTTGGAAGATTTGGCATATTTCTGTATGGATTTCCGACAATATCTTGGTAAACCATTTACTCCGCCTTATGTGCCTACTGTAGGGCGTTATTGCAAGAACTATATAATAATGCTATCGTCATCAAAGATATTTTCATACGCAGGACAACGTATGGCTGTGGCGTGTGTATCGCCAAACCTTTGGAACTCGTGCTTTGAAGGATTGGCATTGCGTTATGGTGGTAAAGGTCATTTTGGCTCTACATTTACAGCTTCTATAATGTATATGATAACATCGGGAGTTACACACTCAACACAATATGGGTATGCTGCAATGCTTAAAGCTGCTACCGATGGTGAATTGGATTTTGTTGCCGAAACCGAAGAGTATGCTCGTAGAGCTGCACGAATGAAAAAGATTTTTACCGATAACGGATTTACCATTGTTTATGACCGTGATGTTACTCGCGAGGTGGGAGATGGTTTCTTCTTTACAATAGGTTATCCCGGTATTAATAGCGGAGAACTTTTAAAAGAGTTGCTCTATTACGGAGTGAGTTCAATATCTTTATCTACAACAGGTAGCGAGGAGGAGGGAGTGAGAGCCTGCACTTCACGAATGAGAGAAGAGCTTTATCCTATATTGGAAGAGCGTATGCGTAATTTTAAAAAGGATCACCCCATTTAAATTAGGAATTAGTTCGTTGCTTTGCAACAATTAGAAATTAGGAATTTTGCGAGTGAGCGAGGGCAGAGTCAAGTTTACTTGAACTATGTAGAGCGTTAGCAAAATCAAGAAACGAAGGTTTGTTAATTAAAAATTGGTAATTAGGAATTTTAGGACAGAGATTGTTTTCATTTCACATTCCTCATTCCTAATTCCTCATTAAATAAAAAAGATGATTTGGAATAAAAACAAGGAGTGTATGTCGCGAGAGGAGATGCGACAACTTCAAGGAGCGCGATTAAGAAAATTAGTTGATAATGTATATCACAATGTGCCTTTTTATCGCGAAAAGATGCAGGCTATGAATATTATGCCTGACGATATTAAAACTATTGA
Organism: Candidatus Caccoplasma sp.; assembly: GCA_045587545.1. Classification (GTDB taxonomy): domain Bacteria; phylum Bacteroidota; class Bacteroidia; order Bacteroidales; family G3-4614; genus Caccoplasma_A. Next base: position 7,786 of record JAZNCN010000017.1, read on the forward strand.
TGATATTAAAAAATTGCCTTTTACTACAAAGCAAGATCTTCGCGATAACTATCCGTTTGGCTTGAATGCTGTTCCTCAATCGGCAATTGTGAGAGTACACGCTTCGTCAGGAACGACAGGGAACCCAACAGTAGTAGGCTATACTCGTCGCGACCTTGCCATTTGGTCAGAGTCTATTGCTCGTTGTTTGGCTGCTTTTGGGGCTTCTCGCGAGGATACTATCTCTGTTGCTTATGGCTACGGATTGTTTACAGGTGGTTTGGGATTGCACTATGGTGTTGAACATTTGGGGGCATCGGTTGTTCCTACATCAAGCGGTAACACCGATAAACATATTCTTTTAATAAAAGATTTGGGAATTACAGGTGTGGCTTGTACTCCTTCGTATGCTCTACATATGGCAGAGGTTATGCGTAAAAAGGGCATAACTCCCGATGACCTTAAACTTCGTATTGGTATTTTTGGTGGAGAGCCTTGGACTGAGAATATGCGCAAGAGTCTGGAGGAAAAATTGCAAATAAATGCCTATAATATTTATGGTTTGAGCGAGATTATGGGTCCCGGAGTGTCGCACGAGTGCGAGTGTAAGAATGGTTCGCATATCATCGAAGATCACTTCTTCCCTGAAATCATAAATCCCGAAACTTGTGAGGTATTGCCCGAAGGTGAACAAGGTGAGTTGGTATTTACAACTCTTACTAAAGAGGGTATGCCATTGTTACGTTACAGAACTAAAGACCTTTGCTCTCTTATATATGAGCCATGTGAGTGTGGTCGTACAAGTGTGAGAATGACTCGTATTATGGGACGTAGCGACGATATGTTGATTATTCGTGGTATTAATGTATTCCCATCTCAAATTGAGAGTGTTATACTTCAACTACCCGAGTTCGAACCTCAATATCTGCTTGTTGTTACTCGTGAGAACAACCGCGATAACCTTGAGGTACAGGTTGAACTTAAAGAGGAGTACTACTCAGATGAGATTAACAAAACAATTGAGATGCGCGATAAACTTGCACGTCGCCTACAAAGCGTTTTGAGTATATCGGCTGATGTTAAGATTGTTTCGCCAAACACTCTTGAACGTAGTGTAGGTAAATCAAAGAGAGTAATTGATAATCGTGTTCTTGAATAAAATTATAAACCACATCTAAAATATTAAAGTTATGATAGTAAAACAGTTGTCGGTATTTCTTGAAAATCGTGCAGGAAGAATTAATGAGGTAGCAAAGGTGTTGGCTGCAAATGGTGTGGATATGTTGGCTTTCAGCCTTGCTGAAAGTAGCGACTTTGGAATTCTTCGCCTATTGGTGTCGGACAATGCTCTTGCATCAAAGATTCTTAAAGAGGCTCACTTTGCAGTAAAGGAGAGTGATGTCGTTTGTGTTGAGGTGCCTAATAAACCGGGGGCTTTAGCTTCTATTGTTGAAAATATCTCTTCAAAGAACATCTCTATTGAGTATATGTATGCTTTTGCTCAAGGTGGTGTGGCAAATATTGTTATTAAGACTGCTGATATTGATGCTTGCGTTGCGGCAATAGATTAGAGTTGTTATAAAAAGAGTTTAAAACTTCTTTAATACATTCTCAAACCCTACCAATATGATTGGTGGGGTTTTTATGATTATAGAAGATTCTAAATGATATAAATATACCATAATAAGAAGAATTTACATTATATAACTGTATATATGCAGGCAGAAGTGAATGATGAATATCGCTTACAGTCCTATAAAATTGGAACTATTTTTAAGAATATATTTTCTGACGACGATTCTTTTATACAGGAATCTGCGCAAAAAATAAAAGCAGTAGCTGCTTATTATCATTTTGATACAGGTAATTTAGAGATATTTTATATCTACTCAATAGAAGATATTGAAAAAATGGGGATTAATAAAAAGTTATCTCTTTTTATAGAACATTTTAATAATGAAATAAAATTACCTTTGTTGAATAATGCAACACCGGATTCTATATATGTTGGAATAATTAATTCCCCGATATCGTTAAAATAGAGAGGATTACTTGAAATTAGTTCTCTTATTTACGCAGAGATAAATTTATGTATCTTCAAATCATACAAAGTTGCTAATATTAGATTTAAATAGAAAGAGGACTATATCAATAATTTTGACACAGTCCTCTTCTTTTTTGTTATTTGTAAGTATTAAACTACAACGTTTACAAGTTTGTTGGGGACAACAATAACCTTTTTAGGGGTTTTGCCGTCAATCCATTTTGCCGCTCTCTCATCTGCAAGTACTGCTTTTTCAATATCTTCGCGAGCAGTATCTGCGGCAAACTCCATATTAAAACGCATTTTACCATTGAAAGATATTGCATAATTAATGGTACTCTCTTTGGTAAACTCTTCGTTATATACGGGCCATGGTGCATCGCATACTGATGGTTCAAATCCAAGGAGACTCCATAACTCTTCACTTAAGTGTGGAGTGAATGGGGCAAGTAATATGGTAAGTTCTTTAAGTATTGCTTTTTTACGGCATTTCAACGATGTTAGTTCGTTTACACATATCATGAAGGCACTTACTGAAGTGTTGAATGAGAAGTGCTCAATGTCTGAGCCTACTTTGTTTATCAGTTTATGAAGTGCTTTCAACTCTTCGGCTGTTGGCTCTTCGTCTGTTATTGCCAAATTGTCTTTGTCGTAGAATAGGTTCCAAAGTTTCTTTATGAAACGGTGTACTCCGTCAATTCCGTTGGTATCCCAAGGTTTGCTTTGTTCAAGAGGCCCGAGGAACATCTCATATAGACGAAGTGTGTCGGCTCCATAACGCTCAACTATATCGTCGGGGTTTACTACGTTATACATTGATTTAGACATCTTTTCAACTGCCCAACCGCATATGTATTCGCCGTTCTCCAATATAAACTCTGCATCTTTATATTCAGGGCTCCAATTGCGGAATGCCTCAATATCCAAACGGTCGTTGCTTACGATGTTTACATCAACGTGTATCTCTGTTGTGTCGTATTCGCCTTTGAGATTTAACGATACAAATGTGTTGGTATCTTTTATACGATATACAAAGTTTGAACGTCCTTGTATCATTCCTTGATTTACAAGTTTCTTGAATGGCTCGTCCTCACATACATAGCCTAAGTCAAACAAAAATTTGTTCCAAAAACGACTATAAATAAGGTGTCCTGTTGCATGTTCTGTCCCTCCGACATAAAGGTCAACATTGCGCCAATACTCGTTAGCCTCTTTTGAAACAAGAGCATTGGGGTTGTGAGGATCCATATATCTTAGGTAGTATGCCGATGATCCTGCAAATCCGGGCATTGTACACAATTCTAATGGGTAGTGCTCGGCAGTCTCCCAATTTTTAGCACGTCCAAGTGGTGGCTCGCCACTCTCTGTGGGTAGATATTTGTCAATTTCGGGAAGTTGCAATGGTAACTTTTCGTCCGGTAAGATATGAGGCATTCCATCTTTATAATATACAGGGAATGGTTCTCCCCAATATCTTTGACGGCTGAATATTGCATCGCGTAGGCGATAGTTTACTTTTACTTTACCGAGATTGTTAGCCTTTATAAACTCTTTAGTTTTAGCAATGGCTTCTTTTACCTCAAGTCCGTTAAGGTTTAGTCCGTTGCCCTCTGAGTTCATCATTTTTCCCTCTTTGGCATCAAAACTCTCCTCTGATACATCACAACCCTCTATTAGAGGAATGATGGGGAGGTCAAATGTTTTAGCAAAAGCGTAGTCGCGACTATCGTGTGCCGGAACTGCCATAATTGCTCCTGTTCCGTAGCCAGCCAATACATAATCGCTTATGTATATAGGAATTTGTTTGTTGTTCAATGGGTTTATCGCATATGCACCGGTAAATACTCCTGTAACTTTACGGTCGGCAATGCGCTCGCGCTCTGTACGATGTTTTATGCTGTCTAAATATTGTTTAACTGCTTCGGTTTGTTCTGGAGTTACTACTTGGTTTACATATTCGCTTTCGGGTGCTAATACCATAAATGTTACTCCAAATATAGTGTCGGCACGTGTCGTGAATATTGTAAATACTACATCGGAGTTTGCAACTTTAAATTGCATTTCAGCTCCTTCGCTTCTGCCAATCCAATTACGTTGTGTCTCCTTAAGAGAGTCACTCCAATCAATATTATCAAGTCCGTCTAACAGGCGTTGTGCGTAAGCTGATACTCTTAGACACCATTGACGCATTACTTTTTGTTCAACCGGGTACCCTCCGCGAATTGAAACTCCTTCGCTTACTTCATCGTTAGCAAGAACAGTACCGAGTTTGGGACACCAATTTACCATTGTGTCGCCAAGGTATGCTATGCGATAGTTGAGTAGGATTTTTTCTTGCTCAACTTTTTCCATCTTTTTCCACTCTTCAGCGGAGAATGTCATCTCCTCGCCACAAGCAACGTTTATCCCCTCTGTACCGTTTGCTTCAAACTTTTCAATTAATGCAGTTATAGGCATTGCTTTGTTTAGATCATTGTCGTAATAGCTGTTAAACATCTGTTCGAATGCCCATTGAGTCCAACGATAGTATCCGGGATCGCAAGTACGAACCTCTCTGTTCCAATCAAAACAGAAACCTATTTTGTCTAATTGACTGCGATAACGTTCTATGTTTTTTTGTGTGGTGATAGCCGGGTGTTGTCCTGTTTGAATTGCATATTGCTCGGCAGGTAGTCCGTATGCGTCGTAACCCATTGGGTGCAATACGTTAAATCCTTTAAGACGTTTGTAACGCGCATAAATATCTGATGCGATGTATCCAAGCGGGTGTCCCACATGAAGACCTGCTCCGGAAGGGTAGGGGAACATATCAAGAACGTAGAATTTGGGTTTTGAAGCATCTTCCTTAATACGATATGTATCATTATCTCTCCAAAACTCTTGCCAACGTTGTTCTATTTCCCTGAAATTGTATTCCATTTTCTATTTTGTTTTTAATTATAATTGCTTTGAAAAAATTTATGCAAAGGTAGTCAATTTATAGCTAACATTGTAATTTTAAGTGTTCCTTTTTCCTTAACCCAATATGTTACACAGCATCTTTAAAATTCAAGGTTAGTAGTAGGTCTGTTTGAATATATGGGGTCATCGTCTTCTTCCATATCCTTCATGTTTTTACTATCCTTTGGTTTGTTTTTAATCAATTCGTAAGGTTTTTGTTTATCAAAGGGCAGAGCATATACGTCCCATGTCTGTTCAACGTCCCAATTAGGCTTTAGCTCAATTGGCTTGGGATAGTAGTAGACCTTTTCGGGCTGTTTGCCGTTTTTATAATTTCCTGTTGTGAATTTTTTATTGTTATCGCTGTCAATTATAAGTCTGACATAGTATGTGCCGGGTTTGACGAATGAAAATTCCGCTCCTCCGTTTTTAATGGTTGCATATCTTACAACTTTGTCTTTGGGATCTAAAAGCTCGGCAAAAGCACCACTGCTTACTCCTTGAGTCTCAACGTAGAGGTTTGAATACTCTGAACTTTTACGAACTTTAAATGTGGGATTTATCTTCCCGTTTTTTAGTCCGTATATATCCGAAATTGCAGTAGAGTCAATCTCAAATTTATATTGCCCTTCAAAATCCCATCTGTTTTTTAGAATGTATTTTCGTGGAGAGAGCGAATCGGGAACAAATGAAAAATTCTTTACCTCTTTCCAAAGCGTGTCAACTTTAGTGTATAGCTTTATGCCCTCTTCGTTAATCTCTTTTATGGGAGATTTAAATATTAGATTAGGAGATGTGTATATATCAATTAATCCGTTAATACCATTGGTTAACTCTAATAGCTCAACTTTAATGGTGTCTATTTTATTTCCTCTCCTACCTCTTTTTTGAATTGTTTTTTCATTTTTTGCAGTTTCGCGATATATAAAACTCAAAGTGTCTAATGCGGGAATAAGGTTTAAGAGAGAGTCCGTTTTAAGATATGATGCCGTAACTTGAATTGTATCAAGGTTGTAAATAGCTGAATCTTTAATCCAAAAAGAGAGCGTGTCGTTAGTGATATTTCTCTCAAGTATAAACCAATCATTGTTTTCTGTCACAAAATTAACAGGAGATAGTTCCATTATCTTTTTTGAGGCATCGGAAAGAGTAATATATAGTTTTTCTCGTTGCTTGCGCTCGTGTTTTGCAAGATATTGAGGCTTAAATCCTTCATTAAAGGAGAATAACATAAGAGAGTCGGGTAAAAATTTAGTTATATTGCGACTTATTATGGTGTCTATCTCTGTATTAGTGGTATCGGCATAAATGGTATCAATCTGAGGCGATGAGTAAGCAGAAGGAATGATTATATCTTGTAAAAATGCGATATTCTCCGTAGGTGCGTTAAACATATAGTTTCTGTCGGCATCTGCAACTGCGTATATTTTGTATTCTCCTTCTGCTAAATTTTTGATTGAAAAATGTCCATAGGCATCTGTTTTTGAAACTCTGATAAAAGGTTTGGTGGTAAAAGCTGTGTCGTTGTCTGCTTGATGTAAACCTATGGTAATACCTGTAACAGGTTCAAGATCTGAAGCATTTAAAACCGTACCTGATATTTGAAGAGAATCAATAACCTCTCCTGTTGAAAACGCTAAACTGAAACCGTCTAATACATTGCCCTCATTATTGTCTTTTATTGAACTCCCAAAATCGATAGTGTAAGAGGTATTGGGTAGTAGAGAATCAACTAATCGTATCTCTATCTCTTTTAGATTGCTCTTTATTTGGGGCATCTCTTTTTGAGGAGGAGATATTATTATGTTTTCTCCGGGATTTGTAAGTTGAATATTTTCGTCAAAAGTTATTTTGATATTTTTATTCTTTACCCCGGTTTGATTAACTTTAGGATTGCTGCTTTTGTATTTGGGTGGAGTGTAGTCTCGAGGACCTCCGCTTGGAGTGCCCATACTTGCACAAGATATTACGGATACTATCAAAGAAGTTGCGACTACTAAGTTTAATATGCGATCTATATTTTTATGTTTCATCTTCGTTATTTGTGTTTGAGGCTGTAAAGTTAATCATAAAGACTCATTTATCACTTATTTTATACTTAAAAAGGAGATAGGGGCTATTTTGATATTGATTTCGTTAAAAATCGAAGGTAATATTATTGCTATAAGAGAAAAAAAAACTATCTTTGCACGATATTGAAATAATACCCTTTCAAAAATAGGAAAAAGGAATATAACTGAAACATTATAAATAATTATGCAAAACAAAGGATTTATTAGAGTTTTTGCGGTGTTATTGACTTTGGTATGTCTATTCTACCTATCATTTTCAATAGTAACAAACCGCTACAGCGAGAAAGCCAAAGATTTTGCCGGAGATGATGAGATGAAGTATAAACAATACATCGATTCAATCTCTACTGAAAAAGTATATCTTTGGTACACATTTAAACAATGTCAAGAGATGGAAGTAGGTCTTGGTTTGGACCTTAAAGGTGGTATGAACGTTACCCTTCAAATTTCAGTGGAAGATGTTCTTCGTTCATTGGCCGATAATAACCCTGATGTAAACTTCAATCAAGCATTGGCAAACGCATCGGCTAATCAAGCAGATAACGATGACTTCCTTGCTATATTCCTTGACGAGTATAAAAAAATTGACCCCAATATTCAATTGGCTTCAATTTTCAGTACTTATAAGTTAAAAGACAAAATACCTCCTACAGCTTCAAACGCAGATGTTGTTAAAGTTTTGAATGAGGAGATGAATAGTGCGGTAGATAATACATTTAACGTATTGCGCACACGTATTGACCGTTTTGGTGTTGTAGCTCCAAATATTCAACGTCTTGAAAAAACAGGTCGTATTTTGGTTGAACTTCCAGGAGTTAAAGAACCTGAGCGTGTTCGTAAACTTTTACAAGGAAGCGCAAATCTTGAATTCTGGGAAACTTATAATTTGAATGAGATATTCTCTCAGCTTTCTGCAGCAAATGAGATGTTAGGACGTATGTCTGCTTCTGCCGAGACTGAAGAGGTTACAGAGGTTGCAGAAGAGAAGACTCCTGCTGCTGAAGGTATTGAATCTCTTAAAGACAGCGCAGCAGTAGAGGGTGTAAGTTTGGCAGAGCAAGAGGCTCAAATGCGTAAGCAAAATCCTCTATTCTCTCGTTTGATGCCTAACATTTCACAAAACGGACAAGTTGGTAGCGGTCCTGCAGTTGGTATTGCAGCAGCAGTTGACACTGCAGAGGTAAACAAAATGTTGGCAATGCCTCAGGTTAAAGAGATGCTTCCTTCAAATGTAGTGTTCAAGTGGAGTGTTAAGGCTGTTGATGAGAAAGATAAATTCTATCAATTGGTTGCATTAAAAGCAACAAATGGCGGCAACCCTACACTTGAAGGTGATGTTATAACAGATGCACGTGATGACTTTGATCGCACTACAAACAATGCGGTTGTAAGTATGAATATGAATACTGAGGGTGCAAAAATATGGGCTCAATTAACTCGTGAGAATATTGGCCGTTGCGTTGCTATCGTACTTGACGATCAAGTATATTCATTCCCTGTTGTAAATACTGAAATTACAGGTGGTAGCTCTCAAATCTCAGGAGACTTTACTCCGGAGGAAGCTAAGGACCTTGCTAACGTATTGAAATCAGGAAAGATGTCCGCATCAGTTAAGATTGTACAAGAGGACGTTATCGGTCCTTCTCTTGGAAAAGAGGCTATTGAGAGCGGTATAGTTTCATTTATATTAGCCCTTATATTGTTGATGATATATATGATGGCTGTATATGGTGTAGTTCCAGGTCTTGTAGCAAACATTGCACTTATTGTAAACTTGTTCTTTACAATGGGAGTTCTTGCTTCGTTCCAAGCAGTGTTGACTCTTTCAGGTATTGCAGGTCTTGTATTGTCATTGGCAATTGCCGTTGACGCAAACGTACTTATTTATGAGCGTGCAAAAGAGGAGTTACGTGCAGGAAAATCTCTTGCAGCAGCTATCTCTGACGGATACAAAAATGCATTCTCTGCAATATTTGATTCAAACATAACTTCGGTAATTACAGGTATTATATTATTTACTTTTGGAACAGGTCCTATCAAAGGATTTGCAACTACATTGATAATAGGTATCGTAATGTCGTTCTTTACAGCGGTCTTCTTAACTCGTTTGTTTTATGAGAAAGCACTTGCTAAGAATTGGATTACAAAACTTACATTCTCAACTCCTTTAACAAAGAACTTCCTTGCAAATACAAACTTCAATTTCTTGAAGAATCGTAAATTGGCTTATATCATTTTCGGAGTGATAGTAATAGTTGGAGGAGTGTCACTTGCAACTCAAGGATTAGATAAAGGTATTGAGTTCTCAGGAGGTCGCAACTATGTTATCCGTTTTGATGAGAAAGTAAATACTCAAGAGTTAGGAGCAATGCTTCGTCCTCAATTTGAAGAGGGAACGGCTGTATCAGTAATCACTATTGGTGGAGAAAATCAAGTTCGAGTATCAACTAACTATCGTATTGCAGAAAATGACGAGTCAATTGATAATGAGATAATAGAGAAACTTTATACAGGATTACAACCAAAACTTGGAGATAAAACTTTAGAGCAATTTGAAACAGAAAGTATTCAAAGTGTTCAAAAAGTAGGTCCAAGTATTGCAGAGGATATCACTCGTGGTGCAATTTGGGCAGTTATCCTATCGTTAATAGCAATTGCATTTTATATCTTGGTACGTTTCCGCGATGTGGCATTTAGTGTTGGAACATTGATAGCATTGACATTTGATGCAGTATTTATTTTGGCATTCTACTCATTGTTTAGCGGATTACTTCCATTCTCAATGGAGATTGACCAAGCATTTATTGCTGCGATATTGACTGTAATCGGTTACTCGGTTAACGATAAGGTTGTGGTATTTGACCGTATTCGTGAGGAGACAGGTCTATACCCAAAACGTCAAAAATTGATGTTGTTCAACAAAGCATTGAACTCAACATTGTCTCGTACAATAAATACATCTTTAAGTACATTTATGGTACTTGTATGTATCTTTGCTTTGGGTGGCGATACAATTCGTAGCTTTATTTTTGCAATGGCAATTGGTGTGCTTTCAGGAACATTGTCAACTCTATTCTTGGCAGTTCCAACTGCTTACGAAATGTTGAGAAAGAAAGAGAAAGCAACTGAAGAGTAATAAATTTTCTTACCATAATATATTTGAAAATAGAGTGCAAAATTATTTTTGCACTCTATTTCTTTTTATTACCTACAGCTCCATTATATTTGAAATTTTTTGAATATGCTTTGACTTAGCGCAGTTTGTATATATGCAATTAAACTTTTGCTTGCTCGCAACTTTATAAAAATTGATAAAATACAAGACATTGAGATTTAGAACTAAAGTCAGACGAACTATTTGCTAAGCAAATAAAATTGACTAAATGTTAATTTGTATTTTAATATGGAGAGTTTAGAACACTGCACGACGCAAGAGATAGATGGACCTATGATCGAGTCATAATATTGAAAACGATACAAGTAGTTTGTTGATTATGACATACTGCCTTCTGTAGCGACTCTGTTTTTTATATAAAATTTAGGCTAATTTGACCAATTAGCCTAATATATCTAACTTCTAATATATGATATCCGACAGCTATTTTTTTTCTTCAGGATAACTTATGCGGGGGTGGTAAACTGCCTCTAAGCGCTCAATTAATACTTTACGTATCTCTGTTACGTCACGGAAAGTAAGAGGAGTCTCTGATAATTGCCCATCAGCCATAACATCGTCAATTGTATTGTTTACAATGTGGCTTATAGCTTCGTGTGTGTACTCTTTTAATGAACGAGATTTTGCCTCAATTATATCGGAAATCATTAATATACCCTCTTCTTTTGTACGAGGTTTAGGTCCTTCGTATGTGAACAACTTCTCGTCAACCTCCTCATCAGGGTGCTCATTCTTATACATTGTATAAAAATATTTGGCCTTACTTATCCCATGGTGTGTGGCTATAAAGCCTTTTATTGATTCGGGCAGACTATATTTTTTTGCAAGTTGCAGACCTTCTGTTACGTGTGATATTATAATACGGGCACTCTCTTTGTACGAAAGGTTGTCGTGAGGGTTTATGCCATGCTGGTTCTCTGTAAAGAACATTGGATTGGTACTTTTGCCTATATCGTGGTAAAGAGCCCCTGTACGTACAAGTAGTGCATTTGCTCCAATGGCATTTGCAGCTTCGGCTGCAAGGTTGGCTATCTGTGTTGCATGTTGGAATGTTCCGGGACATTTTAATGACAACTCTTTTAATAGAGGAGAATTGAGGTCGCATAGTTCAACGAGCATTACATTTGAGGTAAATCCCCATGCCTTCTCTATCATATATACAAACAAGTATGTGAAGAGAAGCATAAAGCAGTTTATTCCCAAATATATGAACATATCGGGGTTTAGTTTGTTGAAACTGCCTTCGCTCATAAGCACATATCCTATATAGGTTAAGCAGTATGCTACGAATACTAACACTACGCTGCGAAACATTTGAGAGCGTTTTGTTAACTCTTTTAGAGAGTCTATGGCTGTCATACTTACAATTATTTGTAACAATACATATTCAATCGGGAATGGCGATGCCGAACAGCATAGCATTATGGCTACAAGGCTTGCATATAGCGCGGTACGGGTATCCATAAATGTTACAACAATTATAGGAAGTACGGCAAATGGTACCATATATATTCCTAATAACCACCTTTGAGATAGAGCATATGATGCAAGTGTTACTAATAACACCATAAGCATTAGCAGTGATAGTTTCCTTATATTGTTGAATATCCTCTTGCGGAATAAAGCTAAGAAAAGATAAAAGAAAGAGTAAACAATTACTACAATTAATATCTGACCTATCAATACATAGACACTTCTTCCAATGTCTCCATCGTATTTAAATGCAGTCTTTTCATAGGATTTAAGTATCCTGTATATGTTGTGGTCAACGATAACTCCTTTGTCAATGATACGTTCTCCGGCTTGTATCATACCTTCTGTGGGCTTAACCTCATTTAAAGAGTTATCTAAACTTCGTTGGTTGTGAAGTGTGTCATATATGATATTGGCCTCAAGATATAGATTTAGGTTTTTACTTTGGAAGATTGATAATGCCATCTCGTCCTCGGCATATTGTAATATCTTCTCATATGCCATACGGGGAGTAAGGAGGTTTGAAATTTCATATTCTGATGAATAGTTGCCCTCTAATATGCGAATACTGTTTTTCTCTTCGTTTTTAAGAGTTTCGTAATTAATGGCAGATATTATTCCTTTATTATAGACATCTGCAAGAGCTTTTTCAATAATTGAATTTACTGCAGCTGTATCTATGTTGCTTGTTGCATTGTTTGCTCTGAAATCTGCTATCTCGTTTTTGCTTCTTTCAGAATCAATGTTGTAGAATGGTATATGTTTTTGTTTAATAACTCTTTTCTCCTCTTCTACCTCTTCGGCACTTTTGTATATGGCAAAATCGTATGGCGCGGTTAGAAGTCCATATCTCCATGGCTTTCCCTCTTCAAAATGGTATCTGAACTGTTTTTCGCGAGGAATAAATAGTATGGTTAGTGATACGGCAATTATAAAGAATATAGATTGCCAAACATTTGTTCCTGTTATTTTAAATTTTTTTTGAGGCATAATTTTGTAATTAAGCGATTAATCTATTCGAGATGCAGATTTTACCTCTCCTATCTTTTTAAGACTATTACAAAGGGTTGTTATCTTTTTTGCATCGTTAACCATAATTGATAGCTTTCCTGTAAATAACCCATCTTTTGTCTCAATAGTTATGGCTCTTATGTTTATGGCCATATCTCTCGAGATTACTTGTGTTATATGGTTTAAAACACCTACGGTGTCAATTCCGTTTATCTCTATTGTGGCTGCAAATGATTTTTTGCTCATTGTGTCAATCCATCTGGCAGCTACAAGTCTCTCTCCAAAACTGCTTTTTAATCTGTTTGCAACTGCGCAATCGACTTTGTGAATGGTTACGGTTTCGTTATCGTTAACATATCCGACAACCTCTTCTCCGGGAATAGGGTTGCAACATGGAGCAAATGTATATCTTTTTTGCTCTTCTTCAGGACGTATATAAAACGTTGATGTCCTGTCAATGAATTCGTTATCGTCTTCTTCCTTATCTTTATCTTTGTTGTCGTTGCTCTTGCTTAGAGATGTAAATGGTTTTTTAAGATAGCGGATTATTATATTCTCCTCTTTTGTGGCTATTGCCTTTAAGAGAGAGGACTCAAGTGTTATATCTCCGTTGCCTATGAGATAGAAAAGTTCATCGCGTCGGGCTATTTTGAAATGGTTTATAAGTTTGTTTATGGTTGAGTCCATCTCAATGTTTTGACTTTGGGCTTCAATAAAAGCTTTAAACATAACTTCACCCTTTGTTGCAATGTTTTTGCGCTCTTTGCGAAGTGCTGCAATAAGTCTTGTTTTAGATTTTGCCGTTGTTACAAAATTTATCCATTCTGGTTTGGGCCGTTGCGATTTTGATGTAAGTATTTCTACTTGATCTCCACTCTGTAACCTGTGGCTGAGAGGAACAAGTTTGTGGTTTACTTTTGCTGCAATACAATGATATCCAATGTGTGAGTGTAAAGTAAAGGCAAAATCTAAAGCTGTTGCATCTTTTGGGAATGTTTTGATATCTCCTTTAGGTGTAAACACAAAGATTTCCGATGCATATAGGTTAAGTTTTATGGTGTCTAAAAAGTCAAGGGCATTGGGTTCGGGGTGTTCCAATATCTCTTTTATGGTTTTTAGCCATGTGTCAAGTTCGTTTTCACGTTCGTTGTAATCGTGGTCTTCTCCCGTTTTATATTTCCAATGGGCTGCAAATCCGCGTTCTGCAATTTCGTCCATCTTGTTTGAACGTATCTGTACTTCAACCCAATTGCCCGATTTGCCCATTACTGTAACGTGTAGTGCTTGATATCCATTTGCTTTTGGACGACTTATCCAATCTCTTATTCTATCAGGGTGAGGACGGTAAATTTCGGTTATTAAAGAGTATATCTCCCAGCATTCACGCTTTTCATCTTCTTCGCGTTTAGGAGAGAAAATAATTCTTACGGCATAAAGGTCATATACTTCTTCAAATGGGATATGTTTTGCTTCCATCTTTTTCCAAATGGAATAGACGCTCTTTATACGAGCCTTCATCTCGTATGTTATTCCCATTTCGTTAAGTTTCTCTTTAATGGGTACTGAGAAGTTTTTGAATTCAGTAGTTCTAACCTCTTCGCTCTCTTTAATCTTCTGTCTTATATCTTCATATATGCCGGGGTTCTCATATTTGAAACTCAAATCCTCTAATTCTGTCTTAATGGCAAATAGTCCCAAGCGGTGGGCGAGGGGGGCATAAATATAAAGGGTTTCTCCTGCAATCTTATGTTGTTTGCTCTTTTGAAGCGAACTAAGTGTTCGCATATTATGCAGACGGTCTGCCATCTTTACTAATATTACGCGAATGTCTTCTGACATTGTAATAAGTAGCTTTCTGAAATTTTCGGCTTGTTCTGATGCTTTGTCTCCAAAAATACCACCGGCAATTTTTGTTAGTCCGTCAACAAGTTGTGCAATTTTTCTTCCAAAAAGGTTTTCAATATCCTCAATGGTGTATTCTGTGTCTTCAACAACATCATGAAGTAGTGCTGCACATATTGATGTAGAGCCTAATCCTATCTCTTTACATGCAATACGTGCAACAGCAATTGGGTGTAAAATATATGGCTCTCCCGATTGACGAAGTACTCCTTGATGAGCCTCTTTTGCAAAATGGTATGCACGCTCAATAATCTCCGTCCTTTTTCGATGGTTCGAAGCCAAATATTCTGAGAGTAGTTTTTGAAACTCACCCTCAATCAATTCTTCTTCCGATATTCTTTTGTCAGACATCTTTTCTTTTGCTTCAATCTTTTAGATTGATAGCGTTTTAAGAGTGTTGAGCAAATCTCTGTTTATGGGTTTGTCAAATTTTATTGCTTTAGAGAATGGAACGTATACTATCTCGTTGTTTCGTATTCCAATCATAACATTACGTTGGTCATCAAGTAATGCAGATATGGCAGCTTCTCCCATACGGCTTGCCAAAATGCGGTCTTCGGCAGTTGGAGAACCTCCTCTTTGAAGGTGTCCTAATATTGAAACCCTTACATCATATTTTGGATACTCTTCTTTAACACGCTCCGCTAAGTGCATCGCACCTCCTGTATGTGGGCTCTCAGCAACAAGAACTATACTACTGTTTTTTGATTTTCTGAATCCATTGTTAATCAACTCCTCAAGTTGGTCAACTTCTGTTGAAATTTCAGGAATAATTGCCGCCTCTGCGCCTGCTGCAATAGCTCCATTCAATGCAAGGAAACCTGCGTCTCGACCCATAACCTCAATAAAGAACAGACGTTCATGCGATGTAGCAGTGTCTCTGATTTTATCTACGCACTCCATTATAGTGTTTAGTGCTGTGTCGTAACCAATGGTGCGGTCTGTTCCGTAAAGGTCGTTGTCAATTGTTCCCGGAATACCTATGATAGGAAAGTTGAATTCTGTTGCAAATACTCTTGCTCCTGTTAAGGTTCCGTCTCCTCCGATAGCAACAATAGCATCAATACCATGTTTTTTCATATTGTCGTAAGCAAGTTTACGACCTTCGGGAGTGGTAAACTCTTTGCAACGAGCAGTTTTTAGTATTGTTCCGCCCATTTGTATAATATTGCTGACATTTTGGGTTTTGAAATCAACTATTTCATCGTCAATCAAACCTCTGTAACCTCTGTAAATAGCTTTGACTTCAAAGCCATTGTAGATGGCAGTGCGGGTTACGGCGCGAATGGCCGCATTCATACCTGGGGCATCACCTCCTGAGGTGAGTATGCCTATACATCTTTTTTTCTCGCTCATTGCAGTAAATTTTATTTACTGCGAAGATAGAAATTAATTTCGTATTTTCCTTATAATAGGTTTTAAATTTATGAAAAATGGAGGGATTTTATTCTATTATACTTTTTACGAATTCGGCAACTTCTTCCATAAGCCATTTTGGGGTAGATGTGGCTCCACATATTCCAATGTTTTTTTTGCCGGATAATTTTGATGTATCAATCATTGAAATGTTTGAAATCATTTGTGTCTCGGGGTTTACCTTTTTACACTCTTCAAATAATACTTTTCCGTTTGAACTTTTCTCTCCGCAAACAAACAGAATCATATCGTGTTTTATGGCAAATTCTCTTATATTGGGAATTCTGTTGGCTACTTGTCGGCAAATTGTGTCATGATACTCCAGATTGCTGTTAGTCCCTTGAAGTTCTCTCAATCCTTCTGCCATTTTGTTTAGCCCCTCAACAGATTTTGTAGTTTGTGAGTATAAATGAATTTTTTTGGTCGTATCAACTAAAGCCCAATCTTTACTCCCTTCAATAACTATGGCTTTACCTTCGGTTTGTCCAACAAGTCCGTTTACCTCGGCATGTCCTCGTTTGCCGTATATGACAATCTCTTCTTTTTTGCTATCTCCCTTTGTATATGCCTCTTTTATTTGTTGCTGTAATCGGAGAACAACCGGACAAGTGGCGTCTATAATCTCAATATTGTTCTCTTTTGCAATGCGATAAGTTTCAGGTGGTTCTCCGTGTGCTCTTAAAAGAACTTTCGTGTTTTTAAGCTTTTTGAATTCTTCGTGATTTATAGTGACTAAGCCTTTTTGTTTTAATCTTTCAACCTCCTCGTTGTTGTGTACAATATCTCCAAGGCAATATAGTGTATTACCTTTTTCAAGTTCTTCTTCGGCTTTTTTTATGGCTGTTACAACACCAAAGCAGAATCCCGATTTTTTGTCAATTTCAACGATTGGCATTTTCTTTAAATTAGGAATGATGGATTATAATTTTTTATTTACTTCGTTTATTAACCATTCGTTTTGTTCGGCGATAGTCATGTTAGAATTGTCTAAGACAATTGCATCGTCAGCTTTGCGTAAGGGGCTGACAGCTCTTGTTTGGTCAATTCTGTCTCGTTCTTCTACATTTTGTAATATCTCTTCAAAACTTACTTGATTATTGCCTTTGCTACGCATTTCGTCCAAACGGCGTTGTGCTCTTATTTGTGATGAAGCTGTAACAAATATTTTGAGTTCTGCATTTGGAAATACTGTTGTGCCAATATCTCTGCCGTCCATAACAATACCTTTATCCTCGCCCATTTTGCGTTGCAAATCAACCATGGCTTCACGAACAAGAGGAACGGCCGCTACTAAACTTACTTTGCTTGACACCTCCATACCCCGTATCTCTTTCTCGACATTCTCCCCATTTAGTGTAAGGTATTGGGCTCCATCTTCGTCAATGCCAAATGATATTGCGATATTGTTAATCTCTTTGCCGAGCGCTTGCTCATCAACAATATTATTTAATATAAGATTGTTCCGTAAACAATATAATGTTACACCTCGGTACATTGCACCTGTGTCAACATAAACATAACCTAACCTCTTTGCCAACTCTTTTGACATTGTGCTTTTACCACACGATGAAAATCCGTCAACTGCTATTGTAATTTTCTTAGTCATGATACTATCTCTTAAATTCGTTTAGTCGCATGTTGATATTGAACATAAACATGGTTCCGCTTCTGTGCCGGTTTGCTACGGATAACCCTACTCCCACCATTTTTACTTGAAATCCTGTTCCAAAAGTAAATCCTGAGAAGAAATTGCGCCCATATCTAAGCATATCGGTATGAATTTTGTAATTATATCCTAACGCCACATAAAAATTTCGGTTTGGGATATACTCTAAACCAAAGATCGTGTGGCGAAAGAGATTTGAGAAAAACGAACTCTTTTCAACTAAAACTTCGCCTTCGGAATATTCGTCCGTTTTGGGCTTGGTGTAAGGAAGTTTCCATTTGCTTAAATGATCCATTGTTATTGACCATCTTATAGGAACATTACGCATAGTTTTAGAGAGCCCTATTTGAATATCCCATGGCAGGCGTTCGTGTGTTTCGGTAAACCTTTTTAGTTGACCTCCTAAGTTCTTGAAAACTAATGATGCTGAGAACTGTTTGTCGGGATTGTAGTAATTTAATCCAATGTCAACGGCGAGTGCTAATGATGAATATTCGGCATAAGCTGAGTATATAAATTTAGCTTGTATTCCACCTCTCCATCTGCTACCGATATCGTGAGTATAACCTCCACTCAGAACCATATCTTTTGCTGAGAATTTACCTAAAACATTTCCTGTTGCATCGGCTTCTGTAATATTCCCATATCCTACGTATTGAAGACCCATTGACCATGCTGCCTTATCGCCCGCTGCTTTTGCAAAAATTGCACCTGCCGAATTTGTTGCAGCCATATATTTCATGTAGTTGAGATCTATAATCATGTCCATTTCTGGGCCTAACAATGCAGGATTGTATCTGACCATTGAAACATCTTCTTCAATTATCGAGATATTATTACCTCCTAACGAATTGGCGTGAGACGAGACAGGAAGATCAAGAAAATCAAATGCTGATTTCCCCTCCTGAGCCATACCAATACTTGCAAAGAGTATTGTCATAGAGGTAAGTAAAAGTCTCTTCATTAAGATGTTTTAATATTGATTTAAAAAATTAGTTTTGCTTGTGCCAAACGCAAAACTACAAAATAATAACGGAAAAAAGTCAATAAGATTATATTAAAGGACAAAAAATATCATTACATTTATTAAATTTGCCGATGAAAAATATTTATAACTATGATAAATTTGACAAGAAAACTTTTCGTAACACTAATAGCAACGATGCTATCTTTTAGTGTCAATGCTTATGATTTTAAGGAAATTAACGGAGTTGATACCATCTATTATAATAAAACTTCAGTGCCTAACATAGTGTTTGTTACTTATAAATCTCTTAACGAGCCTGTTTATGCGGGGGAGATTGATATTCCCCAATATATAACTGTTGATGGTAAAAAATATATTGTTGGAGGTATAGGAGAGAATGCTTTTAAAAATTGTACAGCTTTGACGTCGGTAAAATTACCAGTAGGTATTGAATATATTGAGGCTGACGCTTTTCGTAATTGTGTAACTTTAACAGAGATAAAACTTCCTGAGTATCTGCGCAAATTAGGTTACTATGCATTTGGTAATACATCATTAAAAGAGATAGAGATACCTGCTGTTAAAGAGATTGAGGGTATGGCGTTTAAGGGGTGCAAAAGCTTGCAGAAGGTGGTTATGCATGATAGTATAAAGGTAGTAGGGGACTATGCCTTTATGGATTGCATCAACTTAAAAACGGCAAATATACCTTTGGCTATGGAACGTTTGGGACGCAGCGCTTTTTTTAATTGTGTAAAATTAGGAGAGGAGGTAACAATTTCGCATAAAGCAAAACTTATAGGTTTGTATGCGTTTGGAAATTGTCATAACCTTAAAGTTATTCGTTGTGATGGAACTGCTTATATCCCATATTGTGAAAAAGGTGCATTTGGTGATGTCTATCCCATTAACAAAAAACTGATAGTACCTCCGGGAACAAAAAATGCCTATAAGCATCTTCAAGAGTGGAAAGATTTTTCGTCAATTGTCGAAGAGTAAGAAAGTGTAAATAAACAAACAATTATAATGCATACAGTAGAACAATACATTGACATAATAAACAAGGCTTTGATAAATATGTCATATTCTGCCGAGCCATCAGGTTTATATGCTCCGGTAAAATATCAATTGGATATGGGAGGAAAAAGGGTTCGGCCTTTGCTCGCTCTAATGGCTTGCGATATGTTTGGAGGGGATATTGATAAGGTTATATCTCCTGCTCTCGGATTAGAGATATTTCATAATTTTACACTATTACATGATGATGTAATGGATAAAGCCGATATTCGTAGAGGTAGGGCTACTGTTCATAAGGCGTGGAGCGAAAATACTGCAATATTGTCGGGCGATGCAATGCAAATAATAGCTACGCAAAAGATTGCTGAAGCACCTGTTGAAGTTTTGAAAGAAGTTTTAGATCTTTATAATACTACAGCTTTAGAGATATGTGAAGGGCAGCAATATGATATGGAGTTTGAGGAGCGTGATGATGTATCTGTTGAGGAGTATATTGAGATGATACGTTTAAAAACTGCGGTATTGATTGGTTGTGCTTTGAAAACCGGAGCAATAGTGGCGCATGCTACTCCTGCGCAAGCAGATGCTATATATAAATTTGGAGTAAACATTGGTTTGGCATTTCAGTTGCAAGATGACTATTTAGATGTTTATGGCGATCCTGCCAAATTTGGGAAAAAGATAGGTGGCGATATCCTTAATAACAAAAAAACATATATGCTCATCTCTGCATTAGCTTATGCACAAGGGAAAGAAAAGGAGAGACTTCAGTCCCTTATCTCAGGAGAGATTGATTCTCCTGAGGCCAAAATTGCAGAGGTAACATCAATTTATACATCATTGGGTATTGATAAAATGGCAAAAACCAAAATTGCGGAGTATAGTCTTAAGGCTTTGCAATATTTGGGGAATATACCCAATGGAGAGGAGTTGAAGAAATTTGCCCACTCGTTAACAAATCGCCAATTATGATATTTGATACCCATACGCACATATATTTAGATGAGTTTTCTGAAGATTGTGATGAGGTTGTATCGTCAGCTGCTGATGCGGGGGTAAAGATGATGATGCTCCCAAATGTTGATATTCAAACGATTGAGCCATTAAAGAGGACATTAAAACGTTACACAAACTCTACAATTGGGGCAATGGGCTTGCATCCTACATCGGTTAATTCTGATTATAAAGAACATCTCAAACTTGTATATTCAGAGTTGAAAAGGGGGAATTATAAAGCTATAGGCGAGGTGGGTATTGATTTATATTGGGATACCACATATCGGACTCAGCAGATTGAAGCATTTATTGAACAACTTTGTTGGGCAAATGAGTTATCATTACCTGTAATAATACATAATAGAGAGGCGTTGTCGGATACTGTTATGGCTTTAAAAGAGATGCCGGTTGATAATTTCATAATGCATAGTTTTGGAGGAACACCTCAGGAGGTAGCAAAAGTACGTGAGGTTGGAGATGCATATTTTGGGATAAACGGGGTTGCTACATTTAAAAATGCGCATCTTGAAGAGACTATACGAGAAATAGGAATTGAACGACTCTTGGTGGAAACAGATGCCCCATACCTTGCCCCTGTCCCTTATAGAGGGAAAAGAAATCAGCCTGCATATATTGTAAATACTATAAATAAAATAGCATCGGTTTTGAATATGAGTAATGGAGAGGTTGCTGATGCAACCTTCAAAAATGCTACAGATTTATTTAAAATATAATTGGCTCTGAGATTATTGAAAGCAAATGATATAATTCAAAAATAAAAAAAGGCAACACTACTTTTTGCAGATTTGTAATAAAAGAGTATTTTTGCACCATAAATCGGGGTGTAGCGCAGTTGGTAGCGCGCCACGTTCGGGACGTGGAGGCCGGAAGTTCGAGTCTTCTCACCCCGACACAAGGCGACAAACGGTGAAAATCGTTTGTCGTTTTTTTTATAAGCAAATATTATAAATTTTATTTCTTCTTGATATACAGCCTAAAGGAGTGGTATATTTTATAAAAAATGTATTAATACCATGAGTGGTGTTGTAAAATTACAACAGAGAGTTTATCTTTGCACTAACCAAATAGATAAAAGTTCTTGGTCTTTCCGATAAGTTGAATATGATAAATTTTTAGGAAAGATGAAAAAGAGTTGTTTTAAAGATGAACGTGAGGCTGACTTTATAGCGGCTTTCAATGAAGAGATGAAAGAGTTGGGCGATATGGCTCCATATATTCCCAAAGATGCACTTTTGATGAAAACGATTTACAGTGGCAGAGGTCGTTATTATATAACCTTTGAAGAGGCTGCCCGTAATGTCCGTAAAGTGTTGGAGCATATTCCTATTGCATGTAAAAATAGTTGTAAAATGGCAATGTATGAGGAGATGGCTCTTAAAACTGCCGATTATATGAGGCGCTATCCTTCACTTAATTATAGGGAGGCTCTCTATCGCGTATTGGCAGATTGTAAGGCTTCGCGCTTCTTTTTTGGATTACAAACGGCACGTCTTATAGTATATCAACATCATCGTCGTCAAAGAGAAATGAGACGAGCTGTAGCAAAAAGATTAATGAATAGTAATAATATAAAGTAATTAAATTTAGGGTTATGAAAAAAGATTCAGTTTGTTTGAAGATAAACAGAGGAGAGATTT
The DNA here is from genome assembly GCA_045587545.1 of Candidatus Caccoplasma sp. Classification (GTDB taxonomy): domain Bacteria; phylum Bacteroidota; class Bacteroidia; order Bacteroidales; family G3-4614; genus Caccoplasma_A. Next base: position 30,102 of record JAZNCN010000017.1, read on the forward strand.
TGAATGAGTTGACTCGTCGTACATCATATACAGCGCTTTCAGTAAACTCTGTTGAAATAGGAGCGGAGGCCTTGAGCGATAGGATAGTATTGAGTTGTGATGAGTATGAATGGTGTAATGATAAGTTTAAAGCTATTTTTTACAAGTTGCGTGATACATTACTTCCTTTTGCTTCTGTAGATTCGGCAAAATTTGCCGATTTTGACGATACATATATCTGTTTTAAAATTAATGTGGCAGAGGGTTTGTATTCGTCAATAAAACACCATATAAACGAGGTGATAATTAATTATATATTGTGTGAGTGGTATTTTGAGAGATTACAATCAAAGTGTGAGTATGTACAGTTACAATACGAAAATAATTTGAGTTTGCTTCGTATGATGCTCAACAGAAGTTTAGGTGTGGTTCGTCGTCCTACAACCTATTTATAAAACATATTAATCATAAGCTATATCTTTTTAGGGGTTAAAGATAAATAACTTTTATATTTCAACATAAATCAGTAATTTTGTGTTGTTATTAAAATATTAACAGATTAAAAAATAATTATGGAAAATAACTATTATTCAGTATCGTCCCATTCGTCGGTTGAGGTGGGAGCATTAATGAAAAGCGTATATATGTGGATGACTCTTGCATTGGGAATAACAGGGGTGGTGGCTCTTTATGTTGCTCAGTCAACAGAGTTGATGTATTCTATATTCTCAAATTCAATTTTATTTTGGGGTTTGATTATAGCAGAGGTTGTATTAGTAATAGTTATCAGCGCAAGAATTCATAAAATTTCATTTTCAACAGCGCTATTTCTCTTTATGATTTACTCTTTGATTAACGGACTGACACTATCTGTTATATTTGCCGCATATACAAAAGAGTCGGTAGCTACTACATTTTTTGTAACGGCAGGAACTTTTGGAGTGATGAGCCTTATTGGGTATTTTACCAAAAAAGATTTGTCAAAATTGGGTGGAATTCTGTTTATGTTACTCATAGGCCTTGTTATAGCTACCATAGTTAATATATTTTGGGCCAATAGTACAATGTATTGGATAATAACATATGCAGGAGTATTGATATTTGTAGGGTTGACAATCTATGATACAAATAAGATAAAAGCAATGTTAGAGTATCATCAAGGTGATGAGGTGATAACCCAGAAAATAGCATTAATGGGCGCATTAACTCTCTATTTGGATTTTATAAATCTGTTCTTATATATGTTACGTCTATTGGGCGACAGAAAATAGTTGAACTCTTCATCTGTTATTTTTGTAGGTTTGATTCTTGTTAGAGAAAGTAAAATTATATTTTGAAAAATGATTTAAGGAGATAATATTGTTCATTATCTCCTTTTTTGTATATGTTTAAAAGGAAATAGTGCAATGAAGATATAAATTAGAGTAAAAAAATGTTTAAAATTTTTGTAATTCAAAATATTCACGTAATTTTGAACGCTGTATGTTGTGTATTGTACCAATTTTAAAATTCAATTCGGAAAGTTTGTACAATTTTGTATAGCATATAACGTTATTATAAAATAAAGCGAAGAGAAATATTTATTAACAAAAGTATAAGAGAGAATAGAAAATTAACTATCAATAATCATTTTATTAACTTAACAAATTAATTTATTTCTATTATGGCAACTAAAGCTAAAAAATTTAAAGGTATTGAATCTGCCTTTACAGTAATTTTATTGTGTGCTGTTGTAGCAGTATGTGTATTTATCTTCGTCCTTGGAGATCCAGCGAACTTCGCAAATAACGATCCCGTTAACGGACACCCAGAGAACATGTTGGGAACAATCTACAAAGGTGGATTTATCGTGCCTGTTCTTCAAACATTATTCCTTACTGTTATTGTGTTGAGTGTTGAGCGTGCAATCGTTCTTATGAAAGCTATGGGTAAAGGCAAAACTGCTAAATTCGTTGCTGCTATCAAAGCTAAATTGGCTGCTAACGATATTAAAGGAGCTCAAGAACTTTGCGACAAACAACAAGGATGTGTTGCAAACGTTGTAACTTCAGTTCTTGTTAAATATGAGCAAATGGAGAAAGATACTCGTTTGACTAAAGAGCAAAAACTTGCAGTTATCCAACAAGAGGTTGAAGAGGCTACTGCATTAGAGTTACCAGCTCTTAACCAAAACTTGCCTATCATTGCAACATTGACAACTCTTGGTACTTTGGTCGGACTACTTGGTACCGTTATGGGTATGATTAAATCATTCTCGGCTTTGGCATCTGACGGAGCTGCTGACTCTGTTGCTCTTTCTGCCGGTATTTCTGAGGCGCTTATCAATACTGCATTCGGTATCGCAACTGGTGCTTTGGCTGTAATTTCTTACAACTTCTTTACAAGTAAAATTGATAACTTGACATTTGCTATCGATGAGATTGGATTCTCTATCGTTGGTTCATACGCAGCTACTCACGAGAAATAATAACAATTTAACATATTAAGAATATGCCAAGAGTAAAAGTAAAAAGAAAGAGCACGCTCATCGATATGACCGCGATGAGTGACGTTACTGTGCTTTTGCTTACATTCTTTATGTTAACCTCAACCTTTGTGCAAAAAGAGCCGGTACAAGTTAATACTCCCGATTCGGTATCGGAGATTAAAATACCCGAAACTGATATTTTGCAAATTTTGATAGATCAAGACGGTAAAATATATATGAGTCTTGATAGACCTGCAGATAAGGCGGCGGTTCTTGAAGATGTGGCAGCACAATATGGAATGGAATTGACAGCAGAGGAGGTTCAAAAGTTTAGAACATTACCTACTTTCGGAACTCCCATTGCTAAAATGAAATCATTTTTGTCTCTAACATCTGATCAACAAGACAAAGCCCTTAAAGGTGAGGTTGTGGGAATTACTGCAGGTATTCCTTGTGATACCACAAAGAATGCCGAAGGTATTGACGATAAGAATGAAGTTAAGGTGTGGGTTAAAAGCGCGCGTGCTGCAAATAGAGACTTAAGAATCGCTATAAAAGCAGCTGCTGGAACACCCTATCCTATTATCAGAAACTTAATGACTTCTTTGCAAGATATTCGCGAGAACCGTTATAACCTTATAACCAACCTCAAAAATATCAAAGACGAAGAGAGAGTTGTTATTAAATAATAGAGAATTGTAATATGGCAGAAGTACAACAAAAAGAATCTGGCGACGGCAAAAAAGGTAAGCCTAAAAAAATGCATATCCACGTGGACTTTACCCCCATGGTTGATATGAACATGCTTTTGATTACCTTCTTCATGCTTTGTACAACTTTGAAAAAGCCTCAAACCATGGAGATAAGTATGCCATCGAACGATAAGAATATAACAGAAGAGGACCAAACTAAGGTCGCTGCTTCGCGTGCTATAACAATCTTACTTGGAGGAGAAGATAAAGTTTACTATTATTCAGGACAACCCGATTATACCGATTACCAAACATTAAACGAAACTACTTTCGCTGCTGATGGTTTACGTGCGGTATTACAAGACAGAAACCGAGAGATAGTAACTCAATTGGAGGACTTGAAGAAAGAGAAGTTAGAGACTGGTATGGAAGATGAGGAGTTTAATAAAAAAGCTTCAGAAATCAAAAACGTAAAAACCGCTCCGGTTGTTATGATAAAAGGATCTGATGCTTCAAGTTATAAAAACCTTATCGATGCACTTGACGAGATGCACCTTTGTGGTATAAGCAAATATGCAATCGTAGATATAACTGAGGGAGATCAATTTTTGATTGATAATTATGAATCTAAAGGTGAATTATCAAGCCAAATTGATACGTCTAAATTATAATTAATACCTAAAAAATAAGAATAATGGCAAATATTAGTTCACAAGAATGGTGCGACCTTATTTTTGAAGGTAGAAATAAGGCGTATGGCGCATACGATTTGCGTAAAGATTCACCCAAGCGTCATAATATTGCAACAATAGTTGTAGTATTAGTAGCAATAGCTGCGTTTTTCTTGCCTGGCATAATTGGCGATTTGATTGATAAAATCAAACCCGAAGAGGAAGAGATTGTGATGACTGAAGTAACTGAGTTGTCAGATTTGAAAGAGGCTGAGGTTAAGAAAAACGAGGAGTATAAACCATTGATGGAGACACCTCCACCACCACCACTAAAAAGTTCTATCAAGTTTACAGCTCCTGTAATTAAGAAGGACGAAGAGGTGGCAGATGAAGAAGAGATAAAATCTCAAGAGGAGCTTACCGAGTCAAAGGTTACTATCTCTATTGCTGACGTAAAAGGTAACGATGAAGAGAACGGACAAGATATTGCAGACTTTAAAGAGGCTGTAAAACCCGTTGTTGAAGAGGATACTCAAGTTCTTGACGTGGTAGAGCAAATGCCTACTTTCCCTGGTGGACAAAAAGCATTGCTTCAATACATCAGCGACAATATCAAATATCCGACTATCGCTCAAGAGAACGGTATTCAAGGAAGGGTAATTGTTCGTTTTGTTGTTAAGAAAGATGGTTCAATCGGTGACGTACAAGTATTACGTGGTGTTGACTCATCTCTTGACAAAGAGGCTGTCAGAGTTGTTCAATCATTACCCAAATTTATACCGGGTAAACAAAACGGTCACGCAGTGAACGTTTGGTTCAACTTGCCAGTATCATTTAAACTAATGTAATATTCTTAGTAAACATAAGAGTATTTGAAATATCGCACGTTCGTCCATTTTAGGTACGGACGTGCGGATTTTCAAAAGATAGAAGACTGAAAACATTCGGATACATATTGTTATTACTACAAAAAACGTATCGAATAAAAACCATTATAATATTCGGATCCCGTATAAACAATAATTGACAATACTTGTTTTTTAAAACAAGGGAAATGTGGAATTTTAAAATAATAATATAAGTTCCCAAAAAATTAAACTTAAACAACATTCGGTTGTCAAAAAGATAGAAACCGAATAATTGGCATAACATACAAATGTTTGTAATGTAAATGCATCATAAACGAGAATATAATTAAAAACTATATATGGAAAATAAAACTGACGAGGTTGAAGACAAAAAAGTTATAACAATAAATTTAGGTTATATCTTTGGCATAATAATGATTATTGCTTATTTCGGCTTTGCATATCTTTTGGTATTTACCGAGGTATTTAATAATTTTGCACCTTTAACACGTTATATATTCGCAGGAATATTTGTAGTGTATGCGATATTTAGAGCATACCGCTTTATAAAATACAGAGGTTATAAAAAATCTTGAAAAATATGAAGAGAGCAGTTTACATACTATTTTTTGTACTCCTTACTCTATTTTCTTGTACTAACAAAGATTCCCAAAAGGTTTTGGATACACCAACAAAGGGAGTTATAGTTATAGCGGGAGATGAGAGTTTTGCTCCTGTTATATCACAAGAGATTAATCTTTTTGAATATACATATCCCGAAGCCTCAATTATCCCTATATATGCATCGGAAGTTGAGACAATGGATTTGCTTTTGACAGATAGCGTAAGATTTGCAATTACAACCCGAGATTATACTGAGGCGGAGAAGGTTGCATTGAGAAACCAAAAAATGATACCTCGCTCATATTGTTTCGCTATAGATGCAGTGGCATTAATAGTAAATAAGAATAATCCGGACTCAATGCTCACAGTAAAACAAGTGAAAGATATATTAACCGGTAAAATTACGTCGTGGAGAGATATAAATCCCAAATCTAAGATCAAAAATTTAACATTGACATTTGATAATAAGAACTCAAGTACAGTCCGTTTTGCATTAGATTCAATATGTAAAGGAGAACCTATGGCAGGTGAGAATATATATGCACAAGGAACAAACGAGAAGGTAATTGATTATGTTGCTGCAACTCCGGGTGCAATAGGAGTTATAGGAGCAAGTTGGATAGGAAATAAGAATGACAGTACAAACTTGTCGTTTAACGATAGAGTAAAGGTTGTGGCAATGAGTCGAGACAATGTAGCGACAGCCGCAAATACATATCAACCATATCAAGCATATATAGCATTAGGATACTATCCTTTTGTGAGAAGAGTATATGCGTTGGATACATCATCAAGAACAGGATTGGCGAGAGGATTTTCAAACTTCTTGGGAGGAGATAAAGGCCAGCTTATAGTCCTAAAATCCGGAATGATTCCGACAACACAACAGGTACGCATTAAGCAGGTTAAAATAACAGAATAATATCAGTTAAATTTTAAATTGAATATAATAATAACTCAAATAAGAAAGAAGATTATGTTAAAGAAATCACTTTTGTTCGCAGCATTAATGTTAGTTGCGAGTGCAGTATCAACTGCAGTAGCTCAAAGTTACAATGATGGAGTTGAGTATTTTAAATCAGGTCAACCTGACCGTGCTAAAATTATCCTTGAGAGAACCATGAATGATGCTTCTACAAACAAGGCAGAGGCATTGTATTATTTAGGAGAGTGTGAGTTTGCATTAGGAAATAAAACAGCTGCTTCAAAATGTTACAATGATGGAGTAAATGCAAATGCCAGCTATCCTTTTAACTATATTGGTTTAGGAAAACTGCTATTGGATAGCAACGCAAAAGAGGCAGAAGTTCAATTTAAGAAAGCTATAAAGTTTGCAAAAACTGATAAAGCCGCAGTCAATACAAATATCGCTCGTGCATATTTTGAAGCAGGATTGCCTCAATTTAAAAAATATTTGGAAAATGCGTTGAAAGCCGATGAGCAATACGCCCCCCTATTTGTATTGCAAGGTGATATAGCTTGGAAAAACGGAGACCCAGGTTTAGCAGCAGGAGAATATGAAAATGCAATATATTACGATGCAAACTGCGTTGAGGCATACGTTAAGAATGCAAAAATGCACTATCCTTTAAATCCTAAATATGCAACAGGTAAATTAGAGGAGTTGTTAAGACTTAGACCTACATCAGCAATTGCGCAACGCGAGTATGCTGAAGCATTGTTTAATGCAGGACGTTTTACTCAAGCTGTTAAAGCATATGCTACATATATGGCTAACCCTAATCACTTTGCAACAGACCGCTCTCGTCACGCTGCACTATTGTTCTTTGATAAAAAGTACGAGGAGTCATTGACTTTGATTGAAGAGGCATTGGTTGATGCACCAGATGACATTTTGTTAAATCGTTTCGCAATGTACGATAACAATGCTCTTGAAAATTATGAGCAAGCAGCAGTGTATGGAGCTAAATTTATGAATAATGAAGCAAATGCTGATTTGATTACAGCACAAGACTACTCTGTTTATGGAAACTCTTTAAAACAAATAAATCGTCCTGAGGAGTATGTTGCAGTATTAGAGAAAGCGGTTTCAAAAGATCCTGAGAATCCTACTTTGATGAAAGATCTTAGCGACGCATATAAAGCAGCAGACCAAATGGTTAAAAGCTCAGATGCAATGGCTAAATATATGGAGTTGATAGGTGATGAGGCTAAAACAATGGACTTCTTTAACTTAGGTAGAGCTTACTATTCTGCTGCACAAGCAGATACTGTAATGGATACAAAGATTGAGTTGTTTAAAAAAGCCGATGCTGCATTTACTGTAGTGGCAGAGCGTGTTCCTGACGATTATCGTGGAAACATGTGGCGTGCACGTTCTCATTCAGGTATGGATCCAGAAACTGAGCTTGGCTTAGCTAAACCTTTTTATGAGAAAGTTGTTGAGATGTTAGAAGCTAAAGGAGATAGAAGCAATAATATAATTGAAGCTTATCAATATTTAGGATACTATTCATATTTGAAAGAGTATGCAGCAAATCCTCAAGGAGCAAAATATGAAGAGACTCGTAAATGGTGGGGTAAAATCTTAGAGATTAATCCTGACCATAGTATTAAAGAGGCAATGAGTCAATTATAATAGAACTTTGAATTGTAAAAAAGGTGTGTCAAATTAATTTGGCGCACCTTTTTTTATTTAAATAGATATAGTTGGTATGATTGCTAATAAAAAATATTATCTTCGCATTAGCAATATATGAAGCTATATCATTGAAAGTAAATGAGAGATGAATAACTCAATGACATTAAATATTAAAGGCTCACTAATATCTTTACAGCGCCCATTGGTTATGGGTATTCTGAATATAACTCCCGACTCTTTTTATGCAGGGTGCAGAAGTTTTGATGCTAATACCATATTGAAACGAGCTGACGAGATAATTGCTCAAGGGGGAGATATTATTGATGTTGGAGCATATTCTTCGCGTCCTGGTGCTGACGATGTGTGTGAAGAGGAGGAAATCCGGCGTCTTGCCTCTGCTCTTCCGCATATACGAGAAAAACACCCCGAAGCGATAATCTCTGTTGATACATTTAGAGCGAATGTTGCTCGTTATGCGATTGAGGAGTGTGGAGCTCATATTATAAATGATATTACGGCAGGAGAGGGAGATCCTTTAATGTTTGAAACCATCGCCAAACTCAATGTCCCTTATGTTGTTATGCATATGAGAGGAAATCCTCAAACAATGCAGGAACTTACAAACTACAAAGGAGATATAACAGCAGAAGTTATAACTTATTTCTCCGAAAAGATAGATACCCTCAGAAGTATGGGAGTAAACGATATAATACTCGATCCCGGATTTGGTTTTGCAAAAACATTGGAACAGAACTATATTCTTATGAAAAATCTTGGAGATATAGCTCAATTTAAATTACCTTTGTTGGTGGGAATATCTCGTAAGTCAATGATATACAAATATCTCAACTCAACACCTGAAGAGTCGTTGATAGGAACTGTGGCTTTGAATAGTTTTGCTCTTAGTAAAGGAGCTAACATATTGAGAGTTCATGATGTAAAGGAGTGTGTTGATACAATTAAAATTTTTGAAAAACTAAGGTAAAGTATGTTTTCGTTAGGCATAAAAGACATAATAGATATTTTCTTGGTCGCCGTTATTCTATATTATGTATATAGAGTAATGAAAGTTTCGGGTACCATAAAGATATTTGGAGGAATTATAGCCTTTATATTGTTGTGGATATTTGTATCGCGCATATTGGATATGCAATTGCTTGGCTCCATGATGGATAAATTGGTAAATGTCGGAGTCATAATCCTTGTAATACTATTTCAAGACGATATACGACGTTTTTTGGGAGAAGTTGGATCTCACAAAAGTTGGAAAAGGTTTACAAATTATTTTAAAGCAAACAAAACGGAAGATTCAGAGGTTCCAAAATTTGTTATGCCTATTGTGTATGCATGTAAAAATATGTCGCAATCTAAAACGGGAGCATTAATAGTAATAAAGCAGGAATTACCATTGGTGAAATATGAGTTAACAGGAGAGGTTATTAATGCTGATGTGGAGTCGCGCCTAATTGAAACAATCTTTTACAAAGGCACCCCTTTGCATGATGGAGCAATAATTATTGCCGATGGAAAAATTACATCGGCTGGGTGCATATTACCCGTATCTCATGCTCCCAATATTCCCAGAGAGTTAGGATTACGTCATCGTTCAGCTATGGGAATTACTCAAGAAACAGATGCAATAGCAGTGATAGTATCAGAAGAGAGAGGCGAAATCTCATTTGCAAAAAATGGCAAAATTTCAAGAAATATATCAACTCAAGGATTAGAGCGTTTATTGTCAATAAATAAAAACAAATAAGATAGTGTAATTTGAGATATATAGATGGGTTGATATATCAAAAAAAATAGTAACTTTGCAAAGTATTTGAAATTTTTTACTAACATCATAAAATTAAAACAAAATGATTAGCTACAAAGACCTTGGTTTGGTAAACACCAAAGAGATGTTTGCTAAAGCAATTAAAGGTGGATATGCAATCCCCGCGTTCAACTTCAACAACATGGAGCAACTACAAGCAATTATTCAAGCTGCAGTTGAAACAAAATCACCTGTAATCCTTCAAGTATCAAAGGGTGCCCGTCAATACGCAAACCAAACACTTTTGCGTTATATGGCAGAGGGAGCAGTTGAGTATGCAAAAGAGTTGGGTTGTGAAAATCCCCAAATCGTTCTTCACTTAGACCATGGTGATTCATTCGAGACATGTAAATCATGTATCGATATGGGATTCTCTTCAGTTATGATTGACGGATCACATCTTCCATATGATGAGAACGTAGCTCTTACTAAAAAAGTAGTTGAGTATGCTCACCAGTTTGGAGTAACAGTTGAGGGAGAGCTTGGAGTATTGGCTGGAGTAGAAGATGAGGTTTGCGCAGAGCATCACACTTATACTCGTCCAGAGGAAGTTGTTGACTTCGTAACAAAAACAGGTTGCGATAGCCTTGCTATCTCAATTGGTACTTCACACGGAGCAAACAAATTCAAACCTGAGCAATGTACAAAAGATGAAAATGGTCGCTTAGTTCCTCCTCCACTACGTTTTGACGTTCTTGAGGGTGTAGAGAAAGAGCTTCCCGGATTCCCTATCGTTCTTCATGGTTCATCATCAGTTCCTCAAGAAGAGGTAGAAACAATCAATAAATACGGAGGTGCATTGAAAGATGCTATCGGTATCCCCGAAGAGTGGTTGCGTAAAGCAGCTGAGTCTGCAGTTTGCAAAATAAACATTGACTCAGACAGCCGTCTTGCAATGACAGCAGCAATTCGTGAGGTATTTGCTAACAAACCCGCTGAGTTTGACCCCAGAAAATATCTTGGACCCGCTCGCGAGAATATGAAAAAACAATATATGCATAAAATTGAGAACGTTCTTGGTAGCGCAGGTAAATGTTGTTGCTAATTGAATGTTTTTCATTAAAGCAGAAGAGATTGCTCATATGAGCAATCTCTTTTTTTTAGATATAGGCTCTAATAAAACATGTAATTTAGCAACGAATATTATTTTATCGGAGTGAGAGTCTGCTTTTGAGGAGTATAACTCTTATTTACTTTTCGTTTTCTCGTTTTTTTCTCGGGATTTTCATCTCTCTTTTCAATGATACGACTTTTGAACTCTTCAATTTCTGAACGGTAATTTTCTATTGGAATATCTTCTCCTCTGTTTACAATTGTAGATATAACAATGCCTATTACAATCAATATGCTTAATACTATAGCAGAGATACGCTCATAACGAGAAAAATTCCAAAACTTATTACCCATAAACTTTAAAATTAGAATATACCTGTAAGTGAAAGAAATATCAAAAATATTGATATGGGAGCAATAAATTTGATGCTGAACAATATAGCTTTATGTAAAGTGTTTACTTCTCCCAATTCGCTATAAACATCTTTTTTGTTCATTATCCAGCCTATATATATTGACAAAAGAAAACCTCCGGCAGGTAAAAGTATATTTGCCGAGATATAATCAGATAATTCAAAGAAGTTCATTCCAAATAGTTTTGCATCTGACAATATCCCAAATGATAATGAAGAAAGAATGCTCAATACAGCAATAATTGTCATAATTATTATTGAGGCTCTCTTTCTGTTCATATTAAACTCCTCTGTAAAGTAAGCAATAATAACTTCAAAAAGAGATAAGGTTGAGGTTAGGGCTGCTACTCCGGCAAAAATAAAGAACATTATTGCCCAAAAGTCGGGCATTATCATGTGCTTAAATACATTTGGTAAGGTTACAAATATAAGTTCTGGACCTTGAGTGGGATTTATTCCAAATGAAGCTGTGACTGGAAATATCATAACTCCTGCAAGGACAGCTACGAGCATATCAAGTAGAGCAACCGTAAGCCCTGTTTTGGGGAGGTTGACGTTATCCTTAAAATATGAACCGTAAGTAATCAAAATGCCCAACCCTATACTTAGGGAGAAAAATGCCTGCCCCATGGCTGCTAATATAACAGAACCGTTTATCTTTGAGAAATCGGGATAAAAAAGGTATTTTAAACCCTCTCCTGCTCCTGGTAGAGTAATGGTATAACCACAGAAAATCAATAGTATTAAAAAAAGAATAGGCATCATTATATTAGAGGCTTTCTCTATTCCTTTTGTAACGCCCTTTGAGATAATAAGGTAGTTGACAATTAGTAGAGTAAAAATCCATAATAGAGGTCGCCATACATCACTTGTGAAGTTAGAGAAATTTGATGCTATTTGCGTTGCGTTTTCAGCCATCAGATTGCCTCTCAGAGCTTGAAATATATATTCAACAACCCAACCGGCAATTACCATATAATAGCCAAGAATAAGAGTTGATGATATTATCCCAAAATAACCTATTATATCCCACTTTGTTTTAGGAGCAAGAACTTTAAATGCTCGGCTCGCATTGCTACGAGCCTTTCGACCAACAATAAACTCGGCACACATCAATGGTATTCCTAATATTATAACGCAACATACATAAGTAATCAAGAATGCTCCACCACCGTTTTCTCCAGCCATATATGGAAATCTCCAAATATTACCCAATCCTACGGCAGAACCAACGGTAGCAGCAATAACTCCTATTTTAGTTACAAATAATGCTCTTTCACTCATATTTTTAATTTTCGCGAAAATTTATATATCACAAAGATAACTCTAATTTGCTATTATATTAAAAAATCAAAGCTAAATAGTCTGTGTCTTAAATAAAATAGTTACTTTTATTGCAGATTATGAGTAAAAGTTTTATAAATATTTTAGTTGTTGCTTTATTTTTGTTTGTGGCAGATTGCTATGCCTCAAAATCTCTTACAATATATTCAGAACCACAAAAGGCTGATGAAGGTTCTGAATTAGAAGAATGCACTTTGAATTTATACGAACAAACTAAGTTTGATAAGATCACATCATCTAAGTTATTTGAAATAGCAGGGGTTGGAGTGCCTATAGTTGTAGCTGGTGTTGTTGTAAAACAAGAGGACAATAGGTTCACAAATTATAACATGGGTTTTGAACGTAACCATTTTTGCTCATTTGATGATTATACGCAATATGTTCCTCTTGCAGCAAAATATTTAATGAAAGTATCAGGAGTAAAAGGGCGTTCATCATGGGGAAGAATGATTACTTCTGATGTGTTGTCGGTAGCATTAATGGCGGGTTCGGTAGAACTATTGAAACAAACAATGGATATGTCTCGTCCTGACGGAGAGGATAAACACTCATTCCCTTCAGGCCATACAGCAGTTGCTTTTATGGGAGCAACACTTTTGAATAAGGAGTATGGTCATATATCTCCTTGGGTTCCCATTGCTTCATATACAGTAGCATCGGCAACAGCAATAGGCAGGCAATTAAACTCGGCTCATTGGTTAAGCGATATAGTTATCGGAGCCGGGATAGGAATATTGTCGGCTGAGTTAGGATACTATTTCGCGGATCTTATATTTAGAGATAAAGGATTGTTGAATAAACCGGAAATACCTAAATGGGAGTATGGTCGTTGTCCATCTCGTTTTTCTACTATGGCAGGAGTTTCAACAGTTTTAGGCTCTTACTCAACAATTGGAGGAAAGAGCGTAGATGTTAAAGTTGGTACTCGCGTGGGTTTTGAAGGAGCATATTTCCCTCATAAGAATGTGGGTGTTGGAGTAGGAATAACCATGAGTAATAATATGCTTGCAGTTGAAGAGACAATACTTGAAGGTTTTATGACAAATTTATCACTTCAAGCAGGATTATATTACGATTGTCAACTCTCGAGACGATGGTCTTTAGGAGGAAAAACATTAACAGGTTATAGTTTTTATTCGGGAAAGGCTTCGTGGAGAGAATATGGAATTTCTGAACAGAATGGAAGTTATGCTTTTTCCGTCGGTGTATCTTTGGGATTTCTTGCATATGAGAATATGAGATTTTCGACAGTATGTGATTATAATTTTCTTGCAAAGTCGCGTGTACAATTCAGCAAGCAGCAACACGAAATTTTTGCAGGATTTACAACATCAGTTATGTTTTGATAATAATAAAAATTTAAGATAAAGAGAATATGAAAACAAGATTTTTGACATTGCTGGTTTTATTAGCTACTATAGCAACGGCAATTATTGCTCAACAGTATGAGAGGGTAATTCAAATCTACAAAGGAGAAGGCGTAATTGGCTCTTATGTCGTATCCGAGATAGATAGTATTAAGTTTGATGAAGTGTTACTATATGAGGTAGGAGTGGTTGCAAATAACTCTACATCAGGATATGTCTCTATAAATGAAAGTACGTCATACGACCGTTTTAAAGATGGAGAGACAATAACCTTAAAAGCTGTTGCAAATAGCGGATATTCATTTGTAAATTGGACTCTCAATGGTAATGTTGTTTCAACCAATAACCCATACTCTGTAGCTGTTAATGGTAATGCAACTTATTTGGCGAATTTTGAGGAGAATAAATTGCAATATTGTACCCCTGAAGGTAGTATGTTAAGTAGCCGTCAATTGAACTCGTTTACACTTACTGACGAAACAAATAATCTATATGTGTCAAACATTCAAACATCAACCAAAGATGCCGTTTATAAAGATAAAACAGAATTATATATGCATACACAACAGGGAAATACGCTATACTTCTCGGATATGGATTGGATAGGAAGTTGGATGCATGCATATGTATATATTGATTATAACAAAGATGGGGAGTTTAATACAACATCAAATCCTTATGGCGAAAATGCGGGAGAGTTGGTAAGTTATAATTTCTATACAGCAGATGATAGTAGCGTAGGAACAGACAGTAAAGGCAAAGTTGTCTCAAACTCATGTGGAGTATCTGCAAGTAATATCCCATCGTGGACAATACCATCAAATCTTGAATCGGGAGAATATCGTTTGCGATTTAAAATTGATTGGGAGTCGCTTGACCCTTGTGGTTCAACCGACTCTAAAAACACAATACAAAATAACGGAGGAGTTGTATGTGATATAACACTTCGTATTGGCTCAACTGATTTGTTGTATGATGTAACATTCAAAACAACACCCATATCAGGAGGAACTGCATCAGTCATAGATGAAAACTTTGATAAAGCAACACTCAAGGCAATAGCAAATGCAGGATATGTATTTGATTCATGGAAATTAAATGGTTTGAAAATTTCAACAGATAATCCATACATAGCAACTATATCTGCCGATACTGAGTTTGAAGCATATTTCCGCGAGGCAGAATTGGTGTCGGTGTCGGCAACCGCAACAAAAGGTGGTAGCGTAGAGGTATCCAATCCAAATCCGCTTGAGGGAACAGAGGTTACACTTACTGCAACTGCCGAAGCAGGTTTCCAATTTGAGAGTTGGACATTAAATGGGGTAGAAGTGTCAACTGATAATCCATATACCATAACAGCACGAGGTAATGCTGAGTATGTGGCAGCCTTTACCGATATGTATCAGCAACTTACGACCGTGCCAACAATATTCATTAATACAGAGAACGGAGTAGGAGTAACCAGCAAAGAAGATTATGTGAACGCATACGTAACAGTGCGCGGAGCAGAAAATGAAGAGGACAACATCTCTGAAGTATTAACTGAGATAAAAGGTCGCGGAAACTCAACATGGGGAATGGCAAAGAAACCATACCGTTTGAAATTTGATGAGAAAATCAAATTTTTAGGAAACGAAGCCAAAGAGAAAAACTGGGTATTGTTAGCAAACTATGCCGATAAAACCTTAATGCGTAATGCTCTTGCCTTTGAGACAGCACGCAATATGATGAACTTTGGCTTTACCCCATCGGTAACATTTGTTGATGTAGTTTTGAATGGAGAGAACTTGGGAAGTTATATGCTAACAGACCAAGTTGAGGTAAAGAAAAAACGTGTACCTGTAACCGAGCAAGAAACCACCACTACAGCAACTGACCCTGAGATAACAGGCGGATATTTGATTGAAGTAGATGGCTTTGCCGATAGTGAAATATCATGGTTCCAAACCACACAAGGAATGAAGGTAACCATAAAATATCCCAAAGATGATGAGATAAACTCCGACCAATCAAGCTACATTGCAAACTATACACAAAATATGGAAAATGCACTGTTTAGTGCAAACTTCACAGATTCAGAGTTAGGTTGGCGAAAATACATTGATGAAGCCTCAATGGTCGATTGGTACATAGCATGTGAATTGTTCGGAAACTCTGACGCATGGTGGAGTACCTATATGTATAAAGAGCGCGACGAAGTCTTTAAATTTGGACCACTATGGGACTTTGATATAGCCTTCAACAACGATGACCGTTTGGGCGATGCCACAAATCTTATGATGCGAACAAATGCACACGATCCTAAAACCTGGATTTTGCGCTGGTGGCAAGATGCAGGATTTGTTTCGGCAGTAAAAGCCCGTTGGGCAGAGTTAAGAGCTGCAGGATTAGAGTCATTCATGATAAACTATATAACAAATACGGCCACTTATCTTGATTCTTCTCAAAGGAATAATTTTGAGGTATGGAATATATTAAATACAAAAGTATATCGCGAACTTGCAGTACGTGGTTCGTATGTGGCGGAGGTTGAGTTCTTGAAGGAGTATGTGCAAGACCGTATTGCATACCTTGACTCTCAATTTGAGTTATCAGAAACACTCTATTCAGTATTAGCAACATCTTCAAACAACTCATTTGGAACAGTATCAGCCAGTAAAACAACAGTAAATTCAGGAGAAACTGTAATATTAACAGCAACTCCAGCAGAGGGTTATCAATTTGTAAATTGGATAATTGACGGAGTAGATGCCGGAAACGAGAACCCTATGGAGATGGTTGTAAACTCAACTACTGAGGTAAAGGCATACTTTAAAGAGATAAAAAAAACACTACCCAAGGTATATGTTGAAACACCTAATGGGGTTGCAATTACTAGTAAAGAGGTGTGGACTGAGGAGTGTACTATCCGCATTGAAGATGAATTTGGGGCAGAGGTTATGAATACCACCACTGACTTCCGTGGACGTGGAAACTCAACATGGAACTATCCTAAAAAACCATACGCCATTAAACTTGACAGCAAAGCAGATGTTTTAGATATGCCTAAACATAAACGTTGGGTATTGTTGGCTAACTGGATGGACCGTACTTTAATGCGTAATGCTGTGGCATTTGAAATGGCTCGTCAAATAATGGATTGGGCTCCAAGGGGAGAGTTTGTAGAGTTCTATCTGAATGGTGAACATCAAGGAAATTACTATTTGTGTGAACAGATAAAGATAGATGAGAACAGAGTTAATATAACCGAGTTTGAAGATGGCACTGCTACAGGCGAGGACGGAGGTTATCTATTAGAATTTGATACCAACTATCAAGCAGAGATAAACTATTTTATGTCGCAAGTCTATGGATACCCAGTAACAATAAAAGATCCCGATGAGGAGATAATAACAGAGTGGACACATCCCTATTTTACCTATATTGATGAGTATATAGAAGATGTTGAGAATGCTCTTGTAGATAATGATTTTGAAACACTATTCAGCAAAATTGATTATTCAACTTATATTGATTATATGCTGATACATGAGATTACTGTAAATGAAGAGCCTAAACATCCCAAAAGTTGCTATATGTATAAAGATGCAGGAGGTAAGTTGTGTGCAGGTCCTGTTTGGGATTTTGATTGGGGGACATTTAAACCAGGCAAAACGGGATTGTTATTAACAAGTTCGCTATGGTACGGGCAGTTAATGAACTCATCGGAGTTTCGTACAGCATTGAAAGCACGTTGGACGGAGATTAAACCTATATTTGAGAACATTGCTACATTCATTGATGAACAAGCCGATTTAATTCGTGAGTCGGAGGCAGTAAACCACGAAATGTGGCCAATAGACTCTCGCCACAACTATCCCAATGGTGATGAGTTAATGGATTTCGATTCTGCGGTTGAGAGAATGAAACAGGCTATAGATGAACGCATAATAGCATTGGATAGTGCTATAAACGCTTTATAAAATTTATCTATTGCAATATAACTAATAAGCGACGTCAAAAATATTGGCGTTGCTTATTTTTTTATATAAATAAGTTAAAAATGAGAATAAAGGTGTGTTTATAAAACTCTTTTCAAATGAGAGGTGTTTATAAGAGGTAAACTATAAACACTTTAAATTATGAAAGAAAATGACAGTTGCCACACCGACACTTGTGACTGCTCAACCCCTATCTTTGGGTCGGAGCGAATGTTGAAATCAGCACCGTGCGAAACAATTCCTTGTCACCCGACATCTCCTGAAATTGCCTATCAGATGGTAAAAGACGAAACCTTTGCACAAACGCAACCGCGTCTTAACCTTGCAACATTTGTAACAACCTATATGGACAAATATGCAACCCGATTGATGAATGAGGCGATAGCAATTAACTACATTGATGAAACCGAGTATCCACGTGTTGCAGTAATGAATGCCAAATGTATAAACATTATGGCTAACCTTTGGAACTCTCCGGAACAGGGTAAATGGAAAACAGGAGCAATAGCCATAGGTTCGTCTGAGGCGTGTATGTTAGGAGGAGTGGCTGCTTGGTTACGTTGGAAAGCACGAAGAAAAGCAGCAGGAAAACCTTGTGATAAACCAAATTTTGTAATATCATCAGGCTATCAAGTAGTATGGGAAAAATTTGCTCAATTGTGGCAAATTGAGATGCGTACAGTACCCCTTACACACGAACATATAACGCTTGATATTGAGAAGGCGATCTCAATGTGCGATGAGAATACAATATGCGTAGTGCCAATTCAAGGAGTAACATGGACAGGACTAAATGATGATGTGGAGGCTCTTAATAGAGCTCTTGAAAAATTTAACGCCTCAACAGGGTATAACATACCAATCCACGTTGATGCAGCATCGGGTGGATTTATATTGCCATTCCTTCAACCCGAAAAGCGTTGGGATTTCCGTTTGAAGTGGGTACTCTCAATAAGTACCTCGGGACACAAATATGGTCTTGTATATCCGGGCTTGGGTTGGGTAGTATGGAAAGATAAATCATATCTACCCGAAGAGATGTCGTTCAGTGTAAACTATCTTGGGGCAAATATTACCCAAGTTGGATTAAACTTCTCTCGCCCAGCTGCGCAGATATTAGGACAATATTATCAATTTATTCGTTTGGGATTTGAAGGTTATAAAGCCATTCAACAAAGTAGTATGACAATAGCAGAGTATCTGCATGCCGAGATTGCCAATATGCCACAATTCCATGTATATAGCCAAACACTTGAAAACCCATTGTTCATTTGGTCGCTTAAAAGCGATTATGCCAAAAAGGCAAAATGGACATTGTTTGACTTGCAAGATCGCCTAAAACAGAGTGGTTGGATGGTACCTGCCTATACAATGCCAAAGGATATTGAGGATATGACCGTAATGCGAATAGTTGTGCGTCAAGGATTCTCTCGCGATATGGCAGATATGCTTATTGCCGATATTAAAACCTACATTTCCGATTTGGAGAAGTTGGAATACCCAACCGAATCGCGTATAGCAACTGATAAAAAAGATTGTCATAAACGTAAATGGCATTTCTTTTCACATACCGGAAGATAGCTGTCAAATGTCAGCTATCAGTTATTAGTTGAATAAAAAGAAGAGACTATCCATAATTTTGTGTATATAGAGATTACAGGGTTCGGAACGGACCTTGTAATTTTTATAAAATATCTCTGGAAAATCTAACGAATGAGGGAAAATAATGATGGCGGCACTGGTGTTCAACGACTTATGAGGACTTTTGATGAAAGCCTCGCCGATGCAAAAGTGCAAGGAAATAAAAGGTAATGAGGGCGGACGGTTTTCAAATCATTACCCAATAACGAGGTAAGTATATAGGTCGTTGGAGTTTATTTCTACTCTCAGCCATATTCTGCATAACAGTGTACAACTCGCTGATAACTAATTTTGTAACCAAAAAGAATTGGATTATGCGAAGTACATTTAAGGTGCTGTTCTATGTGAACGGAAGCAAGGAGAAAAACGGTATTGTCCCCATTATGGGACGAGT
>JAZNCN010000018.1:0-22432 GCA_045587545.1 Candidatus Caccoplasma sp.
AAGATTTTTACTCTATTAGCACTGCTAATATCTTTTGGATTCTCATCGGAGATAACAGCAACAAACAATCAAGTAGTGGCAAAATCCACAGGTTGCACATCAATTAATGGAAAGGAATTGCTACCTTTGTTATAACATCACCCCAAGAGATAATATTATTATCGAAGTCCTCTCATCAAGCAGGGAAAGAGATATATCAATATTCTCTTGCATCAGGAACTTATATTATTGCTGTAATAATTGAGGGCAATATTAATGCACAAAAAGTAATTGTAAAATAATCAAAATATATAGCCATGAGAACAAGAAAATTATTATTGTTTACAATATCATTAATATTTTCAATGTCATTGGTAAACGCTAATGAGGTTGAACCTCGGGGAATAGACTTAGGAGAATATGCCTTTGGAATACCTGCCGAACAATTAAATTTTACAAACCAATCGCCATTTACTTTATCTTTTTGGGTAAATATAAAAGAGTTTAACCATAGTGAACAAGGAACTCAGTTTATTAATATACGCAAACCTGATGGAGATTGGATCTACTGTGATTGGGGGTATATTCATTCAACCATAGGTATAGCATATGATGCCTATGGGAATAAATTAGGAGAGGATATGATGTCGTTCTATGCCTATGAGGATTATTCCTCTATTAGAACTGTTTTTAAACATATTGAGGAATATAAATTCTCTCCTGGAGAGTGGGTTTATATTTCATTCCAATACTATTTTACATCTAAACCCGAGATGTATGTATATGTAAATGGGAAACCAATACTGAAATTTGAATCAGATTTTAACCTTCCAACACAATTAATCGAAAGATCTGAAGGGTCTATAATTATGATTGGGGGCCCAGCATTTGAAAGGGCACCGTTAAATGCCTACGTTGATAAAGTTCAGTTTTATAATAGGGCATTAACACAATCAGAGGTACAGTCAAGTATGTATGAGCCATTATTAAATGATGAATCACTTTTAGGCTATTGGGATTTTGAAAATGGTTGTACAACCGATTCTGAGGGGTATATGATGGCAGATAATGGTACGATAAAAGCATCAATGTATAAAATTTTACAACAAAATAATATATCAATAGGTACAGAAATACAACCATTTACATATGGAGAAGGTGTAAATCCCGAGGGTATATTGCAAGGAGTAGAAGATAATAAAGCAGATATACTTCAAACCAAAGCATACGTTTCTGCCGGAGTGCTATATATTGAGAATATTGAAGGTATCAAGTCAGTTACAGTTTATGATGCAATGGGAAGAACGCTCCTTGCCCCCAACCTCTCTTCCGTAGAGAGGGGAGAGATTGCAATCCCCTTAGATTTGAATATAAAAGGCTTATTGTTGGTAAAAGTAAATTCAGAAGTTATAAAAGTTATTGTTAATTAATAAAATATCAGTGCATAATTTTGTAGTTAAGAGATAATTATATATCTTTGTTGCATAAATAAAGGAGGAGGGGGCAAGTAAGCCCCCTCGCTTTTTATCCAATACTTAACAAATTTATAATATGATAGAGGTAAAAGATATTGAAAATAAGGTGATTGAGTTGCTTGGTAATGGCTCAACATTTTTAGTTTCGGCAACTGTGGCACCGGATAATACCATTGTTGTAACAATTGATGATGATGACCGTGTTGATATTGAATTGTGTGAAAAATTGCATCGCGATTTGGAGGCTCAATTTGACAGAGATATAGAGGACTACTCTCTTGAAGTGGGTTCTGCAGGGTTAACCTCGCCTTTGGTTATGCCTCGTCAATATAAAAAGAGTATGGGAGGAGAGGTTGAAGTTTTAACCAAAGATGGTAAGAAATTTTATGCAACACTCTCCTCTGTCAGTGAAGAGGGATTTACTGTCTTGGTTAAGAAAAAGGTAAAACCCGAAGGCGCTAAACGTAAAATTGAGATAGAAGAGGAAGAGAATTACCTCTACTCTCAAGTGAAATATGTAAAAAACGTTATTACATTTTAGAAGTTGCAACTTCTAAATTAAATCAGAAAATAATAATTAAAAATATAAAATAAAATGGCAAAGAAAGAGATTGTAAACACAATGATTGAGACGTTCTCAGAGTTTAAACTTTTGAAGAACATTGACAGAACAACACTTGTTAGTGTGTTGGAAGAGTCGTTCCGTAACGTACTTGCAAAAATGTACGGAACTGACGAAAACCTTGATGTTATCGTAAACCCTGATAAGGGCGATTGCGAAATATGGCGTAACCGTGAAGTGGTTGCTGATGGAAAGATAACTGATGCTAATCTTCAAATATCTCTTTCTGAAGCTAAAAAAATTGACGAATCATACGAAGTTGGCGAAGAGGTTGCAGAAGAGGTTCTGTTCTCAGATTTTGACCGTCGTACTATATTGAACCTTCGTCAAACACTTGCTTCAAAAATTCTTGAACTTCAGAAAGATGCTATTTACAACATCTATAAAGATAAAGTTGGAGAGATAGTTTCGGGTGAGGTTTATCAAATCTGGAAAAAAGAGATTTTGTTGATTGATGACGAGGGTAACGAGTTGATATTACCTCGCGAAGAGCAAATATCAAATGAGTTCTTCCATAAAGGAGATACTGTTCGTGCCGTTGTTGCGCGAGTTGATAATATCAATAATACTCCTAAAATCATTGTTTCTCGTACATCAGAGTTATTCTTGAAACGCTTGTTTGAACTTGAAGTTCCCGAGATACACGATGGCTTGATAACTATTCACCGTGTAGCTCGTATCCCCGGATTTAGAGCAAAAATAGCAGTTGAATCGTACGACGAGCGCATTGATCCGGTTGGAGCATGTGTGGGTGTTAAAGGTTCTCGTATTCACGGAATTGTTCGCGAGTTATGTAATGAGAATATTGATGTAATCAACTATACAAAAAATATAGTATTGTTTATTCAACGTGCGTTAAGTCCTGCCAAAGTAGCAACATCGGCAATTCGTGTTGATGAGGAGAGTATGAGAGCAGAGGTGTTATTGCGTCCCGAAGAGATGGCATTGGCTATTGGTAAAGATGGATACAACATTCGCCTTGCAATGAAACTTACAGGATATGAGATTGAGGTATTCCGCGATACTGTTGATGCAGGAGAAGAGGATATATACTTAGATGAGTTTAACGATGAAATAGAGGATTGGGTTATTGAAGAGTTGAAAGGTATTGGTTGCAATACAGCAAAAGATGTATTGGCTATATCTAATGAAGAGCTACTTGAAAAAACAGAGCTTGAAGAGGGAACAATTGAAGATATTAAGGCTGTTCTTGCTGCAGAGTTTGAATAATCTTTTCATTCTCAAAATAGTTTAAATAATTAACCCATTCAGAAAAAAAGGAGATTTATATGATAAGATTAAATAAAGTAGCACGAGACCTTAATGTAGGAATTCAGACATTAATTGATTTCTTGCAAAAAAATGGTTATGCCGATGAGAGTTTTACTCCAAATACTCAAATTGACGATAAGCAACACCAACTTTTGCAAAAAGAGTTTAATGCTGATAAAAATGTTAAGGAAGGAGCAGATAAGATGCTCCAAGGCAGGAAAGAGAAACCTGCTCAGAGAAAACCTGAACCAAAAGAAGAGATTATTAAAACCGAAGAGCCAAAACGTCCACAATTTAAGGCGGTAGGTAAAATAGATCTTGATGCTTTAAATAAAAAGCCAGCTCCTGCCCCTCAACCTAAAGAGGAGCCTAAAAAGGAACAACCTAAACCTATGCCTAAACCCGTTGAAGTTGCAAAACCAAAAGATGAGGTAAAGAAAGAGCAACCTAAACCGGCACCTAAGCCTGTTGTGGTTGTTAAACCTAAGGAACAACCTAAGGTACAAGAAGAGTCATCAAAAGAGGTATTTAATTTAGGAAAACCTCAAGCACAAACCCAATTTAATATAGTTGGTAAAATAGATTTGGACTCTCTTAATCAAAAAACTCGCCCTCAAAAGAAGAGTAAAGAGGAGCGTCAACGTGAACGCGAAGAAAAAGAACGTCAAAGAAGCGAGATGTTTAAACGTCCTCAATCGCAAGAAAAAGGGGGAGAGGGAGAACGTAAAAAACGTCAACGCATAAAAAAAGATAAAATAGATATTAATAATCCTAATGTTCAGGCGCTTGATGGTGGCAAAAAGCAAAAACCTCAAAAGGTTAAACAACCACGTCCTGTACGTGTAGAGGTTTCGGAAGAAGATGTTCAACGTCAAGTTAAAGAGACATTGGCTCGTTTAACTTCAAAAAATTCGGCACAAAAGAAAGGTGCTAAATGGCGTAAAGAGAAACGTGAGGCAAACTTGATGCGCGAGCAAGAGTTGGCAAATCAAGAGCGTCTTGAAAGTAAAATACTAAAAATTACAGAGTTTGTAACTGCAAATGACCTTGCAACTATGATGGGAGTAGAGGTTAATAAAGTTATCTCAACCTGTATGAGTATTGGAATGATGGTTTCAATAAACCAACGTCTTGATGCAGAAACAATAAACATTGTAGCCGAAGAGTTTGGATTTAAAACAGAGTATGTAAGTGCTGAGGTCGTATCGGCAATAGAGCAAATTGAAGATGCTGAAGAGGATCTTCTTCCTCGTCCGCCAATTGTAACCGTCATGGGACACGTTGACCACGGTAAGACTTCGTTGTTGGACTATATCAGAAGTGCCAATGTTATTGCTGGAGAAGCAGGAGGAATTACCCAACATATAGGAGCATACAATGTTAAGTTAGAAGATGGACGAAGAATAACATTCCTTGATACTCCGGGACACGAAGCCTTTACAGCGATGCGTGCGCGTGGAGCACAAGTAACAGATATTGCAATTATTATAGTTGCAGCCGATGATAATGTGATGCCTCAAACAGTAGAGGCGATAAACCATGCTGCTGCTGCGGGAGTTCCCATTGTTTTTGCAATTAATAAAATTGATAAACCAACAGCAAATCCTGACAAAATTAAAGAGGCTTTGGCTGCAATGAACTATCTTGTAGAGGATTGGGGTGGAAAATACCAATCACAAGATATATCTGCTAAAAAAGGAATTGGAGTTGAAGACTTATTAGAGAAAGTTCTTTTAGAGGCTGAGATGTTGGAGTTAAAAGCCAATCCCAAAGCTAAGGCTCGTGGTTCTATTATTGAGTCGGCATTGGATAAAGGTCGTGGATATGTATCAACAGTATTGGTTGAGAACGGAACTCTAAAGGTTGGAGATATTGTTGTAGCAGGACAATATTTTGGACGTGTAAAAGCGATGTTTAACGAGCGTAATAGCAAAATTAAAGAGGCAGGCCCTGCAGCTCCGGCTCTAATATTAGGCTTTAACGGAGCACCACAAGCGGGAGATACATTTAATGTATTTGATTCTGAGCAAGAGGCTCGAGATTTGGCAAATAAACGCGAACAGTTACAACGCGAACAAGGATTTAGAACAAGTACCCGAGTTACTCTTGAAGAGATAGGACGTCGTATTGCTATTGGAAACTTCCAGCAATTAAATATTGTTGTTAAGGCTGACGTTGACGGTTCGGTAGAGGCTTTGAGCGACTCATTAATCCGTTTGTCAACCGAGCAAATACAGGTAAATGTAATCCACAAAGGTGTGGGACAAATTTCAGAATCGGACGTAACTCTTGCTGCAGCATCAGATGCAATTATTGTAGGATTCCAAGTGCGTCCCTCAATGGCAGCTCGTAAAGATGCCGAGAAAGAGGGAGTGGATATCCGTCTATACTCAATCATCTACGATGCAATAGAGGAGGTTAAGTCTGCAATGGAGGGTATGTTGTCGCCCGAAATTAAAGAGATGATAACTGCCACAGTTGAGGTTCGTGAAACATTCCATATTTCAAAAGTGGGAACTGTTGCCGGTGGAGCCGTTAAAGAGGGTAAAATCAAACGTGGAAATAAAGTACGTCTTATCCGTGATGGTATTGTAATATATACAGGAGAACTCGCTTCACTTAAACGAATGAAGGACGACGTAAAAGAGGTTTCAACGGGTTATGAGTGTGGTTTGAGTATAACAAACTACAACGATATTAAAGTCGGAGATATTATAGAGTCATTTGAGGAGATTGAGGTTAAACAAACCTTATAATAGATGCGTTAATAAAGTTACCTGATGAGTATATTTGATATTATAGTGTTGGCGGTAATGCTCTTCGCTTTGGTGCGGGGAGCAATTACCGGTCTCATGAAACAGTTGGGTATAATATTAGGAGTGATATTTGCCCTGCTTTTTACAAAACTCTTATCTCCTTTTGTTGGAGAGTTTGTATCGTGGATAACATCAGGTAAAACAGTGTTGGAGGGAACTCTGCTTTATGCCATAGTCTTTGTTACAATAGTATTGCTTACACATTTAATAGCAATATTGATACATAAAACAACAAAGGCATTAAAAATTGCATGGATTGACAGGATTGGTGGTGCTATTTTCAGTTGTGCCAAGTACCTTGTCATTGCAAGTATTCTGCTAAATCTGTATGTAGGAGGATATAAGGCAGTTTATGATAAAGAGCCTGAACCTCTGCAAGGAGAATCGTATAAATTGGTTCTTGAAGTGGCTCCTGCCATAATGAATTTTGCAGGAGAATATGGTATAAGTTTTGGCGACTGATTCTCTTAAAAAAAGGGGAGAAGTTTACTATGAAAGATAATAAAAGAGAGAAAGATAATAATGATATTCTCGGAGATGTAACAAACTCGGAGTATAAACACGGTTTCGTAACAGATATTGAAACCGACATCATACCTGTAGGCTTAAACGAGGATATAATAAGACTAATTTCGCAAAAGAAAGGCGAGCCGGAGTGGTTATTGAATTTTCGTTTGCGGGCATTTGAATATTGGAAAAATATGCCAATGCCTAAATGGGCGCATCTTAACATCCCTGAAATAGATTTTCAATCAATAAGCTATTATGCTGCGCCAAGAACTAAAGATGCTCCAAAAAGTCTTGATGAAGTTGACCCTGAGATAATCAAAACTTTTGATAAGTTGGGAATACCGCTTGAGGAGCGTATGCACCTTGCAGGAGTAGCAGTTGATGCTGTTATGGATAGTGTATCGGTACGTACCACATATCGCGAGAAACTTGCTGAGTTGGGAGTTATATTTTGCTCATTTAATGAGGCTGTAAAGGAGTATCCCGATTTGGTAAAAAAATATATGGGAAGTGTAGTCCCTTATCGCGATAATTTTTATGCCGCATTAAACTCGGCAGTTTTCAGCGACGGTTCTTTTGTATATATTCCAAAAGGGGTACGATGTCCAATGGAGTTATCAACCTATTTTAGAATAAATGCAGTTGGAACAGGTCAATTTGAGAGAACACTAATAGTTGCCGATGACGATAGTTATGTAAGTTATCTTGAAGGTTGTACTGCTCCTATGAGAGACGAAAATCAATTGCATGCAGCTATTGTTGAGATAGTGGTAAATGAACGAGCAGAAGTAAAGTATTCAACCGTTCAGAATTGGTATCCCGGCGATAAAGAGGGTAAAGGTGGAGTTTACAACTTTGTAACCAAACGAGGAATTTGCCGAGATAATGCAAAACTATCGTGGACTCAGGTAGAGACAGGTTCGGCAATAACATGGAAATATCCAAGTTGCATATTGGCTGGCGACAATTCAATAGGAGAATTTTATTCGGTGGCAGTAACCAATAATTTTCAGCAGGCCGATACAGGTACAAAAATGATTCATATAGGAAAAAATACGAAAAGCACCATTGTCTCAAAAGGAATTTCGGCAGGACGTAGTCAAAATAGTTACAGAGGTTTGGTGCGAGTAGCACCCAATGCCGATGGAGCACGTAACTATACACAATGTGATAGTTTATTGCTCTCTTCTGATTGTGGAGCACATACATTCCCATATGTTGATGTAAAAAATAAAACAGCTGTTGTGGAACACGAAGCTACAACATCAAAAATAAATGAAGAGCAGATATTTTATTGTAATCAGCGAGGTATCCCAACCGAGGAGGCCGTAGCATTAATAGTAAATGGATATGCCAAGGAGGTGATGAATAAACTTCCAATGGAGTTTGCTGTTGAGGCACAAAAACTATTACAAGTATCGTTAGAAGGCTCAGTAGGTTAACCCTATATTGAATAATTATGTTACAAGTAAAAGATTTACGCGCCAACATAGGCGAAAAGGAGATATTAAAAGGAGTAAACCTAACAGTAAAACCAGGTGAAGTACATGCAATAATGGGACCTAACGGTTCAGGAAAAAGTACTTTCGCTTCGGTATTGGCAGGAAACCCTGCCTTTACGGTAACAGGAGGCTCTGTAACATTTTGCGGAAAAGAGTTATTGGAGTTATCTCCCGAAGACCGTTCGCATGAAGGTCTGTTCTTAAGTTTTCAATATCCTGTTGAGATACCGGGAGTTAGCATGGTTAACTTTATGCGTGCAGCAATAAACGAGCAACGCAAATATCGAGGCGAAGAGCCTCTGTCTGCAACAGATTTTCTCCGTATAATGCGTGAAAAACGCGAAATAGTGGAGTTGGATAATAAGTTGGCAAGTCGTTCGGTAAATGAAGGATTTTCAGGAGGAGAGAAAAAACGTAACGAGATATTTCAAATGGCAATGCTACAACCCAAGTTATCAATATTAGACGAGACCGATAGCGGATTGGACATTGATGCATTGCGAGTAGTAGCAGGAGGAGTAAACAAACTTAAAACCGAGCAAAACGCAACAATTGTGATAACACACTATCAAAGGTTGCTTGATTATATAGCTCCCGATTTTGTACATGTGCTATACAAAGGACGCATAGTAAAATCGGGTGGACCTGAACTTGCATTAGAACTTGAAGAGAAAGGATACGATTGGATTAAGAGAGAATTAGGCGAGTTGTAAAAGAGTATGGCAGCATCAGAACAATATAAACAGTTGTTGGAGGAGCATCTCTCTTTAATAAACAAAAGAGCGAGCCAACCAATGAACAATGCACGAGAAGGAGCAATAAAGACCTTTCTTCAATATGGCATACCCTCACAAAAAGAGGAGTTGTTCCGCCATATAAACATAGAAAAACTATACACTCCCGATTACGGAATAAACCTTGCCAGAGTATCGCAATCAGCAACACAAGAGGTGTATCGCTGCAGTGTGCCGGGTTTAAAAACTCAAACCCTTTATGTAATAGGCGATATACCGCAAGCATGTGAGAACAAATCCGAAGTTGAAGTAATGAACATGGAGCAATTTGCGACACAATACCCGCATCTTGCCGAAACTTATTACAACAAGTTAGCTCAAACTTCAATCGATGCTACTGTGGCTTTAAACACAGCTTTGGCTCAAGATGCAGTGGTTGTATATATCCCCGACGGAGTGGTAATGCAAACACCGTTGCAGATTGTGAATGTGCTTAACAGCAGCACCCCTGTAATGATGAATCGCCGACTATTAGTAGTTGCAGGCAAAAATAGTGTAGCAACTATATTGGCGTGTGAGCATAACCTTTCGGAGTCTCAAACATTGGCAACACAAGTAACCGAAATATTTGCAGGAGAGAATTCTAAAATAGAATATTACGAACTTGAAGAGACAACTTCTACATCATACAAGGTATCATCGTTATTTGCCGAGCAAGAGGCAAATTCAAATCTTTTGATTGCACCTATGACACTCCATAATGGAGAGACCCGCACAAACTACAATGTAGAGATGGTGGGAAAAGGCGCAAGTCTAAACATTACAGGATTGTCAATTTGCGATAATAGTCAGGTCTCTGACGTATATACCCGAGTACACCATCGCGTATCGCATTGTGAGAGCAACCAACTATTTAAAAACATAGTATCAGATAATGCGATAGTTTCAATGACGGGGAAAGTGTTGGTAGAGAAGGGGGCGGAGAAAACCATATCGCAACAATCCAATAAAAATATATCAATGTCTCAAACTGCCCATATATATACCGAACCTCAATTAGAGATATATGCCGATGATGTAAAGTGTGGACATGGAGCAACAGTTGGACAATTAGATGAGTCGGCGCTCTTTTACTTGCGTCAGCGAGGTATTCCCGAAGAGGAGGCACGAATGATGCTGATGTTGGCATTTGCTGATGATATATTACAGAGAATAAAGTTGGAACCATTGCGCGACAGATTACGTTCGCTAATTGAGAACCGCTTACGCAAAGGCGATATAAAATGTTCCGGCTGTACAATGTGTAAATAATATTAGTTTTTAGTTGTCAGCTTCGCTGCTCCTATGGAGTAGTTGATAGTTTTTAGAAAATAAATTCTAACAAAATATATAAATGCTAACAACTAACAACTAACAACTAACAACTAAAGATGGATTTTGACAAAATAAGAGAAGAATTTCCGATATTATCACAAGAGGTATATAAAAAGCCCCTTGTATATCTTGATAATGCAGCAACAACCCAAAAACCAAAAGTTGTGATAGATGCAATATCAAATGCCTATTGCACAATAAATGCCAATGTGCATAGGGGAGTTCACCATTTGAGTCAGCTATCAACCGAAGGACACGAAGGCGGACGCGAAAGAGTTCGTCAGTTCATAAATG
Organism: Candidatus Caccoplasma sp.; assembly: GCA_045587545.1. Lineage (GTDB taxonomy): Bacteria > Bacteroidota > Bacteroidia > Bacteroidales > G3-4614 > Caccoplasma_A. The sequence goes on from JAZNCN010000018.1 coordinate 10,579, forward strand.
CAAAATCAACAAAAGAGATAATATTTACTCGCGGAACAACCGAGAGCATAAATCTTGTAGCATCATCATTTGGCGAGGCATACCTAAATGAGGGAGATGAAGTTATAATCTCTGCAATGGAACACCACTCAAACATAGTGCCATGGCAGATGTTGGAGAGTAAAAAGGGTATAAAGCTAAGGGTAATACCCATAACCTCAAATGGAGAACTAGATATAGATGCATTCCGTAAACTCCTAAATGAGCGAACAAAATTGATATCTGTTGCACACGTATCAAACGTATTGGGAACAATAAACCCCATAAAGGAGATAGTTGAGGAGGCTCACAAAATAGATGTTCCCGTGCTTGTTGATGGAGCGCAAGGAGCGCCACATATAAAAATAGATGTGCAGGCTTTAGATGTTGACTTCTATGTCTTTTCAGGGCATAAAATGTATGCCCCAACAGGTATAGGAGTGTTGTACGGAAAAGAGAAGTGGCTTGAGGCTATGCCCCCTTACCAAGGCGGAGGAGAGATGATAGCAAAAGTAACTTTTGAAAAAACTACCTTCAACGAGTTGCCCTTTAAGTTTGAGGCAGGAACCCCCGACTACGTAGGGGTAATGGCAATGACCGCTGCACTTGACTATATTGAGAATGTAGGAATAGAAAATATTGCAGCACACGAAACGGAGTTATTGCAATATACAACCTCAAAACTTAAAGAGATAGAAGGAGTAACAATCTATGGCAATGCCACTCATAAAAGCGGAGTAATATCATTTAATGTAGATGGCTTACACCCATACGATATAGGAATGTTATTAGATAAACAGGGAGTAGCTGTCCGTACAGGACACCTATGTGCCCAACCTCTTATGGACTTACTCGGCATACCCGGAGTGGTGCGAGCATCGTTTGCACTATACAATACACACGAAGAGTGCAATAAATTTATAACAGCACTACAGCGAGCAGTAGAAATTTGCAGGTAAATATCTTATAAAGACAAAAACGGCTGCTGGGTGTTTCCCCTATCAAATAGGCGCTTAAATTTTATCTAAGATTAAACTTCTAAAATTATATATTTTGTTATTTATTTGTATTCCATATTCTTTTTTACTTAAATAAAAGAGGAGAGGTAAACATATATTAAAAAGGTCTTATTGGCAGTTATTACCGTTTCGGTAACATTGTTACTTCCATCATGTGTCGGTTTGACAAATATAACTACTCCTCAAACAGTAGCACTAAATCAAGGAAATTTTAAGTTTGTAAAATCTGTTAGTGCAGAAACCAAAGCATTATATGTTTTTGGAATAGGTGGGCTTAGAGATAGAGCAACTACAGATGTAGTTGAGAAATTAAGAAAAGGAGCACAATTGCAATCTAATCAGGCATTAGCTGATATTCGCATAAAGACAACAAATAAAATTTATTTTGGTATTGTTGTAAAAAAGAACATTGACAGCTGCAGCAACTGTTGTTGAACTTTGTGATGCAGTAACAAATTATTTTAAAGAAGTTGAAGATATTAACCAAAACACAAGTCAAATATTCAAGCGATACAAAGTAAGCCAAAGGTCAATGAGCGAGAATCGAAATATGCCGAAGACAAAGAATTATATTATCAACAGTTGATTGATATAAATGAAGCATTACAATCGGGTAATATAGAAAATATTGATGATGTAAAGTATGAGGTAAAAAAGATTAACAAATGGTATAATAGTATTTCCTATGAATATCCCGAGATAGAGAAACTCCTTAGAGAAATAAAAAGAAAAATATAAATTAATAGGGTGATACATTACAGGTATCACCCTATTATAATAACTATAGTTTTTAACACTGATTCTTATATTTACTCTCAAATACCAGATATAATCCATTAAAAGTTAGGCCTTCTTTGGCAATGCCTCCCATCTCAAGACGGAAATATTTGAAAGGGGGAGCAGTTATTGGTATTCTTATACCATCGCTATATGACGAATTTATGACGAATTTGCCAATTGAGGTAAAACCTCTATCGGGAAGATTTGAAGCAAGAATATCAATACTCATATTATCTTTAAGAGAATCAATATCTCCTTTCAGAATAATTTCTCTTAAATGTTTATATGATATGGGAATTCCTTTTATGGCTCTTGTTCTTAATAAAAATGGTTGAACCGAGTTTCCTTCCTCATTTGAATAATTGAATAAAGTCCCTTCCGAGTCGCAAATATATTGTTGCGGATAGTTGTTTATAAAACCATTTAAAGGAGTATTGGTAAATTGTTGTCTGCTCCACTCTCCTGTCTCTAAATTTAAAGAGAAGATATAGCTATATCCGTTTTTTAAAAACAGTACTTCGTTATCATTATAGTTGTAACCTGCTTGTGAAGTTGAGATAAACTCTTTAAAGTTGTTTAAGTATTCTTGGTTTGATACAATAATGTTATTCTCTCCTTCAATGCTAATATCTTTAATTATATCGTCTCTATTTAGCCCAAAAGTTGATATCATAGTGGTTTCACTGCCATTAAGAATATGTATCCCTTTAGTTGAGACAAAAACAATAGCTTTATCAATAGATGTTATACTTTTGCTTGATATGGCAATATCTCGGCTTATAGGGTGTGTTGAGCTATAAACTATACCATTGTCGCCTTGTTGCATTGTCCAAATACCATCTTCGCAAAATACGTATAGAGGGAACTCTCCATACCTGCCTTGCGACAACTCTTTTGTAACGGTAGCAATTTTAATAATATTTGAGTTTGAAATAGTATAACTTTGCTCTTGAGGGAAAAATATTGGGTTTTCAATCTTTGAAACTTTAATCATATTAGGGAAAGATTCATAGCAGAACTTATCTCCAATAGGAATATCATCATTATAAATTTGAGGTTCTATTGCAGAGAAATCCGATTTTAAATAGTATGCACAGTTTTCAACCTCCGATGCAGTAAGCGGAAGCGATATGTAATAATTATTCCCATTATCCTCTTTGAACCAAATCTCCATCTTTATAGCTCTACTATCGGGATACGATATATAAGGAGATATATACCCGCTATTGCCAACAATGCTATCTTTTTCAACTGCAAATATTCCTGTAGTTGTATTAATTTCTACTCTAATATGGCATTGCATTTGAGGTTTGAGTGCAAATTCGGGAGTAATGTTGTTGTAGCTCTTTTGCTCTGTATTAAAAGAGAACAAACTGAATGGTAGTGGTAAATATCTGCGAATTCCTCCCAAATGTAACATTGAGTTATAAGTATGTGTTACAGACCCTGATATCCTATAATGAGAATAATTGTCAATAGGTAAAATCTCTTGTGTCGCAAGGTTTTCTAACTCAAAATCAATATTAACCTCTCTTAAATTACTTTCGGGGAATAAATTTTCATCTCTCAAATCAGATATTTTATAAGATGCAATCTTGAAAAACAGAGTCTCTTCTTTAATTCGCTTTTGTAATTCTGTATCATTCAGGTAGTCACATTTCATATCTACATCAAAGCAACTTAAATTGTCTCCTGCAGCCGATATGTCTTTAATTAATGAGAAACCCTCTTTAGGATCGTTACCCATCAGGAATATGGGCTTTGATATAAAAATATCAATACTACTTATAATATCGTCCCACTCTTCAGATGGCAATGAGGCTGTATCAAACATAAGGGAGTATATATTTTCATTGTAATAAAAGTGGGGGATATATGCCGTTTCATAATTTGAATAAATTTTCAGTTTATGCTCTTCCCACCTTCTTAAACTATAATTGGGTATCATAAGAATGGGAGCAGAAGGTTTAATATAAGTGCCGTCGTATAACTTTAGTGCATATCTGACCATAAAAGGTAAGGCAAATTTTTTAGCTTTAGTGGCAGAAATATTTACTTCGTTATATTTGCTATAGATATATTCAATTAATCTATTATGGTTTGATTTTTTTACAGCAATATCTCCAAACATACTTTCAGGCAGATAAACATTCGTATCCATCAGGCTCCTGTTAGTTAGTTCATTAAGGGAAAATCTTATATCGGGAGTCTCTATGTCGCCCATATAATTATATCTGTTTTTGTCAAACAGAGCGTAAAAACAGCCATTTTCGCAAATTATGATAAGTATATTTCCTATACTCTCAAATTGCATAACATTTTTAATTGTAGCAATAAGTTGCGGTTCTGAAACTGCCGAGTTGTCAATAATACTCCCCTCCCAATATACCCCATCATTATTATATGATATTATGTTTGAATAATTCATATTTTTATGAATATATTGACATACACGTTTCTCTGAATTTTTGTTTAAGAGTTTTGTCGGAGCACCACATACCTCTAAAATTCCATTTTTCTTTTTTAAATTAATCATGTCGCAACACTCTCCATCGTTACAAATTTCGGGAGGGCTCACCTTTGAAATACCCGATAAAACAATCTCCTTACATACCTTTTCCATAATTATAAAATTAAATATTATACGATACAAAACTATTAAGGTGATATATGTGTGTAATGTTATAAATAGGTAAATAATCTAAATTATAAATCATATTTATACCATATGTGGAGTAGAATATTGGGGTTCATTTGCATTGTAATTCAATACAAATTTTAAACAAAGGATTTATTATGAAAAGTAAAAAGTTGGTAGATTATCGCTATTTTAACAACAAATCGTTGCTCCCAAAGCAAACAAGCAAAGAGAATACATCTCCGTTGAGTCATTTTAAAATTGATAGTAGCGGAACGCTTGATATGGCTTCAAAGGCGTGGAGTAATTTGCACGATTATCGTTATTTGCGCCGTCGTAATCGCGACTATGCCTTTGGACGTCAGTGGAGCGATAAAATAACGCTATCAGACGGAAGAGTAGTAACCGAAGAGCAGTATCTTAAAGAACAGGGTAAAGTGCCGCTGAAAAACAATCTTATACGACAACTTATAAAAAATGTGGTAGGACAGTTTCGTTCAGCGCAGACGCAACCAGTATGTGTGGCACGTGACCGCAACGAACAGCAATTAGGAGAGGTTTTGAGTGGAGCGGTGGAGTATGTACATCAGCATAACCGATTATGGGAGTTAGATGGCAGAACTTTAGAAGAGTTCTTGATATCAGGTAGTTGTGCCCATAAAATAGTATATGGAATGCGAAACGGCAAGAGTGATGTATGGATTGATGATGTTGCACCCTCACGAATATTCTTTAACAGTATGAACGATGTTAGACAGTGGGATTGCTCCTTGATAGGCGAGTTACACGATATGCCAATAGCCGATTTGTTATCGCGTTATGCAAAAGGAAGTAGAAAGAGAGCATTGGAACTGCGTAAAATATATGGAGAGGTCAAAGACTCGGATTTTCAAAATGAAAATACATCTCTAATAAATGATAATGCTGACAATGTCGATTTTTATATAGCATCATCAAATAATATGTGTCGTGTAATAGAGGTTTGGCGATACGAAAGCAGAGAACGATTAAGATGCCATGACACTCTTGACGGTTCAGTATATAAAGCCGAAATAGATACATTAGAAAACATAGAACAAGAAAATGCCCGTAGAATAAAAGAGGCTTCAAAGCAAGGTGTAAAAAGAGAAGATGTTCCACTGATAAATTCAGAGTGGTTTATTGATAAGATGTGGTATTATCGTCATCTGTCGCCTTTGGGACACATACTTGAAGAAGGAGAAACACCATATTGGCATGCATCTCACCCGTATGCCTTAAAACTCTATCCTCTTATTGATGGTGAAGTACACGCCTTTGTCGAAGATGTAATAGACCAACAGCGTTATATAAATCGTTTGATAACAATGGTTGATTTTATAATGGGTTCAAGTGCCAAAGGAGTATTACTTTTCCCGGAAGATCAAATACCGGAAGGAATGACTATTGAAGATGTTGCAGAAGAGTGGACCAGATATAACGGAGTAATAATGTACCGTCCGAGACCAGGAGTGCCTCAGCCTCAACAAATTTCGGTAAATGCTACTAATGTAGGAGCTTACGAATTGTTGAATATGCAGATGCGCCTCTTTGAGGATATTTCAGGAGTACACGGAGCAATTCAAGGAAAGGCAGCACCTTCTGGAACGCCCTATGCTCTATATGCACAACAAATACAAAATTCGTCGCTTAATCTAATTGATCTGTTTGAAAGTTTCAAATGCTTTAGGGTTGACCGTGATACCAAAATAGTAAAAACCATTCAACAATACTATACTATTGAGCGATATAAAAAAATAGTGGGTGAAGAGCAACAAAACATATTAGAAAACATAGGCGAAGAAGATGTTAAGAATACCGAATTTGATATATCAATAACCGAATCGGTATCGTCGCCAGTTTATCGCATAGCCTCAAATGAGTTTTTATTAGAACTTTTCCGCTTGGGACAGATTGATCTCAAAACTTTGTTGGAAAATGGGTCATTCCCCTTTGCCGACAAGTTATTGCAAAGGTTAAATATTATAAATAATAATGAGTAATGAGAAATTAGTACATTGGGAATGTTTTCTGTTTTAGAAACAGAGTATGCTCTCTTCTCAAATGGTTCTCCACAAAGGACAACCATTTGTTTGCTCCACATAGTTATCCTATTTATTTTATTTGCCTTAAAGAGATCATTGGCTCTGATGACCCTAATAATTTTCTTAACTAAAAACAAACAGAGATTATTGCAAGTTTAAAATAAAGTTGTTATCTTTGCACCCGCTATTCCGCGACAGGTTTGGTAAGCAACCCCAACGAATGGAGTTCACCTGCCGGAGGTACCAGTTAAAAAATAATAACTAATGTACGCAATTGTAGAAATTCAAGGACAACAATTCCGTGCCGAAGCTGGCAAAAAATTGTATGTTCACCGCTTGAATGCAGACAAAGGTTCAGTGGTTGAATTTGAGAAAGTGTTGTTGATTGACAACGACGGAGAGGTAAAAATTGGTGCACCCGCTGTAGAAGGCGCAAAAGTAGTTTGCGAGGTTCTTGACCACATGAAAGGCGAGCGCATAATCGTTTTCAAAAAGAAACGCAGAAAAGGATACCGCAAACGTAACGGTCATCGTCAATGTTTCTCACAAGTGTTAATTAAAGATATTGTTGCCTAACTATTAAAATTATAAGAAGATGGCTCATAAAAAAGGTGTCGGTAGTTCGAAGAACGGTCGTGAATCAGAAAGCAAACGACTTGGAGTAAAGGTTTTTGGCGGACAATTCGCCAAAGCAGGCAATATAATAGTACGTCAAAGAGGAACAGTTCATCACCCAGGTGAGAACGTAGGAATGGGAAAAGATCACACTCTTTTCGCATTAATTGACGGACAAGTAACTTTCGTACGTAAAAAAGAGGATCGCTCATACGTATCAGTTCTTCCAGTAGAGAAAAACTAATAAGTTACTATAATTAATAGTTAACAGATTAAAACAACCGTTCTATGGAGCGGTTGTTTTTTTATGCAAAAACTTCTACCTTTGTAAAAGAAGAAATAGATAAGGCAATGAGCACAACCCCAATAAATAAAAAATCATTATTGTTTGTATGTTTAGGAAATATTTGTCGTTCCCCGGCAGCAGATGCAATAATGCATAAAATAGTAAAAGATGCAGGAGATGAGGATAATTTTATAATTGATTCGGCAGGCACATATGGCGGTCATGCAGGCTCATTGCCTGACCCTCGTATGCGAGCGCATGGAGCAAGACGAGGGTATGTTTTTGACCATCGTTCACGACGTGTTACCGTTGATGATTTTGAAAGCTTTGATTATATTTTTGCAATGGACGATGCCAATTATGATGATCTTCGCCGTATGGCGCCAACCATTGAGGCGCGTGATAAAGTTTTGCGAATAGCTGATTACTTTGAACACTATCAATACGATTGTGTCCCCGACCCCTATTATGGTGGAGCTGACGGCTTTGAGAATGTTTTGAATTTGCTTGAAGATGCTTGTGAAAATATATATAAAAGGTTAAAACAGACCATTTAACTTTGATTGAAGGGTAAAAAATATTACCTTTGACTTCGTAAAACTTAAGAAGTGAGATGAAAATAGTATATATTTTTTTGATTATGATATTTCCTCTTCTTGCAGTGGCAGAAGATGTTGAGTTAAACTATTCTGTTCCCGATTTTGAGGAGATTGAGCGAGATGTAAAGGATTATAAGTCGCACTATTTTTATCCGAAATTGATGGAGCGTTTTCAGAAGGGCGATACAACGATGACTCCTGTCGAATTGGAGCGTCTCTATTATGGTTTCTCTTTTCAAGAGGATTACGAACCATACCGCGATGTAAAATATAATCGTCAGGTGGCAACAGCTCTTTATACAAAAGATTCTCATACTCCTGCCGAATGCGATACAATAATAGCAAAGGCAAAATATGTATTGAGTGATTTCCCGTTTGAACTTCGCCAAATGAAACTGTTGGCTTATGCCTATTCTCAAAAAGGCGATGAAGAAAACTCTCTCTTATGGGAAACTCGTCTCCGTCAAATTTTAAGTGTTATTATATCATCAGGCGATGGCATCTCTCCAGAGTCGGCATGGTATGTTATATCTTCAATACACCCTTATGATGTAATATATTGTTTTGGTCTTACTCCTACAGATTATACATTTGTTGAACCTATGTATGATTTTATAGAGGTAAAAGATGGCCCGGCTGACGGATATTATTTTAATGTTAGTAGAATTTTAAAAGAGTATTATCGTAAACAATAATTTATTATTGAGCCAGGAATTTAATGCTCTTTCCTAATGCAAATAACCGATAGCTGATAGTAATTTGCCCAAAAAACAATCTTTTTTATTCAATAAATATGAATATTGTAATAAAATTTATACTTTTGGGGTAAAATTGGTTTAGTCCGACTTTGTTGGAACATGAAAGCCTTATAAAAACGAAACAAAAAACAAAAAATGGATATATCAGAATTAAGTGAGCAGGAGATAGTTCGTCGTAACTCGCTCGAACAAATTAAAGCAATGGGTATTGAACCATATCCTGCAGCAGAATATAAAGTTGATGGATATGCATCGGAAATAAAAGAGAATTTTTCAGATGATGCACCTGCGCGCCCCGTATCAATAGCAGGACGTATAATGAGTCGCCGAATAATGGGTAAGGCCTCGTTTATGGAGCTTAAAGACTCAACAGGAAGAATACAAGTTTATGTCTCTCGCGACGAAATATGTCCCGATGAAAACAAAGACTTATATAATATATTGTTTAAAAAACTTCTTGATATAGGCGATTTTATAGGAATAACAGGATATGTATTCCGTACACAAATGGGCGAAATAACAGTACATGCTCAAAGTTTGACACTTTTGTCTAAATCATTACGCCCGTTGCCTATTGTAAAAATGAAAGATGGTGTTGCGTATGATGCATTTGATGACCCCGAGCAACGCTTCCGTCAACGTTACGTCGATTTAGTAGTAAACGAAGGAGTAAAAGATATATTTGTAAAACGCAATAAAGTATATACCTCAATGCGCGAGTATTTCAATGCGCAAGGATATATGGAGGTTGAAACACCTGTATTGCAATCTATTCCAGGAGGAGCGGCAGCTCGTCCCTTTATTACACATCATAATGCATTAGATATACCTTTGTATCTTCGTATCGCAAACGAGTTGTATTTGAAACGTTTGATAGTAGGCGGTTTTGAGGGCGTTTATGAGTTCTCAAAAAATTTCCGTAATGAGGGAATGGATCGTACTCATAATCCCGAGTTTACTTGCATGGAGATATATGTCTCTTACAAAGACTACAATTGGATGATGGAGTTTACGGAGAAGATGCTTGAAAAAATAGCAATTGATGTAAATGGAACAACCGATGTGAAAGTTGGAGACAATATAATAAGTTTCAAAGCACCATTCAAGCGAGTAACCATGACTGAAGCTATAAAAGAGTTTACAGGGGTAGATATAACAGGAATGGACGAAGATGCTTTACGCGAAACTTGTAAGAAATTAAATATTGAGACAGATCCGTCAATGGGTAAAGGAAAACTTATTGATGAGATATTTGGTGAAAAATGCGAAGGAAATTATATACAACCCACATTTATTACGGATTATCCTATTGAGATGTCGCCATTAACAAAGAAGCATCGTAGCAACCCGGAATTGACCGAGCGTTTTGAGTTGATGGTTAACGGTAAAGAGTTATGCAATGCATACTCAGAACTTAATGACCCAATAGATCAACGCTACCGCTTTGAAGAACAGTTGCGCCTATCTGAAAAAGGAGATGATGAGGCAATGTTTATAGATGCGGATTTCCTTCGTGCTCTTGAATACGGAATGCCTCCTACGTCAGGAATGGGAATAGGAATGGATCGTCTTGTAATGCTTATGACAGGGCAAACCACTATACAAGAGGTGTTGTTCTTCCCACAGATGCGTCCCGAAAAACGAGTTAAAAAAGAAGAAGAGACTGAAGAATAAAAGCAAATATATAAGCAATGGAATTACCCGGTAAAGTTGCCATAATAGGCGGAGGAACTTGGGCTACCGCAATAGCAAAGTTGGTGCTTACAAACGTAGAAGAGATAAATTGGTATATGCGTCGTAAAGATCGTATAGCTGATTTTAAACGTTTGGGGCGTAATCCGGTATATCTGTCAAGCGTTAAATTTGACATAAATAGGATATACTTTACCAATAATCTTAACGAGGTAATAAAAAAATCAGATACACTGATATTTGTAACGCCTTCGCCGTTTATAAAGACGCACCTAAAAAAACTTCGTACATCGTTGGCGGGTAAATTTATAGTATCGGCTATAAAAGGAATAGTACCTGACGAAAATATGATAGTTACAGACTATCTAAAGAATGTATATAATGTAGAAGATAAAAATCTTGCAGTAGTAAGTGGTCCATGTCATGCCGAAGAGGTAGCATTAGAGCGACTATCATATTTGACAGTAGGCTGTTCTGATGAATCTCGTGCGAAAGATATAGCAAACCTTATAAGTAACCGCTTTCTAATAGCGACAACCTCGGCTGATGTATCGGGAATAGAGTATGCAGCAGTGCTTAAAAATGTATATGCTGTAGCCGCAGGAATATGTCACGGGCTTAAATTAGGAGATAATTTTAAGGCTGTTTTGATGTCGAGTGCCATACAGGAGGCAAAACGATTTATTGATGCGGTAAATCCCATGGAGAGTCGCGAAATATGCAAATCGGTTTATTTGGGAGATTTGTTAGTAACAGGATATTCACATTTTAGTCGTAACCATACCTTTGGAACTATGATAGGAAAAGGATATTCTGTAAAAACAGCACAAATAGAGATGGAGATGATAGCCGAGGGATATTACGGAACAAAATGTATGCATGAAATAAACGAAAGATACAATGTTAAGATGCCAATATTAGACTCAGTATACAATATATTGTATAATCGTTTACCTGTTTACTCTGTAATAAATCAACTAACACATGAGTTAGAGCAATAATTAGGAGAGTATTTTTAATATAAAATGAGAGGCTCTTACCTCTCATTTTTTTTGTTCAAAGTTGTAATTGCTATATAAAACACAAAAATTAAATCCTTTACCATAAAAAAAGATAAAAATAACTCCTTGAAAAATAGGCTGTTTTAAAATAAGTGTAAAATTTTTCAGAAAAAAGTTGTAAAAATATTTGGTGGATAAGGAGAAGTGTTATACCTTTGTATCCGCTTTCGGAATAAAAACGATGGCAACAAAAAAAGAGATCATTGAATATTTGAAAAAGACAAAGTAGTACGAGACGAGTAAATAAAGTCAACGTCAAAACTAACTTTAGACACTAAAGTAATTTTGAGCATCGGATCGGGTTTGTAAGAGAAAAAAGATAAAA
>JAZNCN010000019.1:0-51452 GCA_045587545.1 Candidatus Caccoplasma sp.
GGATCACACTTACCGATAAATGGCGAATTATATATCTTCGCATACGCTCAAGACGGCTATGAGTTGGAGAGTTTGATTATAAACGGAGAAAGCAGCTATGAGTATGAAGGAGAGACCATCACTTACATTGAAGAGATGGCAGAATATGGCAGTGTATACTGCATAATCTCTGAAGATGTAAAAATAGAGGCAGTCTTCACAGGCCCCGACTTGGTAGGAATAGAGGGAGCAAGTGCCGAAACAACACAAGTTTATGCTGATAACGGAGTTATATACGTTAACGGTTACGCAGGTGATGTTAAAGTTGTAAATATCAGCGGTCAAGTTGTAAAAGAGGTTGTTGCTAATGGCAATGCAGAAATCTCTATTGCACAAGGAATCTACTTTGTAGTAAGCGGAGATCAAGTAACAAAAGTTATTGTAAAATAGAGTTGTTAGTTTTTAGTTCTCAACTTCGTTGCCCCTTTGGGGCAGATGTTAGACTAATAAAACTAAATAATCATTCAAGAGAGGAGAGGACTTCAGTTCTCTCCTCTTTTATCTAATGACCCAAACTACCCAATTAATACTAACAACTAAAATGCAGAGTGGAATTTTACTAACCCATTAATTGGAGAAACTTCAATTCTTGAAATTGTTATATTAAGAGTTTTCGCAACTTCGCTTAATATATCTTTATAGTAGTGAGCAACAGAACCAATAAATGCGACATTGTTATTTAAGTACTCATATTGCATTACGTTTCGTATAAAGAAATCTTTAAAACAATTCTGAATAAGAGAATATATTTTTTTATTTGAAATGTTTCTTAAAATAAAAGGAGAAAGAGAAGCCAAAAATCTATTGGGAAAAGGTTTGCGATAAACTCTATCAATAATCTCCTCTTGAGTAAGGTTATTTTCTGATAAGAATTTTAATTTTAACTCTTCTCCAAACTGATTTTTTAATAAACTGCCAATAAATAATTTTCCAATAACAGCACCACTGCCTTCATCGCCAAGAATAAAACCTAAAGGAGATAAGTTTTTCTCTATAAACTCTCCATTATAAAAACATGTGTTAGAACCGGTGCCAAGAATACAAGCAATACCTTTCTTTCTTCCGAACAGTGCACGGGCAGCACCCAATAAATCGGAATTTACCTCAATAAGGATATTATCACCAACAATATCTGAAATGGCATCAATAACAATATATTTTTTTTCAGGAGTACATCCTGCCCCGTAAAAATATATAGCAGAAATCTTATCACTAATTTTTAATTTGTTAAAAACAGATTTAATTTCAGCAGTTATCTCTTCCTTACTTTCAAAGTATGGGTTAATACCTTTTGAAGTAATACTATTTATGATTATATCATTATCTACCAGAGACCACTCTGTTTTGGTTGAGCCACTATCAGCAATAACAATCATTGGTTATATATTAAATATGTTCATATACAAAATTATAAACAAAAAAGTATTATCTTCGCAAAAACAAATAAAAAACAATGTTGAGTAAAGCAAAAATAAAGTTTATACGTTCCCTTTTACAAAAGAAGGAGCGATATGAGCAAAAGTTGTTTATTGCCGAAGGCGATAAATTGGTTAGTGATACTCTGACGTTGTTTAATTGCCGATTATTGGTAGCAACCCCCGAATGGCTAAATACTCATAATACATCGCAATGTAAAGAGGTAGTAGAGGCAACTCACGATGAAATAGCAAAAGCCTCTTTGATGCAATCGCCACAAAATGTTATAGCCGTTTATGAGATGCCACGAAACATTATTGCTCATGAGGAGTTAAAAGGTAAATTGGTATTGGCATTAGATTGCGTTCAAGACCCGGGGAACTTAGGTACAATAGTCCGTATAGCCGATTGGTATGGAATAGAGACAATACTCTGCTCCGAAGGTTGTGCTGATATATACAATCCCAAAACCATACAGGCAACAATGGGAGCATTGGCAAGAGTAAAAGTAGTATATGTTAATCTTGCCGAAACATTATCAAATATCAACAAACCCATATACGGAACGTTTCTTGATGGCGAAAATATTTATGACACCACTATAACCAACGATGCAGTTATCGTAATGGGTAACGAAGGCAACGGAATCTCAAGAGAGATAGAACAACTGGTAACAAAAAAGATTCTACTTCCACCATACCCAATGGGTAGAGAAAAAGTAGAATCCCTAAACGTTGCAGTAGCCACCGCCATAACATGTGCAGAGTTCCGAAAGTCAGTTTTTAGTTGTTAGTATTCCTAATGACTTTAACGACCCTAATGACTTAAATAACCCTAACAACTACTAAAGCCCCTTACTTTTAGCCTCATTCCAAAGAGAATCCATCTCCTCAAGGTTACTCTCTTTAAAAGATTTACCCTTTTCGGTCAAGCATTTCTCAACATAGTTAAAACGCCGGGTAAATTTTTGGTTTGTTCTTTCAAGAGCATTCTCAGGGTTGATTTTATACAAACGACCAGCATTTATAAGAGAGAAAATCAAATCTCCAAATTCAGCTTCAATTCTATCGGCATCACCACACTCAATCTCTGTTTCAAATTCACTTATCTCTTCTCTGACTTTATCCCAAACATCTTCTCTGTTTTTCCAATCAAACCCGACATTGCGGGCTTTATCTTGTATGCGATATGCCTTTACCAAAGCGGGTAGGGCATTAGGTACTCCACCTAAAACAGTTTTATTACCGCCTTTCTCTTTTAGCTTAATCTCTTCCCAACTCTTTTCAACTTGTCCGGCACTATTTGCAACAGCTTCACCAAAAACATGAGGGTGGCGGAAAATTAGTTTGTCGCAAAGTGCATCACAAACATCGGCAATATCAAAAGAACCTTTCTCACTACCTATTTTTGCATAAAAGACAATATGTAATAGTAAGTCGCCAAGCTCCTTTTTAATATTTATTTCGTCGTTATTGGTTATGGCTTCGCAAAGTTCGTATGTCTCTTCAATAGTATTGGCTCTTAAACTTTCGTTGGTTTGCTTTCTGTCCCAAGGACATTTTTCACGGAGTTCGTCCATAATATCAAGCAATCTTTCAAATGCTTTAAGTTGAGCTTCTCTTCTATTATTCATCTTATATACATTAAAAAAAGTTAGATACGCAAAATTAGTAATTAAAATTGAAAAGGTTATGCCAAAAATGTAGTATCTTCGCAGTAACTATGGATTGTAAAGAATCAAAACTAAAAGATATAATATCCTCTCAAGAGTATAAAACACTTGCAGAGGCAATAGACAGGAGTAAAAATGTGGTTATCGTAGCCCATACTGCTCCTGATGGAGATGCTATAGGCTCTTCTCTTGCATTGGGAGGAGTGCTTAAATCACTTGAAAAGAGAGTAACACTTATTATGCCCGATGCTCTTCCCAAGTCAATAATCTTCTTAAAAGGGGCTGATGAGATAAAAATATATAAAAATGCGGTAGAAGAGTGTAACTCAATAATATCTTCTGCCGATACAATATTCTGCTTAGATTTTAATGAAAGTAAACGGGTTGATCTGATGCAAGATGTTTTACTCTCATCATCGGCATATAAAGTTATGATTGACCATCATATATATCCGAGCGATTTTTGTGATTTGGTAATATCGTATCCTGAAATTTCATCAACATCATTATTAGTATATAAAATTCTTAATCAACTAAATCTGACTAAATATGTTGATAAGAGTGGAGCAGAGGCAGTATATACAGGAATGATGACAGATACAGGAAACTTCTCGTATAACTCAAACGATGCCGATATATATGTTGTTATATCAGAGTTGTTACAAAAAGGTATAAACAAAGATGAGATATATCGTATTGTTTGTAACACCTCAACACTTGATAAATTAAGGCTAAATTCCTATGCCATATCTGAGAAGATGGAGATAATTGGTAATAAAGGTGTTGCAATTATAACTCTTTTAAGAAAAGAGTTAAACCATTATTCATATCAAAAAGGAGATACCGAAGGTTTGGTAAACGTGCCTCTTGGTATTGAAGGAGTGAATGTCTCTATATTTTTCAGAGAGGAGAGCGGATATATAAAAGTATCGTTACGTTCTGTAGGAGATTATGCTGTAAATACTATAGCCTCTGAATTATATAATGGTGGCGGACATAAGAATGCTGCAGGAGGAGAATTTTTTGGTACAATGGCAGATGCAGTAAAAATATTTAAAGAGAATATTGAAAACTATATAAAATAAAAAAAATATATATGAATAAAAAAATAAGATTATCTAAAATACTTAACATCTTTTTAATTTTATCATTGATGCTCTCTTTTGTGAGTTGTAAAAAGACTCAAACATATGCCGAGATGTTGGAGCAAGAGGAGGAGTCAATACAAAAATTTTTGGAATCGGGAGGAAGATATACAGCTGCTATACCTTCTGATATTTCACAAATAGCAGCATCGGGGAATAGAGATGAAATATCAAGCAGTGTCCCCTTTTATGAGTTACCAAATGGCGTATATATGCAGGTTATTGATAAAGGAAATGGCCGTAAAATAAAAGAGGGAGAGAGGGTTATTTTCAGGTTCCTAAGAATAAATCTTAATACATGGGCTGCATATCCATATACTATAAAGATGTTTGATGTAAATAAAGGAGGTACTGGTAATTTTTATTATACCAATGTTGATGATTTTTACTTTGATTATTCCCCCAATTATAGTATATCACTCTCCCCATATTATACATACGGATTAGGAATAGAGTATCCATTGCCACATCTTTCAGATAGAGCAAAGGTATATTGTGTAATTCCTTCAAAAGTAGGATTTGCGGAGTCTGTATCATCAGTAGTCCCATATCTTTATTATATTGAGTATTCATTGTCAAAACAGTAAATCTAAGATAAATAAAAATAACAGTTATGTCACTAATTAAATCAATTTCAGGAATTAGAGGAACTATAGGAGGTAATCCGGGTGATTGCTTAACTCCGTTAGATGTAATAAAATTTACATCGGCTTATGCTGTATTTATTAGAAATACAACCAAAGTAACTACTAATAAAATTGTAGTAGGACGTGATGCTCGTATATCGGGCGATATGGTATATTCATGTGTCGCAGGAGCATTAACCGGAATGGGTTTTGATGTTGTTAATATAGGCTTGGCTACAACACCCACTACAGAGATGGCAGTTGTTATGGAAGGCGCTTGTGGAGGAATAATTCTTACAGCAAGCCACAATCCAAAACAATGGAATGCTTTGAAACTTTTAAATGAAAAAGGAGAGTTCCTTAATGCAGCAGAAGGAAAAGAGGTTTTGGATATTGCCGCTGCTGAAGAGTTTGTATATGCTGATGTTGATAGTTTGGGAAAAGAGATTATAAACGATACATATACTGCTCGTCACATTGAGGCTGTATTAAATCTTCCTCTTGTTGATGTTGAGGCAATAAAAAAGGCTGATTTCAGTGTAGCTATTGATTGTGTAAATTCAGTTGGAGGAGTAGCAATACCTCAATTGTTAGAAGCATTAGGAGTAACAAAAGTAGAAAAATTGTTTTGTACACCCAATGGACAATTCCCTCACAATCCCGAGCCGTTACCACAACACCTTACCGAAATATCATCAGTAATGAAAAAAGGGGGAATAGATGTTGGTTTTGTTGTTGATCCGGACGTTGACCGTTTAGCAATAATATGTGAAGATGGAGAGATGTTTGGCGAAGAATATACTCTTGTTGCATGTGCCGATTATGTATTGCAAAATACACTTGGCAATACAGTTTCAAACATGAGTTCATCTCGTGCTTTACGCGATGTAACACAAGCTATGGGAGCATCTTATTCTCCTGCAGCAGTAGGTGAAGTAAATGTAGTTACCAAGATGAAAGAGACAAACGCAGTAATAGGAGGAGAGGGTAATGGAGGAGTAATATATCCTGAGTTACACTATGGTCGTGATGCTCTTGTGGGAGTGGCTCTATTCCTTACATATCTTGCAAAATGTGGTAAAAAAGTTAGCGAATTGCGAGCAGGTTATCCTCAATATTCAATTGCTAAAAAACGTCTTGATTTAACACCTACAATGGATATTGATAAGATATTTGAGGCAGTAAAAGCTAAATATGCCGAGTATGATGTAAACGATATAGATGGAATTAAAATAGACTTCCCCGATCGTTGGGTTCAATTACGCAAATCAAATACAGAACCTATTGTCAGAGTATATGCCGAGGCAAAAACAATGGAAGAGGCTGAAAAAACAGCAGATGATATTATAGACGTAATAAAATCTTTTGATTAATAATTACAAATATCATAATATGAAAAATAGACATTTGGAATAAGTCCAGATGTCTATTTTTTATAGTTTAAATAAACCATTGAAATATTCCCACAAGAATACCACAAACTTTGATGTAAATATAGTAGCTGCTATCAATAATAGAGTAACACCCAATATTAACGATGCTGATATAATAGCTTTCTTGTTAACCTCTTTAATTACTTGTTTGTCGTTGTTTATGTACCCTATAATAAGGTTAAGATTTTTAATGTATGCCTTATTATAAAAGTCTAAAATGTTCCCTATAAAAAAGGGAATAACACCAATAAGTGCATCAATAAGGATATTAAGAATAATAGCAAAAGTAAGAGGTATTGATTTTAATTTTATAACAGAAATATATATTGACGGGATAGAGCATAAAGGAGGGACAATATCGCCTGCAACAGGTATAATGCCTATAATAGGGTCAATATAGTATCTGTCCATTACTTTTGCAAGTATGCAAACAAGTTTGTATGATTTTGATTTAGTTACATTATTATATTGAATACTCTCTGTTTTGTAATCATCATATGCTTTATCTTCTTTAATTTCAATCTCAATAATATGTGCATTCTCTTTTGAAGATGCAGCATGCCTTTTGTATATTGCAGAGTCTAAAAAATCGTTATACGATTTACTTTTATCAAATTCTTCTTGAATTATTTCTGTAATACTCTCTATATCGTCCTTATTGCACTTTGCAATAATAATCAAATTATCACATAAAATAATTCCTTCACATTCTTGGCTAAAAGGAAGAATATCCTTAATATCACCCTCTTCATTAATTAATATAACGTGGTTTTTAAGAAGAGATTTTCCATAGCATACATTCCCTAAATACCCTTTTATCATTTTTATTATTTGGTATGTATTCGTTCAAGAGAGATGCTATCCATATATGTGGTTTTCCATTGGGGCGAAGCAGGAATAAAAATACTACCCATGACCATTCTTATCGTCTTTTCTGATTTAAGTTCAACAGAATCCCACCCCAAAGATTTGATAGTTTTCTTTATGTATCGTGTAGAATCTCGTCCCTCTTTTGTTGCCAAAACAACAGTAGGTTTATATAAACCCTTATCAGAAGATGCTATTTTAAATTTAAGTTTAAAAAGGTCTCCATCTTTAAAGTTGTCGTCGTGAGGAACTGAAAAAGTAAGAATATTGTTATTAAGATTACCCTCAAAAATGTAGTGGTTACTTATATTCCATATATTTACAGTATCTCCTGAACGTGTGATTCCTGTATATGCATCTGTTTGATTATTCATCAATGCCAACAATTCGTTATCCTCTTGTTGCAATCTTTCTATAACTTTGTTATATATTTCAATAAACTCTTCAAGGTTTGCTCCATACCATATAATAGATGTATCAAAATCTGCTTTTGAAACATTGTGTTTTGCATATACAGATGCTTTTACAGAGTCTTTATTTGCAGCAGTTTGAAATTTGGAATAATTATTTTCCATGTATGCTTCAGCCTTATGAATATCAATTAGCAGATTTTCCATAATTTCAGGAGCAATAACGTCTCTTGGAACTTTATTGCAACCACAAACCAAGCATAAAATAGTTATTGCAGATATGATTATTCTTCGTTGCATTCTTCTTCAATTTTTTTATCTTTATCAGCTGAGAGCGATTGTCTGTAAAAAATAAGAATTGTAGCAATTCCTATAGTAATAGCAGAGTCGGCAATGTTAAATATAGGACGGAAAAATTCAAAATATTCACCCCCTACGAATGGAATCCAATTAGGCCACCAAAAACTTAGCAGAGGAAAATATAGCATATCAACAACACGTCCATACATTAAACTTGCATATCCACCTTCGGTAGGGAATAGAACAGCAGTTTCAGGAGGGAAGGGCGCATTGAATATAATGCCATAAAAAAGGCAGTCAATAATATTCCCTAAAGCTCCTGCAAATATTAGTGATACACAAACCAAGTATCCGGTTTTAGTCTCCTTGCCTCTTTTGATTATATAATATATATAATATCCAATAAGAATAACAGCAACAATTCTAAATATAGTCAAAAAGAGTTTACTGCCTAATTCCATTCCAAAAGCCATACCATTGTTTTCAACAAAAAGAATTTTGAACCAAGAGAAAATCTCAATCTCTTCACCAATATACATATTTGTTTTAACAATAATCTTAGATATTTGGTCAATAATAAGTACTCCTAAAATAACAGCAATTGCGAGTAACCCTTTATCCTTAATAGCCTTATTTAGCATAGTCCGACTTAATCTTTACCCTTTTCTAACTAAATGATATATTTTTAAAAAAGAAGAGTATAACAATAGCTTGTTATACACTTCTTATAAATTTGAACGGAATTATTTTTTATCTTCTGCTGTTTTTAGCGTCAACCGATAGTGTTGCATGAGGAACAGCACGAAGTCTCTCTTTGGGAATAAGTTTTCCTGTTTCTCGGCAAATACCATAGGTTTTATTCTCAATTCTTATCAATGCAGCTTCAAGATGTTGAATAAACTTCATTTGGCGTTGAGCAAGTTGTCCGGCCTCCTCTTTGTTAAGAGTTGTAGCTCCCTCTTCCAAAACTTTGAATGTAGGAGATGTGTCTGAAGTGTCATCAGAATTTACAATTGATTCTTTTAGACTATTGTAATATTTGTATGCGTCTTCAAGTTTCTCCTTTATAAGAACTTTAAACTCTTCAAGTTCCTCATCTGAATATCTTGTTTTCTCATTCATAGCTTTTAAAATTTAAATAATTATTACTTACTCAATAACATCAAAAAGCGAATAAGGTTTATCCCTCTTTTTTCTGTTGCAACAAATATAACTAATCAAACTTATATATGCAATAGTTCATCTATATTCTTGTCAATATAATCAGATTAGCATTTTATAACTGATACTTTTAGCATAAATCCGTCAAAATCAAGATCAATAGCTTCTGTAGGCATATTTTCTGAAACAGAGATGTTGTTTGCCAATACCTGTTTGGCAATATAGTCGCCGTATATCTCTACTGCTTTATCTGTCTCATCGTTCTTTTCAATAGTAACATTAATCTTGTCTGTAATTTCAAGACCTCCTGATTTACGAATATTCTGTATTCTGTTAACAAGTTCGCGAGCAATACCCTCTTGTTTCAACTCCTCTGTTACTGTTATATCAAGAGCAACTGTTATGTTACCCTCGTTTGCAACAAGCCAACCGGGAATATCCTCAGAAATTATCTCAACATCATTTATCTCAACAATAGCCTCTGTTCCGTCAATATTGAATGTAAATGAGCCATTCTTCTCAAATATTGCAATATCGTGTTGCTCCATAGCAGCTATAGCAGCAGCAAGTTGTTTCATGATTTTACCATAGCGAGGACCAAGTTTCTTGAAGTCAGGTTTAACTCTCTTAACCAAGATGCCCTCAGTATCATCAACAAACTTAATCTCTTTAACATTAACCTCGTTAAGAACAAGTTCTTTTACTGCTTCAATTTGACCTTTTTGAATTTCGCTTACAACAGGTACCATAATAGCAGTAAGAGGTTGTCTTACCTTAATGTTTACTTTTCTGCGAAGTGCCAAAATCATAGAAGTCATATCTTGAGCAATCTTCATTCTCTCCTCAAGCTCTTTATTTATAAGGGCATCGTTACAAGAAGGGAATAGGCTTAGATGAACCGATTTGTTATCGCGACCTGTTGCAGAAGTTAAGTCAGTATAAAGTTTGTCGGCAAAGAATGGCGAAATAGGAGCCATCAATGCTGCAATAGTTTCAAGACAAGTGTAAAGAGTCTGATATGCCGAAAGTTTATCGTTATTCATGCTTCCGCCCCAGAAACGTTTACGATTTAAACGGACATACCAGTTACTCAAGTTGTCGTTCACAAAATCAGAAATGGCACGTCCTGCACGAGTTGGCTCATAATTGTTATAGTGTTCATCAACCTCTTTAATCAATGAGTTCAATAATGAGATAATCCATTGGTCAATTTCAGGACGCTCGTTTACAGGAATCTCCTCTTCGCTGTAACAGAAGTTATCAACGTTTGCATAAAGAGCAAAGAACGAGTATGTGTTGTAAAGAGTTCCAAAGAACTTGCGACGAACCTCTTCAACCCCTTCAACATCAAATTTAAGGTTATCCCAAGGAGATGAGTTTGTAATCATATACCAACGCAACGGGTCTGAACCATATTTCTCAATAGCACCGAATGGGTCAACTGCATTACCAAGACGTTTTGACATCTTGTTACCGTTTTTGTCAAGAACAAGACCATTTGAAACAACAGCTTTATAAGCTATGTTATCAAATACCATGGTACCTATTGCGTGCAAAGTAAAGAACCAACCGCGAGTTTGGTCAACGCCCTCTGCAATAAAGTCTGCAGGGAAAATCTTACGCTCGTCAAACAACTCTTTATTCTCAAAAGGATAGTGAACTTGAGCATAAGGCATAGCACCCGAATCAAACCAAACGTCAATTAAGTCTGTTTCGCGTTTCATTGGTTTGCCACTCTCCGATACAAGAACAATATCATCAACATATGGGCGGTGCAAATCAATCTTATCGTAGTTGTCAACAGCATAGTTGCCGGGAACAAATCCCAATTTCTTATATGGGTTCTCTGCCATTATGCCGGCAGCAACCGATTTCTCAATTTCGTTATAAAGTTCCTCAACAGATCCTATACAAATCTCTTCACCCTCTTCGCTACGCCAAATGGGTAGTGGAGTACCCCAGAAACGGCTACGAGACAAGTTCCAATCGTTCAAATTTTCTAACCATTTGCCAAAACGTCCTGTTCCTGTTGATTCTGGTTTCCAATTTATAGTTTTGTTAAGTTCGCTCATGCGCTCTTTGCTTGCGGTAGAGCGTATAAACCAGCTATCCAAAGGATAGTATAATACGGGTTTATCGGTACGCCAGCAGTGGGGATAGTTGTGAACGTGCTTCTCTATTTTGAAAGCTTTGTCAGAGGCTTTCATCATCATACATATAGCAACGTCCAAAGTCTCATCTTTATCAGTTAGGTTCGCATCGTAAGCGTTTTTTACAAAACGACCTGCAAACTCTTTATATAGCTCAACATTAACGCTCTTTGCAACAAACTCCTCGTCAAGTTCCTCAATCAAGTAAAATTTACCTGTAAGGTCAACCATTGGTCGGGTCTCTCCTTTTTTATTAATCATTTGTAGCGGAGGAATACCTGCTGCTTTGGCAACAAAAGCATCATCAGCACCAAAAGTAGGAGCAATGTGAACTATACCTGTACCATCTTCAGTTGTAACATAATCTCCGGGAATAACTCTGAAAGCATTCTCTCCGGGATTTACCCAAGGTATAAGTTGCTCATATTCCATACCAACAAGATCGCTTCCCTTATACTCAGCTATTATGCGGTAGGGAACAATTTTATCGCCTTGTTTGTAATCTTCCAATGCAATCTCAGTACCTTTGGGGTTAAAGTGAGCTCCAACAAGAGCCTTTGCAAGAACAACTGTTATTGGTTTGCCACTATATGAATTATATGTTTGTACAGCAACGTAATCAATTTTGTTGCCAACACAAAGTGCGGTGTTTGAAGGCAATGTCCAAGGAGTAGTTGTCCAAGCTAAGAAGTATGGAGTTCCCCATTCAGCCATTTCAGGCTTAGGATTAACCATCTTAAATTGCGAAACAACAGTTGTGTCTTTAACATCGCGGTAACAACCTGGTTGGTTCAACTCGTGCGAACTTAAACCTGTACCTGCAGCAGGAGAGTAGGGCTGAATAGTGTAACCTTTATATAACAACCCTTTGTTGTAAAGTTGTTTTAGTAACCACCAAAGAGTCTCAATATAACGGTTATCATAAGTAATATAAGGGTCGGTCATATCAACCCAATATCCCATTTTGTGAGTAAGATCTTCCCACTCACGAGTATATTTCATAACCTCTTTACGGCAGGCAGCATTATATTCCGCAACTGAAATAGTTTTACCAATATCCTCTTTTGTAATACCCAAAAGTTTCTCAACGCCAAGTTCAACGGGCAAACCGTGAGTATCCCAACCGGCTTTACGTTTAACCTGAAAACCTTTCATGGTTTTGTAGCGGCAGAAAATATCTTTGATAGAACGAGCCATTACGTGGTGAATACCGGGCATACCATTAGCCGATGGAGGACCCTCAAAAAATACAAATGAAGGAGCTCCCTCTCTAAGTTCATAACTTTTGGCAAAAACGCCTTCGTTATCCCACTTCTCAAGAATCTCTTTATTTATTTCCGATAAATCGAATTTGTTATATTCAGCGAATTTCTTTTGCATAATATCACTATTATAATAATTAAGTTGCAAAAATACTTAAATTTAGCGGTAAATGCAAGAGAAATATATGTTACTTTTAAGAAGTCGTTTAAATTTTAAATGGCTTTTTAGTTTTTATGAATAAAGAGTAAAAAGATTTCTCTCTTTGCTCTTTATCTATACTTGAGTGAGTAGTCTTGTTTAAATGGTTTGTTGACTCTCTCTATCTTTATTACTTTTAATTATAAACCAAAAGCTGCATAATAGCGTAAATAATATACCTGAAATAACAGCAATGTTGTAACTCAACCCAATTCCTATTTTTGCATATAGTATAAATGTGGTTGTCATACTTGTCATAAATATTGCAGGAATAAACGAGATTAACCACCACCAACCATTTCGTTTAGTTTTTAGGAACATAGTGATAGCCCAAAGCGTAATAACCGCCAATACCTGATTACTCCAAGCAAAATATCTCCATATAATTTCAAAACCATCTTCGTATGCAAGGCTGAAAATAAGTATTGCAATAGCAATAATAAACATTGGAATTGAAATGAGCAATCTCTTTTTAATACTTTTCTGTTCCATGTTAAGGAAGTCTGCAACGATAAGTCGGGCAGAGCGGAACGCTGTGTCTCCTGTTGATATGGGTGCAGCAATAACTCCTAAAATAGCTAAAAAACCACCAATAATACCAAGCCACCTGTATGATATTATATGAACAATTGAAGCAGCATCTGAATTTACTTTAGCATTTGTAATGCCAAACAATTCTTGACCTTCGGGCGAAAAAAAGAATGTTGCCGCGGCTGCCCATACGAGAGCAACGATACCTTCGGTAATCATAGCTCCAAAAAATATTGGACGACCCTGTTTCTCGTTGCTCATACAACGAGCCATCATTGGTGATTGAGTAGCGTGAAAACCCGAAATAGCACCACAAGCAATACTAACAAACATCATCGGATATATAGGGTTGCTCTCGGCTTTAGGGTGCATATTTTTAATGCCATCAGTTATTTCAGGAATATCAGGGAAAGTGAAAATAAGATAGCATAAAATGCCAATTGCCATAAACAATAAAGCAAAACCAAATATAGGGTATATTTTGCCAATTATTTTATCAATAGGGAATAGTGTTGCAATAATGTAATAAGCAAAAATTACATAAATCCAGAAAGTCGCATCAAGGGTTTCGGGTGTGAGCATTGCTAATAAATTAGCAGGTCCCGAAACAAACACTACTCCGACAATAATAAGCAATAATAAGGTAAAAATTCTCATACCTATTTGAGCCTTATTACCCAAATATCTGCCAACTGTCGAAGGTAGACCTTCGCCATTGTGGCGTAGCGACATCATGCCTGCAAAATAGTCGTGCATAGCACCGGCAAATATGCACCCCAATACAATCCATATAAACGAAGCAGTACCAAACTTAGCCCCCATTATTGCTCCAAAAATAGGACCTAATCCTGCAATGTTTAAAAATTGAATAAGAAAAATTTTCCATTTTGGCATTACAATATAGTCAACGCCATCGGGGTGAGCAACGGCAGGAGTTTTTCTTTCGGGGTCAACTCCAAATATTTTATCGCAAAGTTTCCCATATGTAAAATATGCTATAATGAGCAGAGCTAAAGAGATACAAAAAGTTATCATAATATTAAATTCTTTGTAATTTGTCTTTTTATAGATGAGTTGCCAAATTTTCGGCACAGCGTTCGCCGTCAATAGCTGCCGAGACAATACCGCCGGCATAGCCCGCACCCTCGCCACAAGGATATAATCCCTCTAATCTTATGTGTTGTAAATTTTCCGGGTTACGAGGAATTCTCACGGGAGATGAAGTTCTTGTTTCAACACCAATCATAAGGGCTTCGTTTGTTAAAAATCCGTGAGCCTTTCGTCCAAATTGTTCAAAACCACCTTTTAGCCTTTTGCTAATAAATTCAGGCATCCAAAAATGTAGAGGAGAAGATATAACTCCCGGAGTATATGATGTAGAGGGAAGGGTTGATGATAGTCTGCCTCTAACAAAATCCTCCATTCTTTGGGCAGGTGCCGTTTGTCCTTTACCGTTAGCAAAGCAAGTGGCTTCCAGCCTCTCTTGAAACTCCAAACCTGCTAATATGCCATTAAAACCTTCCTTTGTCAAATCTTCGGGACGTATCTCAACCACCATACCGGAGTTCCCCCACTTTGAACCTCGGTTTGAAGGAGACATGCCGTTTACAACAATCTGATTTTCGCCACTTGCAGCAGGTACAACAAACCCACCGGGGCACATACAAAACGAGTAAACTCCACGCTCTTTAACTTGAGTTACAAACGAGTATTCAGCAGCAGGCAGATACTCTCCTCTGCCTTTTTTGCTATGATATTGAATACAATCCAACAGATTTTGAGGGTGTTCTAATCTTACACCAACGGCAAAACCTTTGGCTTCAAGTTCAATGTTGCTATTATTTAGGTATCTGTAAACATCTCTTGCCGAGTGTCCTGTAGCTAATATAACATCACCTAAAAACTCGCTACCATCTTCGCATATTACTCCATGTACTTTATTGCCTTTGACTATAAGTTGAGTCATCTTTTTTTCAAAATGTACCTCTCCGCCCGAAGCAATAATCTGATTTCGTATATTCTCAATAACTTTGGGTAGTTTGTCTGTTCCGATATGGGGGTGAGCATCGTATAATATTGATTCTGATGCTCCAAATTGGCAAAGAATATTTAAGATTCTCTCAACCGAGCCTCTCTTTTTACTCCGAGTATATAATTTGCCGTCCGAGTAAGCACCTGCACCACCTTCGCCAAACGAGTAGTTCGATTCATTATTTACCTTATGCTCTCTGCTAATAAGAGCAATATCCTTACGCCTTGCATGAACATCTTTACCTCTTTCAAGCATAATAGGTTTTATGCCAAGTTCAATAAGGCGTAGCGACGCAAATAATCCTGCAGGTCCTGCTCCAACCACAATGGCACGTTTGCAATTTGAGACATCTTTATACTCTCTTCTCTCAAAAGCTTCGTCGTTGGGCTTTTCTCCGCAAAAAACTCTTATTCTTAGATTTATAAAAATAGTCGGTTTTCTTGCATCTATCGAGCGTTTTAAAATTCTTATGGCATCAATTTTTTTTGAATTTATACCTGTTTCACGTTCAATATGCAACTTTAGTTCACTTTCAGTAGCGGCAACCTTTGGAATAACCCTTATGTCAATATCTCTAACCATATATATTAATTATCCGAAAAGTTGTCTGAAAGCCTCTTCAACTTTTCTAACCTCAACTATTTTTATAGAAAGTTTATTCTTATCAAACCCTTTAAGATTATCGGCAGGGATAATAATCTTTTTGAAGCCCAATTTGTCAGCTTCTAAAATTCTCTGCTCAATACGGTTTACAGCACGTATCTCTCCCGAAAGTCCAACCTCACCGGTCATACATACGTTACTATCAATGGCAATATCCATATTTGAAGATAGTACGGCACTAATAACTGCCAAATCCATAGCTGGGTCATTAACTTTAAGCCCTCCTGCAATATTCAAAAATACATCTTTTTGAGCAAGTTTAAAGCCTACACGTTTCTCCAGTACGGCAAGTAACATATTCATTCGCCTTGCATCAAAACCGGTAGCTGAACGTTGAGGAGTACCATAAACAGCACTGCTAACAAGCGATTGGGTCTCAATTAAGAAAGGTCTTGCTCCTTCAATGGCAACGGCAGTTGCAACACCGCTCATACCATCGTGAGAGTGTGATAGCAGAAGTTCGGAAGGGTTTTCTACCGAGCGCAAACCATCTTGTCTCATCTCGTAAATACCCAATTCTGAAGTGTTCCCAAAACGGTTTTTGATAGAGCGTAAAATTCGGTACATATAGTGTCTGTCACCTTCAAACTGAAGAACTGCATCAACAATATGTTCCAAAACTTTAGGGCCGGCAATACTTCCCTCTTTATTAATATGACCAATAACAATAACAGGAGTATTACTCTCTTTTGCATATTTAAGAATAGCTGCAGCGCACTCTCTGACTTGAGCAACACTACCTGCCGAAGATTCTAATGTGTCGGTCGAAATTGTCTGTATTGAGTCAATAATAATAAGTTGAGGCTCAACATTTTTAATATGAGTAAAAATTGCTTCAAGAGAGGTGTCGCAAACAATATAGCATTCGCTATCGTTGCACCCTATTCGTTCTGCTCGCATTTTAAGTTGTCTTGCACTCTCTTCGCCCGAAACATATAATGTTTTTACCCCTTTAAGACGTAAGATTGTCTGTAGTATAAGAGTTGATTTCCCTATACCCGGTTCTCCTCCTATGAGAACCATTGAACCGGCAACGATACCACCACCTAAAACGCGGTTAAATTCGCTGTCGCCCATATCCATTCTAATCTCTTCGCTTGTTTTTATCTCATTAATAAGCGTAGGTCTTATTTTTTTTGAATTATCTCCAAAATTATCAAATTTGTTGTATGTCGCTTTTGTACTTACAATCTCTTCAACGTAACTGTTCCATTCGCCACAAGCGGGGCATTTGCCTAACCATTTTGGCGAGTCGGCTCCACAAACCGAACAAACGTATATAGACTTGCTTTTTGCCATTCTATTTAAAAGGTTATTTGGTGGTTTCAAATACTAAGTGCAAAATTAAGATAAAAATTTAAAGAACTTAGAAGTTACATATATTTTATTTATAGTATTATTTTAAGAGATATTTTATAACCTATTTTTTTGTTTAAAATAGATTAAGATGGCTAAAAAATAGTAACTTTGCAATTTAATTATAGTATTAATAAATTCAGAACATGAAAGCTTTAAAAGAGAGAATACTGAAGGACGGACGATGCTTTCCGGGAGGAATATTGAAAGTGGATAATTTCATAAATCATCAAATGGATCCCATTCTGATGAAATCCATGGCAGTTGAGTTTGTTCGTCGATTTGCTGGTACAAAAATAGATAAAATCATGACAGTAGAAGCCAGTGGTATTGCTCCCGCTATAATGGTAGGATATTTATTGGAACTTCCTGTAGTATTTGCAAAGAAACGTAAGCCCAATACTATGGAAAATATGTTGGTAACAGAGGTATTCTCGTTCACAAAGAACCAAACCTACACAGTATGTGTAAGCAAAGATTATTTGCAACCGGGCGACAAAGTTTTATTTATTGACGACTTCCTTGCCAACGGAAATGCAGGAAAAGGAATGATTGATCTTGTCAATCAGGCAGGTGCCGAATTAGTTGGTATGGGCTTTCTTATTGAAAAAGATTTTCAAAAAGGGGGAGAAATGCTACGTCAGGCAGGTATTCATGTTGAATCATTGGCGATAATTGAGAGCTTGGATAATTGTGAAATCAAATTAAAATAGATTTGATGCAAATGGATAATGAGAACTCAGATATGGCTATAAATGAAACACCTAAAGGATTGATTTATGGCTTAGAAGACCGTCCCCCTTTACGAGATGCAATTTTTGCTGCATTGCAACATCTTTTGGCAATCTTTGTTGCTATCATCACACCTCCACTTATTATTGCGGGAGCTTTAAAATTAGATTTGGAGACGACCGGTTTTTTGGTTTCTATGTCACTATTTGTATCAGGGCTTGCCACTTTTATACAATGTCGCAGGTTAGGAGCAGTTGGGTGCGGATTGCTTTGTGTACAAGGTACAAGTTTCTCTTTTATCGGACCCATTATTACTGCGGGTCTTGCCGGAGGCCTTCCTACTATTTTTGGTGCAACTATAGCAGGCTCAGTTGTTGAGATGATGGTTAGTAGGGTTCTTAAATATATGCGACGAATTATTACACCATTAGTATCGGGTATTGTTGTAACATTGATAGGCTTGAGCCTTATCAGGGTAGGTATTACAGCTTGCGGTGGAGGAGAGGTAGCAAAGGCAAACGGTACATTTGGAGCATTTGAGCATGTAGGATTGTCGGCTCTTGTTCTTATTCTGATTATCTTCTTCAATCGTAGCAGTAACCACTATTTACGTATGAGTTCCATTGTCATTGGCTTAGCTGTAGGATATGCAGTGTCATGGGCATTGGGTATAGTGAATTTCTCGGAAATACGAGATTTTGGAAACCTTAATATTCCAATACCTTTTAGATATGGAGTATCTTTTGACTTTTCATCTATTGTATCATTAGGTTTGGTATATCTGATAACATCAATTGAAGCCTATGGGGATATTACAGCAAATTCACTTATCTCAGGACAACCTGTTGAAGGTGAAAAATTTATGAAACGAGCTTCCGGAGGTATTATGGCAGATGGATTAAACTCTATGTTGGCAGGAGTTTTTAATTCATTCCCAAACTCTATTTTTGCTCAAAATAATGGTATGATTCAACTTACGGGAGTTGCAAGTCGCTATGTAGGTTATTTCATTGCCGGAATGTTGGTGTTATTAGGATTATTTCCTGCAGTAGGTTTGGTCTTCTCATTGATGCCTGAGCCTGTTTTGGGTGGAGCTACATTGCTGATGTTTGGTACAGTATCAGCAGCAGGTATCCGTATCATTGCATCACAAGATATCAATCGCAAGGCCACATTGGTTATTGCCATAAGTTTTAGCTTCGGACTTAGTGTGGAATTGGTTCCTGAAATTCTGTCTCAATTGCCTGACTCTATCAGTAATATTTTCTCATCAGGTATAACAACCGGCGGATTAGCTGCTATTTTAACTAATGCATTGCTTCGTATAAAAGAAGATTGAATTCAGGTAATTAGATAAAAACTAATTTATTCCTCTTTTTGATAAGTTAAGGGAGAACAACCGACAGCTTTCTTAAAATATACACCAAAAAACGATTGGTTTGCAAAGTTCAACATATCACTAATTTGTTGAACCGTATATTGTTTGCTTTTCAATAGAGCTTTAGCCTCTAAAATAACAAAATCTCTAATCCATTCGCTGGCATGGCGTCCGCTAACTTCATAAATAACATGTGATAAATATTTTGGAGTTAAACACAATTTATCTGCATAAAAACCAATTTGACGCTCTCTATTATGGTGCTCTTCCAATATCTGCATAAATTGGTCAAATATTCTGCTTTTACGGCTTTTGCTTTCGTTATTTTCAAACATTCCATACTTAATCAATAGGCGATAATAGTAGTACTGAAAAATTTGAATGTAATTCGATATTATTTCGTTTTTGTAAGTATCGTCTTTCTCTTTTATATATTTCTTAATATTTGAGTATATATTTATAAACTCATTCAGCTCTTTGTTGTTAAGAGTTATAATAGGCAATTTAAAAATTAAATTATGATTTAGTAATGTATTGTGAGTACCAAGGTTGGTATTTAAAAAATCCATTGAAAAAGCCACAATAATAATCTTACAATCTTCTGATATATTATTGTATTGTCCAATTGTTCCGGCAGGAATAATAACTATGTTATCCTTTGATAATTTGTATTCAGTCATGTTTGACCTAATCTCAATGCTACCTCCTAAACATAAAATGGCAATTGAGAATTTAATTTTAAAGGGGTGCGATTTTGAAACGAATGTTGATTTTTTTAAACGTTCGTGGATATTACAATCTTCTTCGCTATTATCAATATTGTCCGATATAAATAGTTCGTTGTTATGAAAAAGAGTCCACTTATTACGCGGAATCATCATCATACTTAAATATTCAAATTGTTTGTAATTTTTCATGGTCTCTATCTGTAATTATGCAAATATATGTGTATTTGAATAAAAATAAAACTTATTCTTATTTAAAATGTAGTATAAAAGGTAAAAAAGAACAATTATAAGGGAGCAGTAAACAATACGAATTAATAAAATTTTTAGAAATTTGTATTCTCAATAGATTATATAATAAAAAACAATATAGAATGAATACTAAAATTTATTTGATGTTGCTTGCAGTGGCAACATTGTTTGTCTCTTGTAAATCAAAGAGCGATGGAGAATTTATAAGCAGTGTATATTTAATTACTCCCACAATCTTAGGAGAAGAAAATGAAAAGAGTTATTCGGGTATGGTAGAGGCAGCCAACGATATAAGTCTTGGTTTTAAGACTCCGGGTGAGATAGAAAAAATATATGTAAAAGAGGGTGATTATGTTCGTAAAGGCGATTTATTGGCAGAGTTAGATGACTCTGATTATAAACTTGGAGTAGAAGCATTGCAAATACAGTATGACCAACTAAAAGATGAAGTTGCACGTATTGAGAAACTATATCAACAAAAGAGTGTTTCGGTAAACGATTACGAAAAAGCAACAGCAGGTCTTAAGCAGTTGGCAGTACAGTTAAAGGTAAACAAAAATAAACTTGAATATACAAAACTATATGCACCAACCGACGGATATGTTCAGTCAGTAAATTTCTCTCCTGCCGAGATGGTCGATGCAGGGACAGCTCTATTTAAATTCCTTGATGTATCACAAATGGAGATAGTTGCCGATATACCTATTAGTGAGTATCAACAGCGAGCTAATTTTAAAAATTTCTATTGTAGTGCTACAGGAGTAGGCGAGAAGTTGCCAATGAAATTAATAAGTATAAATCCTAAGGCAGATGGAAATCAATTATATCGTATAAAACTGACTTTTGTTGAAAAACCAGCAAAACTATTGACTGCAGGAATGAACGTAGATTTAACCATAGTATCGTCAACACAAAACAATCAAGAACAATATCAGCTTCCATTAAGTGCAATATTTAAAGAGGGAGAAAAAGCATATGTGTGGATATACAATGCCGATTCAACAGTTACAAAACAGGAGGTTCAATTATCTAAAAAACTTGTAAATGGCGAGGCTGTAATAGAGTCAGGAGTTAATGCCAACATGAATGTGGTTCGTACAGGAGCAAACCATTTACAACAAGGCGAAAAGGTAAAGCCAATAGGAGAGAGCAGTAAAACCAATGTAGGAGGATTGCTATAATGAAAATAACAGAATATTTTGTAAAGCGTCCCATAATATTTTGGTCGCTTATGGTGGCATCGTTGATAGCGGGAGTACTCTCCTTTATGCAGATGCCCAAATTGGAAGACCCTGCTGTATCGGCAAAGCAGGCAATGGTTGTTGTGCCATATCCCGGAGCAAGTGCTCACGAGGTAGAGCTTAAGGTTGCACAGTTTATGGAAGATGAGTTAAGAGCACTTCCAAATGTAGATAAAGTAAGAAGTGAGTGCCAAAACGGAATGGCAATGTTTACCGTTGAATTTAAAATGACGGTATTGAATAAAGATTTGGAGCAACACTTTGACCTGTTGCGACGTAAAGTAAACGATGCCTCAATGCGTTTACCTCAAGATTGTTATTCGCCTATAGTAATAGACGATATGATGGACGTATATGGTATCTTCTATTCATTATCTGCGCCGGGTTATGATTACTCCGATTTATATAAATATGCAAAATATCTGCGTCGCGAGCTACTTGATGTAGATGGAGTAAAACGTATAACATTAGGAGGCAACCGCGATGAGGTAATAAATATTGTATTATCAAAAGAACAGATAACACGTAATGGAATAATACCCACACAAATAATGTCGGCACTGCAATCGGCAGGAAAAACAGTTAATTCTGGGCGTTATCAGACAGGAGATGAGCGTATAGCCGTATATGTCGATTCTGATGTAGAAGATGAAGAGGATATACGTAATCTTTTGATACAGACAATGGACGGTCGTAAAATACGTTTAGGTGATATTGCAAAAATTGAACGAACCTATGCTGAACCCCAGCGTAATGGCTTTTTTGTAAGAGGCGAACCTGCCATGGCAATATGTATAGCAATGGAGTCGTCGGTAATAGTTCCCGATGTCGGAAAAGCAGTTGATGCGAAGTTGGCAGAAGCCATGAAATCACTTCCAATAGGATTTAAAACCGAAAAAATCTTCTTTCAACCCGATAAAGTTGATGAGGCCATATCATCATTTATGCTTAACCTGTTAGAATCGGTAGTGATAGTGATATTGGTATTGATTTTTACAATGGGCTTCAGAAGTGGTTTAATAATAGGATTTGGTTTAGTTCTTACAGTTGCCATATCATTCCCCATATTGTTGGCAATGGGAACAACCCTGCAACGCATATCATTAGGAGCATTCATTATAGCAATGGGAATGTTGGTCGATAATGCCGTTGTTATAATGGACGGAATACTTATTGATAAAAAACGAGGATTGCCACAAGATACATACCTATATCGAATAGGTAAAAACACAGCAATGCCTTTGTTGGGAGCAACAATAATAGCAGCAGCCACATTCCTTGCAATATACCTATCGCCCGACTCGGCAGGCGAGTATGCAGGCGACCTCTTTTTGGTGCTATGCGTAAGCCTATTGGTAAGTTGGGTATTGGCATTAATACAAGTACCCATATGTGCAAAAGCGTGGTTACCTCTTAACGATAAGAAAAACGATTCAAAAGAGGGAGTTATGAACTCGCCTGTGCATAAGTTTATCAGAAAAACAATAGGTAAGTTGATTGAGTATCGTAAGTTGACCCTGACAGGGGCTGCAATAGTTCTGATATTGTCAATTTTCGGAATGACAAAAGTAAAAAATATGTTCTTCCCCGATTTTGACTATAAACAATTTGTAGTAGAGTGTTTCTTCCCTTCTGCTTCCGATGCAAATATGGTACGCGATAAACTCTTGCAAATGAGTGAAGAGATATCAAAAAATCCTCATGTCGAGAGAGTGGCAGTAAGTCAAGGAAGTGCACCTGCACACTATTGTCTTGTACGTCCAATGACATCGGGAGGCGATTGTTACGGCGAGTTGATAATTGATTGCAAAGATTATGACAGTGTAATAAAATATCTCCCCGAGATCAGAAAAGATTTGCGCGAGAACTATCCCGAAGCATATATCCGAACAAAAAAATACAATTTCTCAATATCAACATCACATACCGTCGAGGTTGAATTTGCAGGACCTGACCCTGCCGTATTAAAAAAACTTAGTGCGCAAGCCGAAGATATAATGCGACGATGCGAATATGTCGATAAATATTCAGTACAAAACAATTGGAAGCCTGCAGGAAAATCGCTTGTAGCCGAATATATCCAACCCGATGCATTACGCGCAGGAGTAGGACGTAGCGATGTGGCAAATGCCCTAATGGCAGCAAGTGACGGAATGACCGTAGGAGTTTTGAACGACCAAGAAAAAATGGTTATGATAAACTTGCAAGTTCGTAATGCAGATGGCAGTCGCATAGCAAATATTGAGGATATCCCTGTATGGAGTATGATGAATGTACATCTCTCAAATGACGATTTGAATAATGCTCTATCAGGAGGCAAAGCAATGACCGATTTGCAAGATAAAATGTTCAAGGCAACCCCATTGAGCAATGTAGTTAAAGATGTAAATTTGGAGTGGGACGAAGACTTGGTTTATAGGCTCAACGGGCGTCGGGTAATAGAGGCAGAGTGTGATCCTGCACTTGATAATGACAAGGCAACTCCCGCAAAAATAGTCCAAGAGATAAAAGATGAAATTGAGGCAATACCATTGCCCGATGGCTATACAATGCGATGGGTAGGAGAGGGCGAATTACAAACCGATGCAATGAAAAACCTCTTCAAATATATACCCCTTACCATATTTATAATATTAGCAATATTGTTGTTGCTATTTAATAGTTGGCGAAAGGTTATATTAATTTTGATATGCTTTCCATTTGTGTTTTGTGGAATAGTAGCATTCTTGTTACTATCAAATCAGCCAATGACCTTTATGGCAATAATAGGAATGATGGGATTAATAGGAATGATGGTAAAAAATGCAATAGTATTGGTTGATGAGATAAACCGTTTGCAAGTGGAGGAGAAATTTGAACCATATAAAGCAGTTGTTGAAGCAACCGTATCACGTGTGCGTCCCGTACTTATGGCATCGCTCACAACCATAGTGGGAATGATACCATTAATTGGCGATCCTATGTATAGCTCAATGGCAATAACCATTATGGGTGGATTAACATTTGGAACAATAATAACTCTAATATTGTTACCAATATTTTATACCGCATTATTCCGTATTAGAAAACCCGAAAATGTATAATTACTATGAAAAATAAGCAACTATATATATTAGTTTCAATGTTGCTATTGCCCTTGGGCAGTATAGCACAAACAAAAATAGAGTTGTCGCAGGCGGTATGTCGCGAAATGGCTTTGGCATTTAGCGAAGATCTTCAAAAATCGGACAATAAACTAAGTCAATCGCAACTCGACAAGAAAATAGCAACAACCTCATTCCTTCCCAAAGTAGATGCAATGGGAATGGGAATATATATGACACCACTCGAGATGGCAGGAATGGGAGCCGAGATGCGAATGGACGGAGCATATATGGCTGGTTTAACCCTAACTCAACCCATATATACGGGAGGTAAAATATTGACAGGACGAAAAATGTCAAAAATAGGCGAAGAGGCAGCTCAAGAGCAACAACGAATGACAAAGATGGACGTTATAGTTGATGCCGATAATGCCTATTGGACCTACTTGGCAGTAAGTCGTAAAGTAGATATGATGAAAAGCTATTGCGCGCAGATGGATACACTCTACAATCAAACCTCAACTGCGCTCTCAGTAGGAATGGCAACTCAAAACGATTTGATGCGCATTGAGGCAAAACGAAGCGAACTCCGTTACCAATTGCAAAAGGTTCAGAACGGAGCCGACCTATGTCGTATATCGCTATGTCGAGTAATAGGAGCCGATTATGATACAGAAATAGTCTTAACCGATACCATTTTTACAACAACCGCACCCATCTCATTATCGGCAGATATAAGTGCTCGTCCCGAATTGAGTCTGTTACAGAAGAGTGTCGATATAAACAAACAACAGATAAAAATGGTACGTTCCGACATGTTACCCATGGTAGCCCTTTCAGCAGGATACACCTATTTCGGTAACATAAAAATGGAGACAATGGTTGATGTAGGAGGAGGAATGTATATGCCCTTCACAAGTGAGTTTAAAGATGGCATAGGAACAGCAATGTTAGCCGTCTCAATACCCATACTCCATTGGGGCGAAGGTTTCAGAAAAGTAAAAAAAGCGCGATTTGATTTAGAAAATGCCCAATTGGAGCTAAACAAAAACAGCAAGCTGTTATCATTACAAGCAGAGCAGGCAATGCGCAATATGCAAGATAGTTATATGATGATTGAAACAGCTCAATTGGCGTTGAAACAAGCCGAAGAGAATTTGCGAATAATGCGTAATCGTTATGAAGAATCAATGTCTCCATTAACCGATTTATTAGATGCACAATCGCAATGGCAACAATCATACAGCAACTATATCGAAGCACAGTCGCAACACAAAATATACGAAACCGAATATCTCCGTGCAACAGGAAATTTATAGTTGTTAGTTTTTATTTGTACGGAGCTTTGCACCTTAGTTGTTAGAGCAACAATAAAAACTCATAATGAATTGACCCCAAAAGTTAGACAAAAAACTTTTGGGGTCAATTCATATATACACAACAGCCTTTGATGTTATAATATAATAAAAATAATAATGTTTAGCAAAAAAGTATATCTCTTATGAAGAGATGTATCTTTAGACAAAGATACTTAAAAATCTGTAAAATTCAAGTAAAAATGTTTATTTTTTGAGTAAATATTATAAAATTATTTAGCAATTTCATTCTTTATAAATAGTTAATACACTGATATACAATAAATAAATTGTATGGTACATCTCTTCATAAGAGATATACATTTTAAATTCCAAGTATTAACATTTAAATTTTAATTAAAAAGATGAAAACGCTAAAATTTTTATTTGTGGCATTGGCACTTTTAATGGTGACTCCAACATTTACAAGTTGTAAAGATGATGAAAAAGATGAGCCGGGAGCACCTCAGTCATCAGCTTCATTAGTAGGAACATGGGTTTATACAGAAGATGGTGATTATTCTAACACAATGACCTTCTCAAGTAATGGGACTTTTGTAGATTTCGAGATGGAGTATTATAATGGAGAGTGGGAAACCTATTCAGATAATGGTACTTATACCTTTGATGGCACAACATTAACTTTACGTTATAGTGATGGATATGTATACTCATATAAAATCACCATAAGTGGTAATTCTTTTGTTGACGAAGGTGGTTGGGTATATTATAAAAGATAATAAAAACTTATTTGAAATTTATTAATCAATAGAATAAGTAAACTATTTTAGAATCCAAAGAGGCTCCGGCAAAATTTTGCCGGAGCCTCTTTAAGTTTGAAATTTTGGGTAAAAGAGAGACAAAGAAATATTATTCAACAAACTAAAGTTTGTTAACTGACAACTGATAGCTAACAACTAATAGCTGATAAATGGTAGCTATTGTTTAACCACTACCATTTTTTTGCCATGCCCTTTCATTTTGCAGCAACCAACAGAAAGGGGGTGGTTGCACTCTTTCCCTTTCATGCTACTATAAGCCATTTTTTGTATGGGGTTAAGAGTTTCAACAAAACGCTCTTCCGCTTTTGCCTGTTTCCTTAAATGGCGTTCGTTCATAGCGCTCTTGTTATCCCCATAACTGATACGCTCTTTACTCTCCATTAAATTCAGCTTATACAATTTTTCGGTCTGCTTATTGTTAAGGTGTAGGCGATGTTTCATATTCTCGGTTTTGAACTCAGCCCAATCGCGGGGAGTCATAGCCTCGCCATTCTTTTGAGTAAGAATTCGGTAGATAGGAATTTTCTCTTCGCTCATATAAACAACCGAGTCAATACCATTATGATTAATAACCTCCAAGCTGTTAAGAGTAAGAGTATCTCTTACAACAACACTTCTGTTCATATCCCTATGATGTCTGTGCTTTGCAGAACCCTCAAAAACAAACATCAAACTCAAAAATGCAAATAGATATAACTTTTCCATAAATAAAAAAATTAAAAAACTCTATATAAATACACCCGATAACTCAAAATAGTTCATTAACTTAGCGGAATAAAAGAGAAAATATGGCAAAACAACGATTAGAGTCGCTCGATGTATTAAGAGGATTTGACCTCTTCTGTTTAGTAGTATTAGAGACAACACTACACCCATTAGCCCACGCTTTGGATAGCGAAACATTTAATAAATTCATGTGGTGTTTCACACACGTCGATTGGGAAGGCTTCTCGTCATGGGATTTAGTAATGCCACTCTTTCTCTTTATGACAGGAATAACCATACCCTTCTCGCTATCATCAGTAAAGCGAGACAGAACACAACCACGCCTGCCCATATATAAACGAATAATAAAACGTTTTATAATATTGTGGATATTCGGAATGATATGCCAAGGCAACCTACTTGCATTAGACCCCTCACGCATATATCTCTACTCAAACACACTACAATCAATAGCATTAGGATATTTAGTATCATCAATCCTATTTATAAACCTAAAAACCTCAACACAAGTAGCAGTATCAATATCGTTACTCCTCATATATTGGGCATTAATGCAATTCGCATCGGTTGATGGTTACGGAGCAGGTAATTACACCGCAACCGCCAATTTTGCCGAGTGGGTTGACAGAGCAGTATTAGGGCGTTTCAGAGATATGGCAACCATAGGAGCAAATGGCGAAGTAGTATATGCCTCATGGTATAACTACACATGGATAGTAAGCTCACTAAACTTTGTAGTAACCGTAATGTCGGGAATGTTTGCAGGAATAATACTAAAAAATACAAACACCACCGCAATAGCCAAATTCAAACAACTATTATATATAGGAATATTATTAGTAATAGCAGGCTATCTGTTAGGATATGTACACCCCATAATCAAAAAGCTATGGACAAGTTCAATGACACTGTACAGCAGTGGTTGGTGCTACATACTAATGGCACTCTTCTATTGGGTAATAGATGTAAAAGGATATAATAAACACACCCAACTATTAAAAGTATATGGAATGAACTCCATAACAGCCTATATGCTTACAATAGTAGTAAGTTTCAGCAGTATATCACAATCACTGTTACACGGATTAGAACAATACACCTCAGCATATTACCCCTTTATTATAGCCATTAGCAACTGCACAATCATATACCTGATACTCCGCTATATGTATAAGCACCAAATATATTTAAAGGTGTAAACTAAGTTAACGAGCATATGCTCGTTTAACCCACTCACGCTCGGCAGAGTTCAAGTAAACTTAACTCTGCTCTCACTTACTCGTGGCTTTGTTAGTTTTCGGTTTCGTAAACTCAATCGCCCTACGGGTAGTTTTTAGAATAACACTCAATAATAAGCAAGAGGTTGTAACGTAATTGTACGCGTTGCAACCTCTTGTTGTATTTCCCAGATTTTGGTTGGTTCTTTCGGACGTACCATGGTACGTCCCTACATTAAGGCATTGATAATCATATAAGTTGAGGTGCAAAATTCTGTAACCATGCAAGTAGGGACACACGATCGTGTGTCCGATGAAATGTATTATCCCTGATTTTGGTTGGTTTTTTCGGAAAATATACACAGAGTTTGCAACCAAGCAAGTAGGGACACAGCATGCTGTGTCCGTCAAAAAAATGCTCTGTCCGCAGTTGTCAGTTTTTAGTTGTACGGTGCTACGCATGCACCTTAGTTTTTAGCAATAAAGGCTCTAATAACTATTTATTATTCTTTATTCTTTCGGACACCACTCCGTCGCATAGGAGTATTAATACCTCCGTCGTGCAGGGCACTGCACTCCCCATTTTAAGGTACAAATTAACATTTAGTTAATTTTAATTACTTTGTAATTACCTTAAAATGCCCCATACTGCGGTCGGATTAACATTCAGTTAATCCTATTTGCTAAAGCAAATACCTTGTATGCACGCTGTGTCCCTACATTATTTATACATATATTTTGCGACCTTGCAAGTAGGGACAGAGCATGCTCTGTCCGCAGTTTTTAGTTGTACGGTGCTACGCACCTTAGTTGTTAGTTTAAACGGAGTTGCACACTTAAAGTGCAACTCCGCTGTTTCTATTAGTTTAATTTGTATAATTAGTCTAATTGGGCTAATAATACTACCAACTGAATTTAAATTCCGATAAGTTGTCATACTCGTTCATATTTATTATCTTCGCACCATAAATAATAATAAAACAAAATGGTAAAGGTAAAAGTTATAAATAAAGGAAAGCATGCGTTGCCTGAGTATGGAACTTTGCATGCGGCAGGAATGGACGTAAGAGCAAATCTTTCAGAACCTGTTGTTTTAAAACCTATGGAGCGTAAAATAATCCCGACAGGATTATTTATTGAATTGCCCGAAGGTTACGAAGCACAATTACGTCCTCGTAGCGGATTGGCTATAAAAAAAGGTATTACATTGCTTAATACGCCCGGAACTATCGATGCCGATTATCGTGGGGAAGTTGGTGTAATACTTATAAATCTTTCGCAGGAGGATTTTGTTGTTGAAGATGGCGAACGTATATGTCAAATGGTTATAAAGCCATACACCAGAATAGAGTGGGAAGAGACAGATACTCTTGAAGATAGCGAAAGAGGGGCAGGAGGCTTTGGACACACAGGAGTGAAATAATGGCCAAAAATTGTTGTAGATACTCTTTTAATCTGATATTGTTGATGCTTTTAGTATCAACAACTCTTTTGTGTGCATGTAAGTCAAAGCAAAAAATAGACCTATCCGATAAAACGCAATATCTATTGTTAGAATCAACAAGATTGGCAAATATGGGTAATCCTGATTCTTCGGTAGTTGCATATGATATTTTAAATCGTATTCTTGAAATAAATCCTTCCGATGCCGATGCACTCTTTCGTATAGCCCCATACAGTTATATGCTTGGCAAACAAGAGGAGTTTTATAATAATATTCTTATCTCTGCAAAATCAGACACTACAAATTACTATTACAATACCACAGCCGCAAATATTGCTATGGAGTTGGGTGATATTACAACAGCAGAGAAGATATACCGTATGTTGATAAGAAACAATCCCGGCGATGAAAAATTATACGATACGTTGGCAA
This sequence comes from Candidatus Caccoplasma sp., assembly GCA_045587545.1. GTDB lineage: Bacteria > Bacteroidota > Bacteroidia > Bacteroidales > G3-4614 > Caccoplasma_A. The sequence goes on from JAZNCN010000019.1 coordinate 30,630, forward strand.
GGACATATCTTAGAATGGGGGAGATTGATAAGGCATTGGCATGTTACGATACAATAGAGATAATGACCGATAACATTGAGTATATTGCTATGACAAAAGCTAATATATATGCTCAAATTAAGGATATGCCCAAAATGCTTACAGAATTAAAGCGTTTATCGGCAACATATCCCGATAATATCGAGTATCTATTACCTTTAGCTTCGGCATATTTAGAGGTTGACAGCTTAGATAAAAACAGAGAGATAATAAATAAGGTAAAAGCGTTGGGGTCAAGTTGCATTACATCATTGTCTGATGCCGAGTATTACGATAAAAAGGGCGATATGGACAGTTTGCGGATATCGGTCTTTAATGCGTTGGAGTGTCCCGATATTGATTTGATGACAAAAGAATCTTTAATAAGAGACTTTTTAAACTTTATACTAAAAAAAGATAATGATATTAAATCATTAGAGCGTGCAGATACTCTATTTTTATATCTTACCGAAGCATATCCTCGCGAAGTATCAATTAAAAATTTCTATGCCGATATGTTGGTGATGCAATCAAAATTTGCCGAAGCGGCAGAGCAATATCAAGCATCATTATATGTTGAGCCTTCCGATATGGATATTAATAGACGATTGATAGGGGTGTTGTATGAAAGTGGTAATTATGAGCAGATGAACAAGGCAATTGAAGATGCCCAACAATATGCCGATTCAACGTTTATATTGGAAGCGGCATCATATTATCATTTTTCAAAACAGACGGATAAAGCAAAAGAATATCTGCAAAATGCCATTGACAAGTATAAATCGTCTCCAATGTTTCTGTCCGATTTATATACATTAATGGGTGATATATATTATCGTGAAGGAGAAGCAGATAATTCATTTGAATATTATAATTTGGCGATAAAAAGTAATCCCGTAAATATAGAGGCACTTAATAATTATGCATACCATCTGTCTGAATATGGTGGCGATTTGGACAAAGCAGAGCAGATGAGTGCAAAAACAATATCGGCAAAACCAAATGATCCGACATATCTCGATACCTATGGGTGGATATTCTTTAAAAAGGGTAACTATTTATTTGCTGAGTTGTATATAAAAAAATCGCTTGAGAATGGCGGTGATAAAAATAGTGAGGTTCTTGAACATTACGGAGATGTATTATATAAGCAAGGAGATATTGAAGAGGCATTGAAGTATTGGGAGAGAGCATTGGCAATTGATAAAAACAATGTCAAACTGAAAAATAAGATAGAGAATAAAACATACACCGATTAATATAAATATGAGAAAGTGTCAGATAATATTAATCTCAATTGTTTCATTGTTGATTATAGCTGTATCGTCATGTAAGACAACCGATACTCTTGCAAAACGAGAAACAGAGGTAGAGAAAAAACAAAAATCAGAATTCTTTCAGAAAATTATGGCGCAATACCCTCAATTTTCAACAATGAGTTCAAAGTGCAATCTCTCTATAGCAAACATCTCGTCAAAGGCTCAGATAAAGATGATAAAAGATGATTATATCCAAATATCTTTACAGCCTATTTTGGGAATAGAGATGTTGCGAATTATGCTTACCCGAGATACTCTTTATGTAGTTGATAAAATAAATTCGCAGGTGGCAATAGAACCTCTTTCGTCAATAACAGAGACTCTGTCGGCAAACGGAGGAATTAGTGAAGTTCAAAATATGATATTGGGATTACCATTTGCATTAGGTAATAATATAATAACATCTGATTACAATGAATTTGAATGGAGCTATGAGCAAGAGGGGGTAAAGATGAAGAGCGATGTCGTACAAAAAATATCATCAATATTTTCATATGATGTAAATGCTCATCTATTGTCAACTATTATTGAGTATGATTATTTACCGGCAGTAGAGTGTCAATATTCCGAATATAAAAAAGACGAAAATGGTATTGAACGACCTTCGGTACTTACACTACAATCAAGAACTTCAAAATTTCCCATAAACGAAACCATAAAAATAACTAACTTCGCACCGGAGTGGGATAAGAAAGTGGTTAAAGATACAAAAATATCATCACGATATAAGCGAGTAACGCTTAAAGGATTATTAGAACAATATATGTAAAATGATAAAGAAAGTAACTCTCATATTTCTGTCCATTTTGTTTTTTTTGCCGGTAATTCCTGCGCAATCATCAAAGGTCTCTTCATTGCAAAAACAGCAAAAAGTGGCACAGCAGAAAGTGGCTACCACTAATAAAAAATTAAAAGAGGCACAAAAGAAGGCAAAAAAATCATTGAATGAATTAAATGTTATCACAGCCGAAATAAAAGCACAACGTAAGACTATAGGAAAATTAAATAACGAAATAGAACGGTTACGTAGAGAAGAGAAGGCTTTGACCAGAAAAATTAATCTCCTTGAACAAGACCTTCAAAATAAAAAACAAGACTATGCAAAATCAATGCAAAGTCTCTATCGTAAAAATTCGGGATACGATCTGTTTGTCTTTTTATTCTCGGCAAACTCATTTAGTCAAACCATACGACGAGTAAGATATTTAAAAGAGTTTTCGTCATGGAGAAAACATCAGGCTCAATTGATAATGGAGCAACAAGATGAGTTAAATAAAAAACGAAAAGAGTTGCAAGATCTTCGTGCCGATAAAAACAATACTGTAAAAAAACATACGGCAGAACAAGAAAAGCTAAAACAAAAGGAGAACAAGCAACGAACTGTAGTAAACAATGCCAAAAAGAACGAAAAAGCATTATTGAAAGAGTTGGAGAGGCAGAAAAAAGAGGCTGCCGAATTAAATCGTCAGATTGAGAAGTTGATAGCTGAAGAGGCTCGAAAGTCAAACACTAAGACTGAAGGAGCTAAATCTGATGCCTATGGAGGATATAAGATGACAAAAGATGAGCAGGAATTGGCTGCAAGTTTTGCTCAAAATAAAGGTAAATTGCCAATGCCACTGTCGGGTAAATATATGATTGTAGGCCATTTTGGAAAGCAACAACACCAAGAACTTAAATATGTACAAGTAAACAATAGTGGAATAGTAATTAAAACAGTTCCCGGAACAGTTGCCCGTTCGGTATTTGACGGAGTCGTAACAAAAATATTTGTGTTGCCCGGATATAACAGTTCTGTAATAGTACGTCACGGAAACTATTTGACTATATACTCTAATCTTAAAGAGGTGCATGTTAAAACGGGAGATAAAGTTAAAACACGACAATCAATAGGTAAAATATACTCCGATCCCGAAGACGATAATACAACGCTGTTGCACTTCCAGCTATGGAAAGAGACAACAAAACTTAATCCGGAGTTGTGGTTGGGAGAGTAATTTACAGAGTCTGATATGGAAAAAAACAGAATAGAAATAACCCGCTATACGCCCAACAGAGCACAGGAGTGGGATAATACGGTAGATGAATCGCGTAACGGCACGTTTTTGATAAAGCGTAACTACCTTGATTATCATTCTCACCGTTTCGTTGACCATTCGCTCATTTTTGAAATGGACGGAGTTATAATAGCATTGTTGCCTGCGAACGAGGAGGGAACAACACTTTATTCGCATCAAGGACTTACCTATGGCGGATTAATTATGACATCTCGCTGTAAAGGATTAGTTGTGCTTCATATTTTTGACATTATCAAACAATATATGCAAGAACAAGGCTTCAAAGAGCTAATATATAAACCAATTCCTCATATATATCATAAAAAACCGGCAGAAGAAGATATATATGCGCTATTCCGTAATGGAGCCAAGGTTGAGTTTTGCGGTATATCTTCAACTATAAATCTTGCAGAAGAAGTTCAATTCTCATCGTTGCGAAGTAGAGGTATAAAGAGAGCTATAGCAAACGGATTAACAGTGAAAGAGGAGCTTGATTTTGTAGAGTTTTGGGATATTCTGAAAGATAATTTAAATCAACGCCATTCCGTAAATCCTGTACATTCTTTAGATGAAATAGAACTGCTTAAAAAACGTTTTCCTGAAAATATACATCTTTTTTCAGCCTATAAAAATAGTGAATTGGTGGCAGGAGTTTTAATGTACGAAACTTCTGTTTGTGTACATTCGCAATATATAGCCTCATCTCCAATAGGCCGAGAATTTGGAGCGCTTGATTTGATATTCTCATATCTTATAAAAGAGAGGTACAAAGATGTAAAATATTTTGACTTTGGAATATCAACTGAAAATGGAGGTTTACATCTAAACGAGGGACTGCTCTCTCAAAAAGAGGGATTTGGAGCATCAGCAACCGTCTATCCTATTTATAAGTTGACAATATAATATGGGGCAAGAAAAGAGCATATATCAAAAAATCATCGGAGCCACAGCTCTATTTGGGGGTGTGCAGGTGATAAATATGCTCTGCTCACTTATACGAAATAAAGTCATTGCTGTATTGCTCGGAGCAGAAGGTGTTGGTGTCATAGGGCTTTTTAATGGTGCAATAGAGATGGTTTCGTCGCTTACAGGAATGGGGCTTCGTCAAAGCAGTGTACGCGATGTCTCGGCATCAAAAACAACCGAAGCCCTTAAACGCATTGTAGCTATAGTCCGAAAACTCTCCCTTTTGGTAGGTTTGCTTGGTTCAATGGTGTTCATTGGAGCAGCCCCACTATTGAGTCGTTTTACATTCGGGAGCGACGAGTATCTATGGGGCTTTGTAATATTATCTGCATCATTGCTCTTTAATGCACTATCCTCTGGCGAGCAAGCAATATTACAAGGTTCGGGCAGGCTTAAAATATTTGCACGTTCAACCGTAGCTGGTAGTGTAGCATCATTATTAGTATCACTACCGCTCTACTATATATGGGAAATGGCAGGTATAGTACCATCGCTATTACTTGCCTCGTTTTTTACCCTTCTGTTTAACTATATAGCATCTTGTAAAAGCAAAGTACAATCACAAAAAATATCGGTAAAAGAGGCAGTAAAAGAGGGCTCTCCTATGCTTAAATTGGGAATATATATGACCATTAGCGGATTTATGACAACCCTCATGAGCTATATATTTATAGCATGGCTTAATCGTTATAGCTCTACTGCAGAGGTTGGTTATTATCAGGCAGGATTTACTCTTGTAACCCGATATGTCGGGCTTATATTTGCCGCAATGGCAACAGAGTATTATCCCCGTTTGTCCTCGGTACAAAACGATAATAAGGCGGTCTCTCTTCAGGTATCACGCCAAATAGAGAGCTCTTTGTTGATGTTATTGCCAATTATAGCACTCTTTCTTATTTTTCAAGAGTGGATAATAAAGCTATTATATGCGTCGCAATTTGCCGTTGTAACTGATTATGCAGGTTGGGCAATGCCGGGGGTGTTGTTTAAAGCAATATCGTGGTCGTTAGGTTTTATACTATTGGCAAAAGGAGAAGGCAGGCTATTTTTAATAACCGAATTAATATCCGATGTAACATCGCTTGCAATAAATGTTTTACTATACCACTATTGGGGGTTAGAGGGATTAGGTCTTGCATTCACTATAAATTTTGCTATATACACAACATATATGTGGATTATTTGCAAGAGAAGATACGTATTTGCTCCTGAAAAAACACTCTATCTTATAATGCTGATTACATTCGTTATCATATATTTGCAAGCAATAGTTATAAACTGCGAAATTTCAAAATATATAGTGCCGTCATTACTTACATTTGTGGCTATACTATTCTCTCTGATAACACTACGAAAAAGGTTGATAAAGCATAATTAAGCAATTGAAATTTTAAATTTTAATTTAAAAGGTTTATTGTTAATAAAGGTAAATTCAGAAATTATAAAAGTTGTGATTTAAAATATACAATCTGATAATAAGAGGTAAGGAGTGAGAAGAGAATCTTTTTGCTCCTTTTTTATATGCTTATGGCTTAAATGGTAACTGACTATTAAAGTTATCAACAATTATTTTAAATTTCTCAGATTATATCAAATTATTATATAAAAAATCATTATATTTGCTTTCGTATGTCCTATAAAATAGGTTGTATTCTAATTGTTTGAATATAAGTAAAATAAATAAAAAATAAGAATTATGAAATTTGTAGTGTCAAGTTCATCGCTATTGTTTCATTTGCAAGCGGTGGGAAGAGTAATCAGTTCAAAAAACACAATCTCAATTTTGGAGAACTTCTTGTTTAATTTATCAGGAGATAAATTGACAGTAACTGCATCTGACCAAGAGACAACAATGACAACTTCAATTGAAGTTCAAGAGTCAGAGGGCAGTGGTTTGTTTGCTGTATCGGCAAAGATGTTGTTAGACTCTTTAAAAGAGCTTCCTGATCAACCATTGACATTTGTAATAAACGATGATAATCTCGAAATTTATCTATACTTCCAAAACGGAAAATTCAATTTCATAGGAATAAACGGAAGTGAGTATCCTCAAAGAGCAGCACTAAGCGATACAGCAAAAACACTTTCAATGGGTTCTGACTCTCTTTTAAAGGGTATAAACAATACCGCATTTGCTCTTGCCGACAACGATTTACGTCCTGTAATGAGCGGTATATATTTTGATGTTCACCCCGAATATATAGTATTTGTTGCATCAGATAGTCAAAAATTGGCATGTTTCAAAAATATGTCGGTAAAGACAGGATTACAAACATCATTCATTTTGCCTCGCAAACCGGCGGCTTTATTAAAAAATATTTTAGCAAAAGAGAGTGGTGATGTAACAATAACATTTGACGAAAAAAATGCATGCTTCACACTTGAAAACTTTGTGCTTAATTGCCGTTTGATAGAGGGTAACTATCCTAAATATGCATCAGTAATACCTCAAAACAATCCAAGTCAATTAATAATTGACCGTTCGGTATTTACAACAGCATTGCGTCGTGTATCGGTATTCTCTGACCAAGCAAGCAGTTTGGTTAAATTGCAACTATCTCCTGATAAACTTGTAGTGTCAGCACGTAATATCTCATTTTCAACATCGGCAGAGGAAAGTGTTGCTTGCAGTTACACAGGCGATACAATGAATATTGGGTTTAGTGCAAACTATTTGATAGAGGTATTGAACAATATGTCATCACAAGAGGTTTCAATACAATTATCAGACCCCTCTCGTGCAGGAGTTATAGTACCAATGCAAAACGAAGAGGAGGAAGATTTGTTGGTGTTGTTGATGCCCATCATGTTAGGCGATTTCTAATAGGGTAATGAAACTCAATATAAAGAATCCGATAGTCTTTTTCGATTTGGAGTCAACAGGCTTGAATGTTGCCACTGACCGAATAATTGAGATAAGTTATCTAAAGGTGTGGCCAAACGGTAAGGAGGAGATAAAAACTCGTCGTATAAATCCTGAAATGCCTATACCTGCAAGTAGTATAGCCGTTCATGGAATAACCGATGCCGATGTAGCCGAGTGTCCCACATTCAAAGAGGTTGCAAAAATAATAGCAGCAGAGTTGAAAGGTTGCGACCTTGCTGGTTATAACTCAAGTAGGTTTGATATACCGTTATTGGTTGAAGAGATGCTGAGAGCAGGAGTTGAGTTTGATGTGTCGCGCAGAAAGATGATAGATGTTCAAGCAATCTTTCATAAAATGGAACAAAGAACACTATCTGCGGCATATCGTTTCTATTGCGATAAGGACTTAGAGAATGCCCACTCTGCAGAGTCAGATACACGAGCGACATATGAGGTATTACAATCGCAATTAGATCGCTACCCATCATTACCCAATGATATGGGAGCTTTGGCTGAATTTACATCATATAACAACAATATTGACCTTGCCGGACGAATAATAAAAGACGAGCAAGGCAGGGCTGTATTCAATTTTGGTAAACATAAAGGAAAATTGGTATTTGATGTATTTGCAACAGATTTCGGTTTTTACGATTGGGTTCAAAAAGGAGAATTTACCCTAAATACAAAAAAGGTGCTAACCGAGTTATATATGGAGTACCAACTAAAAAAACGAGGCTTGTAATGTTGAAAGGAAAACATATAGTATTAGGAATAACAGGTAGTATAGCAGCATATAAAGCTGCATATCTTACTCGTTTATTAATAAAAAAAGGAGCAGAGGTTCAGATAGTAATAACACCTGCAGGAAAAGAGTTTATTACACCGGTGACATTGTCTGCTTTAACCGGCAAACCTGTTGTTTCCGAATTTTTTACAGCCAATAGTGGAGAGTGGCATAGTCATGTTGATTTAGGACTATGGGCTGATGCTATGGTAGTTGCTCCTGCAACAGCATCAACTATAGCAAAGATGGCAAACGGCGTGGCAGATAATATGTTGATAACAACATACCTATCGGCAAAAGCACCTGTGTTTGTCGCTCCTGCAATGGATTTGGATATGTATAAACACCCGTCAACACAAACAAATCTCAAAAAATTACAATCATACGGAAATTATATAATTGAGCCGGCATCAGGATTTCTCGCAAGCGGACTTGAAGGTAAAGGACGTATGGAGGAACCCGAAAAGATAGTTGAATATTTAGAAAAATTCTTTTCAAGAGGAGACCTGTTTGCAAAAAAGAAAGTTTTGATAACAGCAGGTCCTACATACGAAAAAATTGATCCTGTCCGTTTTATAGGTAACTACTCATCGGGCAAAATGGGATATGCAATAGCTGAAGCATTTGCTTCACAAGGAGCAGAAGTGACGTTAATATCCGGTCCCGTAAACCTATTGTGTAGTTCGGCAATAGAGAGAATTGATGTAGAGTCGGCAAAAGAGATGTGCGCTGTTGCGGAAAGTAAGTTTGAAACATCAGATATAGCAATAATGTGTGCAGCAGTAGCCGATTATGCTCCAAAAGAGTATTCAACTTCAAAGATAAAACGACATGGAGAGATGGTAGTTGAGTTAGTACCTAATCCCGATATAGCGGCTACTCTCGGAGCTATAAAAAAGGAAAATCAGATATTGGCAGGATTTGCACTTGAAAGCGATGATGAAGAGTCAAATGCAATATTAAAGTTACAAAAAAAGAATCTTGATTTTATTGTATTAAATTCTCTTGCCGATAAAGGAGCATGTTTTGGTTGTGATACAAATAAAGTAACCATAATCTCTAAAAATGGCGAAAAGGAGTGTTATCCATTAAAAGATAAGAAAGACGTAGCTCAAGATATTGTTGCGTACACATTGAAATTAAAAAAATAATATATGCGTAATATTCTGTTATTTATATTATTGCTTGGTGTCGTAGCTCTTAATGCTCAAGAATTGAATTGTAAAGTAACAATCAATTCAGATAAAATAGAGAGTGCCGATACCGAATTGTATAATACACTCCAACAATCAATAACAGAGTATATGAATGACCGTAAATGGAGTAATGCGCAAATAGCGGTTAATGAACGAATAGAGTGTACAATATTTATAACTGTAAACTCTGTTGAAGATACTCGTTATAATTGCGATATACAGATACAAGCAAGTCGCCCTGTTTATAATAGTAATTACACAACTACAACATTTAACTTTAAAGATACCGAGTGTAGCTTTACTTATCAAGAGTATGAACCTTTGGTGTATAATGAAAATATTTTTGAAAACAATCTTACCTGCATATTAAACTTTTATGCAAATATCATAATGGGAATTGACTTTGATACCTTCTCGCCTAAAGGGGGAGAACTCTTTTTTGATCAAGCAGAGAAGTTTGCGATGATGGGACAAAGTTCACAAGAAGCAGGTTGGGAAGCTTTCGGAAGTAATCGTAATAGAGCAGCAATATTAGCTGCGTTTACAGAAGAGAGAATGTCGCCATACCGAGAATTACTCTATAATTACCACAGGAAAGGTCTTGATGAGATGTCTGTATCTGTGGATAAAGGTCGTAAAGTCATAACCGATGCTATAAAAAACAATTTAACAGCAGTATATGATGCCAACTCAATGTCTGTAATAATGCCTATGTTTAGCGACTCAAAACTTGATGAGTTAGTAAATATATATTCAGAAGCTCCACAGACAGAGCGTGAAGAGGTGTATAAAATATTATCAGACTTCTATCCTACGGAAGAGCAACGTCTATCAAAAATCAAAAAAGGGAAAGATAATCCATAATAGATTATGCTAAAAAAACTAATAATAAAAAACTATATACTTATTGACTCTTTAACTATTGAGTTTAATAAAGGATTATCGGTAATAACAGGAGAGACAGGAGCCGGAAAATCAATATTGGTGGGAGCTTTGTCGTTGTTAGCAGGAGCAAAACCTGATGTGAAAAATATATCAGCAGGAGCAACAAAGAGTGTAGTAGAAGGAACTTTTGATATATCAAATCTTCCAATAAAAGAGAAGTTTGAGGAGAATGATATTGATTACGATCCCGAAACGATAATAAGAAGAGAAATTAACGAAAACGGCAAATCACGTGCATTTATAAATGACACACCTGTATCGATAACAATATTAAAAGAGATAGCAAAATATATAATAGAAATACACTCGCAACATCAAAATCTATTATTGGCAGATAATACATTCCAATTAGATGTTATTGATATGTATTCCGGTAATTCCAATATATTATCAGAATATAAGAGTCTATATAGCGCATTAAACCAGAAGGAGAAAGAGCTGGAACAGATAATATCGGCTCAGCAAAAGGCAAAACAAGAAGAAGAGTATCTTAAATATGTATTTTCTCAGTTATCAGAAGCTGCATTGAAAGAGAATGAAGATGTAGAGTTGGAGGAGGAGCAAAACCAACTTACATATGCTGAGGAGATAAAAGAGTCGTTATACAAATCATCGTCATTATTTGACGAAGAGAATGGTGTAATATCAAATCTCTCTATAATTTTATCAGAATTACGAAATGTTGAGAAGAAAATAAAAACAGGAGATCTTCTTTCACGAATGGAGAGTATATATATTGAAGCAAAAGATATAGCTTCTGAAGTATATTCTCGAGCTGAGAGTACAGTGTATGATCCACAAAGATTATCTGAAGTTGAAGAGCGATTATCTCTAATATATAATCTGCAAAAACGATATTCAAAATCAGATGTTGCATCTCTTTTGCAATATAAACAAGAGGTAGAGACAAAACTACATTCTGTTGAGGGTGTTGAAGAGGATATAGCCAATCTTACGCAAGAGATTGACGTCTTAAAAAAACAACTTTCAGCAGTAGCAAACAAATTGACTATTGCGCGAAAGAGAGGAGGAGAGGCATTCTCAAAAACTCTCACAAATATGGCGCAACCATTATCATTACCTAATCTTAATTTTAAAGTAGAGTGGGAGCGAGAAGAGGAATTGGCTGAAAACGGAGCCGAGAGAGCATTGTTTACCTTCTCAGCCAATAAAAACATGCCTTTGACACCTTTGTCAAAAAGTGCATCAGGAGGAGAGATATCAAGACTAATGCTATGTGTAAAGGCTTTGGTGGCAGATGTGCGAGCAATGCCTATTATGCTCTTTGATGAAGTCGATTCGGGAATTTCGGGCGAGACAGCCGGAAAGGTTGCAACAATAATGGCGCAGATGGCGCAAGAACGTCAAATAATAGTAATAACACACCTTCCACAAGTAGCAGCAAAAGGATTATGGCACTATAATATATACAAAGAGGATAGTGAAAATAAGACGATTGCGTATATAAAACAATTATCAGATAAAGAGCGTGTTGCTGAGGTTGCCAGAATGATGAGCAGTGATAAACCAACCGATGCAGCATTAAATTTGGCATCTGAACTATTGAATATTAAGAGATAAAGATATATGATAAGGAACAGTGATATGATATTCGGTATAAGAGCCGTAGCGGAAGCAATATCAGCAGGAAAAGAGATTGATAAAATATTAATTCGCAAGGATCTTTCAGGAGAGTTAGCAGGAGTATTATTTGAAATGTTGCGAGGAAGCAATATTGTAGTACAACGAGTACCTCAAGAAAAATTAAACTCTATCACTCGTAAAAATCATCAAGGAGTAATAGCTTTTATCTCTCCAATAAATTATCAACCAATTGAAGAGATTGTTGCATCGTTATATGAGCAAGGGAAAGTCCCTTTTATTTTGGTACTTGATCATCTGACAGATGTTCGTAATTTTGGAGCAATAGCACGTACTGCAGAGTGTGCCGGAGTAGATGCAATAATAATACCATCTAAAGGAAGCGTATCGGTAACGGCAGATGCTGTAAAGACATCGGCAGGAGCTTTAATGAATATTCCTGTATGTCGAGTACAATCGTTATATAGCGGTGTAAAGTATCTAAAAGATAGTGGATTGCAAATAATGGGTGCCTCTGAAAAATCAACTACCAACTATACCGATGCAGACATGACTACTCCTTTGGCATTGGTAATGGGCGCAGAAGATAAAGGAATATCAACAGAGATACTCTCATTAACCGATACAACAGTTTCTCTTCCTCAATATGGGAAGATAGCTTCTTTAAATGTTTCGGTAGCCGCTGGTGTAATGATATATGAGGTATTACGACAACGCAGATAACTCCTTTATAGGTTATATAAATAAACATACAACACATAAAACACTCATTTAATTTTATTTATAAATAAATATTACATATATTTGCAAATAATACATAATATATGTTAGTAGTCTCCGATAATAAGAATCGGCAAGTATGAGAATAAAAATATATAAATAAAAATACAATTTATGAGAAAAATCCATTCATTGTTGCTAAGTGCAATATTAATGCTGTTTGTAGTACAGCAGTCAAAGGCAGAACTTATAGAAAACTCTGCATGGTACACTATTAAAAATTATGAGGGTTATTACCTTAATAACGGAGCGTCAGCCACAAATGGCTCAAAGATGTATTTTACAACAGATGCTACAAGTACAGGAATAAATTGGACTCTCACAAAAGTTGGAGACTATTATGTAATCAACTCTGCAGTTGTTGCTCAATCGTTGGATTGTGGAGGCTCAACACCAACAACAATGAGTCAATGGGACAGAAGTACTACCAATCAAAACCAATGGTTTATATTAGAACCCGTATCAGGAAAGGCAGACACATATTTGATTATACCCTATAATGCACAAGGTAGAGCATATTATACCGACCGTTATCAGTCTTTAGAACCTACGGTGAAAAATGCTTCGGACGAAACTCAGCACTTCACATTTACCTTTGTAAAAGAGGTTTTGCCCGAGTATTGGGAAAACGAAACCATATTTGCGGTAAATAAGGAGGAGGGACATGCAACCTATATACCATACCCCTCTCGCAGTGCAATGGAGTCAGATCAATACTATGAAACACCATGGACAACTCCGGAATCGGACTACTATATCTCTTTGAACGGAACATGGAAATTCAATTTTGTAGAGGAACCCTCACAAAGACCTATGGATTTTTATAAAGAGGACTACGATGTATCTTCATGGGACGATCTTCCTGTTCCTTCAAACTGGGAGATGTACGGATACGATAAACCTCTATATTGTAACGTAGAGTATCCGCATGCAAACACACCGCCAACCATTCAACGCCGTTCGGGATATAGTGGTTATGGTGTGAATCCGGTAGGTTCATACCGCAGAACATTTACTATGCCTGAAAATTGGGAGAACAAACAAGTCTTTATAATGTTCGGAGGAATATACAGTGCTGCATATGTATGGGTAAACGGACAACACGTTGGATACACTCAAGGCGCAAACAATGATCACGAATTTGATATAACAAAATACTTAAAACCCGGAGAAAACACACTTTCTGTACAAGTATTCCGTTGGAGTGACGGAAGTTATTTGGAGTGTCAAGATATGTTCCGTATGAGCGGAATATTCAGAGATGTATATCTGTTTGCAACACCCAAAACATTTGTTCGTGACCACTATATCACAGCTTCATTAAATTCATCGAGCAATTATACATCGGGTACATTCTCGCTTCAAGCTTGGATAAACAACCGAGCTTCATCGGCTCAAACAGTTTCAGCACAAGTTGAGTTGCTAACCCCTTCCGGAGAATCAGTATACAAATCGGCAGAGCAGACGGTAACAAATTTGGCATCAGGCAGTGAACAAAAATTAACCTTTACAACTACTCTCTCAAACATATTGCCATGGACAGCAGAAACACCGAACCTATATACAGCAATAGTAACTCTTAAAGATAATTTGGGAAATGTAACCGAGGTCTTTTCCACAAAATACGGTTTTCGTCATATTGATATAAGAAATCGTAAAGTATATATCAACGGAGAACAAGTGTTATTTAAAGGAGCCAATCGCCATGATACGCATCCTCGTTACGGACGTGCCGTAACAACAGAAAGTATGTTGCAAGATGTGTTGATGTTTAAGCAAAACAACCTTAACATAATAAGAACATCGCATTATCCTAATGCGGCAAAAATGTATGCTATGTTTGATTATTATGGCTTATACACCATGGACGAAGCAGATTTGGAATGTCATGCAAATACAGGCATAAGTAACTATACAAGTTGGGCTCCGGCATTTGCCGATCGTACACGTCGTATGGCTCAACGCGATCGCAATCATCCTGCTGTAATATTTTGGTCGTTAGGAAATGAAAGCGGTGATGGAGTAAACTTTACAAATGCATATAACGCTATACGTGAGATTGACGACAGAATTATTCACTATGAAGGACAAGGAAGTTGGAATCACACAGATCTCACATCAAACATGTATCCTACGCTATCAGAACTATCAAATAACGATGCAAGTAGCGATTCTCGTCCGCATTTTGTATGTGAATATGCTCACGCAATGGGAAATGCCATCGGAAACCTTAAAGAGTATTGGGATTTGATAGAAAACAGTAATAGAATAATAGGAGGTTGTATTTGGGATTGGGTAGATCAAGCTATATATAATCCGGAAGACCTTGTAAAAGGGGTTGAAAATCCAAGATTGTATTCAGGTTACGATTTCCCCGGACCTCACCAAGGAAATTTCTGCTCAAATGGAATATTAACAGCATCACGCGAGGAGAGCCCTAAATTAGCAGAGGTTAAAAAAGTTTATCAGTACATAAAAATAAATTCATTTGATGCCTCAACTAAAAAGGTAAACATTACAAACAAGTATGATTTTATAAATCTAGATAAATTTGATTTGGTATGGGAGTTGATGCAAGACGGAGTAATAATAGAAATGGGTAAATTAAACCTTTCATTAGCCCCCAATGCATCACAAACTGTACAGATACCATACACAACTGAAATAACAGCGGCATCAGAATACCTTCTAAACATAAAATTTGCTCTAAAAGAAGCAGCTCGATGGTCAGAAGCCGGCAGAGTAATGGCGCAAGAACAATTCTCAGTAACATCGCAAGTGGCGTTGCCCGAAATTGATACAGACGAAGAAGCAACAACACTTACTGTAACAGAGGAGAATGGCGAGATAGTTATAGAAGGAGATAAAATATCTGCGACATTCGATGCCTCTACTACAATCATAAAAACTCTGAATTTATTAGGACGCGAAGTAATATACAATAACAAGGGATTTGAATTTAGTTTCTTCCGATATATCGAGAATGACAAATATTCAACCACATCAGTATATTATATGAATCCCTCGATAACATATAGCAGATCTGCCGATGGAAAAACAGTAAAAGTTACAGCAACCCGCACCGTAACAAGCAGATGTAACTATACAATAGAATATACATTCTATGCAAACGGAGTAATGGATATGAATGTAACCTTGGCGGCACAAACATCAGATTTGCGCAGATTAGGATTGACATGTTCATTGGTTCCGGGCATGGAAAATGTAGAGTACTATGCACGAGGACCATGGGAGAACTATTGCGATCGCAAAACAGGATCATATTTAGGAATATACAAAAACACTGTAACAGGGTTTGAGGAGGAGTATGTAAAACCACAATCAATGGGTAATCGTGAAGATATGCGTTGGGTTACTTTTACTGACGACTCAGGTAACGGAATAAAAATAACAACCGAAGGACAAGTAAACTTCACTGCGCTTCACAATACCGATCAAGAGTATGTTTCGTTAAATCACTGGTGGGAGATAGATAATATACGTCGCGACGAGATAATTCTATCGTTAGACTATATGCAACGCGGAGTAGGAAACGGAAGTTGTGGAAATGTTCAAACAATAAGTCAATATTGCATACCATATGCAACACAAAACTTTAAGTTGCGATTTGAAAACTTTGGAGGAAAACCTGATACAGGAGGATATTGCTATCCCGAAGTAGAAAAATCGGAAGATGCTTATATCACAGAATTTGTAGTTTCAGGAGCAGTATCAGGAAATATTAATTATAAAGCAACCAAGGCTCCGTCTAATACATACCGTAACAATTCAACTGTTGTAACACACATAGCAGAAAATTGGTTAAAATTATCGGTAAAAGCAACAGAAGCAATGGCTGATAACTACGTTGCAATATTTATGGATAAAAACAAAGATTTGGAGTTCTCAGCCGATGAAATGCTATTGTATAATGAAGATGCAACATCATATGAAGCATACATATATACAGCTAAGTACAATCTGGATACATATCGCATAAGGGTAATAACTGATAAAAAAGTAGCAGGTGTAAGTCCTATAGATCATATATGTTCTGGTATAGTAAATGGAGAAGTACACGATTTCAAATTGAAACTAATAGATGCACCGGAACCAATAGAAGATCCAACATATTGCACACCCTCAGGTTCAATGCACTCGCAAGGTAAAGCATATGTGAAATCGATAACAACAACAGGAGCAGAACAAAATATATCATATAGCCAAAATACAACACCTAATAATGTGTATCAAGTATTAAAAGATACAATAGTAGTAAAACCCGGTCAGACATTTACAATAAATTTTAATGCAAACGATTTGGGTAACAGAGGTTCGGTTATGCAGGATTTAAGATATAATGTAGCAGCATTATATACAGACTTCAAAGCTACAGGCTCATTAATGCAAGCACAGCAATTCGGATATTTAAGTTCTGCATCAGGATTTGGAGGAAATATTGTGGCAAACTATGATTATGTACTTAATATATCAACCTCTGTAACCATTCCTGATGATGCACCATCAGCAACAACAATAATGCGAATGGGATATACCAATGCTTGGGGATCATACCCTGTGGCTTGCGGCTCAGTAAACGAAGGAATGATATATGATATTCCTGTAAGAGTAGAGGGAGATGATACAGGAGTAGAAGAGGAAGAATTTGACGCTTCGCAAGTATCAATCTATCCCAACCCTGCAACAGAATATGTTGTATGTAGCGGAGTACCTGCAGGTAGCACAATAAGCATTATCTCAATGAGTGGAGCAGTAGTGGCAAATGCAACAGCATACAACACAACAGCAACTATTAATACTCAAAACCTAATAAACGGACTATATATAGTACGTATATATGGTAGCGAGGGAACAATCTATACAGGCAAGTTGATGGTTCGCTAAAAAATAACAAAGGAATATAATTTGCGAGGAGAGAGGCGAAAGTCTCTCTCCTCTTATTTTGAATAAATTCAGATACAATTTAAACAAAACCCAAATGCAATTGTTATATAATTACAAAAGTTATCCTCTTTCTTGTTTTTGATATATTTCAAGTAGTATGGTCGGCTCGTGAGAGTCGACTCTATTTTTATACCCACTCTGTTTTTTTAATAAAAACCTTTGTTTAACTTTGTATCATAAACAGAGAGGTATGTCAAATATAAATACTGTAAGCGGAAAAATATTGCGCACTGTTAAAAGATACTATTCAAAAGGAGTGCGCAGGATAACAAAGCGTCGTGGATTTGGTGTACATTCTCCATTTGTATATAACTTTATAATAAGAGTAATTGAAGAGAAGGCTAAATACTATTCATATTCAGCCATTGAGAAGCAATATTTTAAAGTAAAAAGCTCGTTAACTTCAACCTCCTACATAAAATTGCACTCTTTAAAATTTTCAAAATTAATATTCAGGGTGGCCAACAGATTAAAACCTGAAACCATATTGGAGTGTGGAACAGCTTATGGTGTCTCAACAATTGCGCTATCTCTATCAAAAAGTAATACACAAATAACCACTATTGAGCCAAATGCCGAGATAGCGAGGTGGGTTAATGGTGCAATAGTCAAGGACTATACAACAGCATTAGAACAATACTATTCTTCAAATAATACTCCGGATCTTATATATATACGTATTCAAGAAAAATCATCAGACTATAAAATCATATATGACGCAATAACCCCTTATTTAAAAGAGAACTCAGCTATAATTGTGGCAGGCATACGCACAACAAAAGAGAGCTACGCTTACTTTAAAGAGTTTGTATCCAATCCAATAATAAAGGTAGCAATAGATCTTTATGATGCAGCAATATTAGTTGCATCGCCAAAATTAAATAAACAACAATTTAAAGTTTCATTCTGATAAAACCATGAAGATATATACAAAAGGAGGCGACAAAGGAACAACCTCATTGGTGGGAGGAACGCGAGTATCAAAACATTGTTTGAGACTTGAGGCTTATGGGACAATAGATGAATTAAATGCATTTATAGGAGATTTATTAACTGATTTGAAAAGCCAACCCGACAATGAATTATTGAACAAAGTACAAAATTGGCTCTTTAACGCAGGCTCTCTTTTAGCGTGTGAAGATAATATGGTCGAAAAAATGCCTGAGATAACCCAGCAGCATATTGAGCAACTTGAACATCGTATTGACGAAATAGAAGAAGAACTACCCAAACACAATAAATTTATACTTCCAAGAGGAGTTCCGTCAGCAACAAAATCGCATATATGCCGTACTGTTGCGCGTCGTGCAGAAAGGTGTATATGTGCTTTAATGTCAGAAGAAAACGTTTGTGAAAACGCACTTGTGCTTATAAACAGATTGTCTGATTATCTGTTTGTCCTTTCTCGTTATTGTAATTTTATTGAAAAAAAAGAAGAATTTTTTTGGGATAATCATTGTTAAATAGAAAATTTTTCCTATTTTCGCGCCCGATTTAAAGAGAAATATTAAATAATTTAAAAATCGTAACTGTGTTTTGCTTTAAAAGAGCATAAGAAATTCCTTTGCGCAGTTTAATGATTTACTAAAAAACGGAAAATATTATGTATTGGACATTAGAATTGGCATCTAAATTGGAAGATGCGCCATGGCCTGCAACAAAAGATGAATTAATTGACTACGCAATCCGCTCCGGAGCACCCCTTGAAGTAATTGAAAACTTACAAGAGATAGAGGACGAGGGTGAGATATACGAATGTATTGAAGATATTTGGCCCGACTATCCTACTAAAGAAGACTTTTTCTTCAACGAAGAGGAGTATTAATAGCCTACAGATGTGTTAAATAATTGAATATCAACGCGATAAACAAAGATAATTTGTTTGTCGCGTTGGTGTTTTAAGGTCTTTTAAGGTGTGATTTATTTGTCTAAATTACGGTTTTCCCTCTCAAAACCGGAGTTTATTTGTCTAAAATACATTACCTTTGCTTCTCCTCAGGAATATTAAAATAGGAGGAAAAAGCATATGAGAAAACTATATACATATCCGGCAAAACCATTTGTTAAATGGGTAGGGGGTAAAACGCAACTTCTTGACGATATAAAGAAGGCTTTGCCTCGTAATTTATCACAGATAAATGATGTGACTTATATTGAGCCATTTGTTGGTGGAGGAGCTGTTTTATTTTGGATTTTGCAAGAATATCCGAATATAACTAAAGCTATAATCAATGATATAAATGAAGAATTAATTTGTACTTATCGTGTAATAAAATCAGATGTTGAAAAATTGATTCTTGAGTTGACACGAATTCAAGCTGAATACCTTGCACTGAATGACGTTGCAAGAAAAGATTATTTTTTATCACAACGTGAACGTTATAATGAAAAAAATAATTCAGATATTGAAACTGCTGCATTATTTATTTTCTTGAATCGAACTTGCTTTAATGGATTGTACCGTGTAAATTCTAAAGGAAAGTTTAATGTTCCACACGGAAGATATACGAATCCTAAAATTTGTGATGAAGAAACGTTGAGAGCTGATTCTGTTGTTCTACAACGAGTTGAGATTCTTTGTGGTGATTTTGCACAAACTGGTAAATATGCAGATAATAATGTCTTGTATTATTTTGATCCACCATATCGTCCTTTAACAGAGACTTCTGCATTTACTTCTTATGCAAAAGATGGTTTTGATGACGCTGAACAGACACGTTTACGCGATTTTTGCGAGCAGATAGCAGCACACAAATCTTTATTTGTGGCAAGTAATTCAGACCCTCAAAATGTAGATAATGGAGATGATTTTTTTGATCATCTTTACAAAAGATTCTCAATTAAACGAGTTTTTGCTGCGAGGATGATAAATTCAAAAGGAAATGGGCGTGGAGCGATTTCCGAAATAATGATTTCTAATGTTGCCAATTCTTACTGATATGAGAGACTTTGATACATGGCTTGCTGGTTTTAGACCTTCTATAGCTGATTATAAATATTACGTTGATTTCGATAAGGTTTTCAATAATGTGGAAGCTATTAAAATTCCACTCAATATTTTGAATTCGCTTATAGGTTCCAAGAATATAGAAAATGAATTCAGAAATATTTTGGAACAATATCCAGAAACTCTAAGATGTATTCCTATTCTTTTGGCCAAGCGTGAACTTGACATTATGGCTATGGATGAAGAGGGGCAGATTGATTTTCATTTTGACAAGCCCAATTGCACGAATGAAGATTATGTCAAATTCATGCGAAAGACTGGTCTTTTTGATTTGATGGAGAGTCATATTGTCAACAATCTTGTAGATTACGTGAC
>JAZNCN010000020.1:0-81335 GCA_045587545.1 Candidatus Caccoplasma sp.
GTGATAAACATATTATTTTCATCAACCTTTGCCGCCTCTGCTACTAATATATACATCGCTCCTGTCATCTCTCCCAATTGTCGGATTTGATCATCACTTACCATACCGGTTCGTTGAAAGTTCTGCTCTCCCATTATGGCATCAATATCAGTACGGTCATACGCCTCATAACCTTCTGTGTTCGTAATAGCTTTTGACAAACTTGCTCTCAACATTAATTTATGAGCATATGAGATATTTCCCTCCCTATCAACAGGTTGTAGTATTGCCACTTTTTTTATTTGCGACATTACTATCATAGGTATTATGAATGCTATCAAAAAAATAAAACTTTTTCTCATACTATATTTTTATTTACTCTGCTATCTATATTTTTATTTACTCTGCTATAAGAGCGGTATCCCTCTTTGGAAACTTATTGTATCTCAATTTGGTTACTTTCGTCAAACCTCCTTTTCTGTTAAATAGGATACAATTTCTTTTGAATCATCTTCAAATTGTACTAATGAGCCTATAGAATAATTATTTTTCGCTATTACGATGCTTGCTGCGACCTATTCCTTGAAAGAAATTAACAATCTTTGTTTTTGTTGATAAAGCATCTGACTCCTTCATCAATAATTTATTTGCCAAATTCGTGCAACCTTTTTGTATATCAGATGGTGTTGCCTCCATAAGCAGATTATCTGTCATCTCTGTTTTCGCAGTCTCAACATTTAATACCTTTGCCGTAATAAACATATTGGCATTGTCAACTTTCGCCGCCTCCGCTATCAATATATACATAGCACCTGTCATCTCTCCCAATTGACGAATTTGATCATCACTTACCATACCGGTTCGTTGAAAATCCTGCTCTCCCATTATGGCATCAATATCGGTACGGTCATACGCCTCATAACCTTCTGTGTTCGTAATAGCTTTTGATAAACTCGCTCTCAACATTAATTTATGAGCATACGATATGTCGCCATTCTTATCAACGGTTTCAAGTATCGCAATTTTTTTTACCTGAGATATTGCCATCATAGGAAAAATAAAAGCAAACAGAAAAATTATATATTTTCTCATCTCTATATCATTTCTATTGTAGTTTTATATATGGCTTCAATAAACGTACAATATATCTATTCCTTTACGTTATCTGTTATTAGATTTCCCAATCTCTTCTGAACCTCTTTATATCCTGCTTTTGCTGCCTCAGAAATACTCCTTGTATGCCCCCCTTTTACGGTTAGCTCATCTTCATATATACGTTGTGATGTTGCAACCTTATCAATAACTATTGACGCTGATATATAAGTGAAATATGATTTCATTCCTGCTATAACATTTTCAAATCCCTCATCGTTATAAGCCTCAATAACTATCACATAATCTGCCTGTGATTTATCGGTTGTAAAACTGCACCCTTCTTTAGCTATAATGCCTTTTAGTTCGTTTTGTAATTTTGGATAATTAACTCCTGATATTTGTGCATTACACTCTAAATATATAGTCAATGAATGTTGTAAATCGGCAATGGTCTGCTTTAGTTGCTGTTCTGCATTGCTTTTTCTTATCTGAAACTGTGAAAGCTGTTCTGATGAAAAGTCAAAAATATTTAACCAAAATAATACCTCTTCAATATCTTGTATCTGCTTCTCTTTCGCTTGAAGTTCAGTTTTAGCCTTCTCTTTATACCCTGTCTGTATATAATTATTTGCTATAATAAAAGCACTTTCAATTGCATTTATTAGTTGAAAATATTCATTTTCGTAATACCGACAAGCTCTATCCTTCTCAATAAATGCTACGGCAAAGGCTTCATTTGTTTGTGCATTGTAATATGTTCTGGTTTCTACCAGTTTCATATCAAGATTTGTAGAAAATTGTGTTGATGCAATATAGCTTTTATTTGTATGCCCGTTATTTGATACTGTTACAAGGCGAGCATTATCATCTATTTTTAGCTTTATCTGTTTTGCTACGTTTACTCTTGATGCATCTGCCAAACGATTCTTTATTCCATTCTCCGATTCCGATATATTCTTAATATCACTTTGAATATCAAACAAATACTCCCCTCTTGTGTATTTCTGCCATTCTAATGGATATTGTTGTGCCCCTAAATTTAAGGGCACAACAAATAATAGATATAGAAAGGCTTTTAATATTTTCATAATCTTATTGGCAAATTATAATACTATTCTCCTTTCGCTGCCTCAATAATACTTTTATTTAATTCTATAAAAGAGTCCATCTCATCTTGGGTTAAATTTTCCGGACGATAGGTTCCTGCCGATTCAAGTGCTTTATTAAAGCGGTCACCTCTCATTGCAACTTTGGCTGTTGCTTTATACATTCGGGTAGTAGGGCTATACTCAACTTCAACCTCTCCGAATGGCTCACAACCATTAAGTATTGCCATTGATTGTTGGCTCCAATATGATTTCAAAGCATCTTGAACTTTTCCTTTTACTTCTAATGAGCCTTTTTCTGCTTTATCTGTAACTATTGTATTAAGAACCCTTGTTACTGCTGCACTCGCTTCTCTTCTTGCTATTTCTATAGCTAATTGTTTATTGTCGGCTGTATGAGTTCCTGAAAACCAACGATAAGGCATTTCAACTATGCTCATACCATCGTCACTTAAGGTTTTAACATAAGCAACATCATTGTCTTTTACTGTCTCCTTAATAACTTTTTCTCCCTCCAAACTTTTAACCACCTCTCTGGTAGGTTCTGTCGGGGTATAAGTTGCCGGAACTGATGTTTTTGAAGTACTACAAGATGCCAATAATAGGGCAAATGTTGTTAATGATAATAACTTTTTCATAATTCTTTTAATTTTTTATTCTGTTTCTTTCAATTTTAATTTCAATAATAAATTTTAGCAAAAATAAAAATGAGAAAGGATAAATTAACATATCTCATGCGTCGCATAATTCTACAATTTGTTGAATTTTATTCACACGAGTCGCACTATTTATCATGGCTTACGGTGAAATATGATAAGAAGTGTAATTTTAAAATTTGAAAAATCTTAAAGAAAGGGGCAAAGTACTTTCTTCAACTTTAAAGATTTATGAATAATAATTAATATCCTATATAGCACACTTTCATACTATGGCGTTGAAGAAATTTATCTGTAAAATCTATCTATCAATCGCTAATTTTTGCCATAAATAAGGGAGATGTGTTCTCTACTGAGATACATACCTCCCCTTCTATAGATTTACAATGTTTATAATTAATGCATTGTAAATCTTAACCAAATTTGTCTGTTCTTGGCCTAAGCCTATTCAAAGATAGCTATAAATATATGCAAAAGTATGGCACAATTATTATATAAAACTTCTTATTTTTTATATTTTTAGATATTCCGTTATTGCAAAGCATTTTTTATGTTTATTATATACAAAAAAGAAGAGAACAACTTAGGTTGTTCTCTTCAAATATATAGATGTTTGTTTCTCTATATTATTCTGCTGCTGGTGCTTCTGCAACGGGTGCTTCTACTGCCGGTGCAACCTCAGCGCTCTTTTTTGAACGGCGTGTGCGTGTTGCTTTTTTAGCAGCTTTTGCTTTTAGCATATTCTCGTTGTAATCTACCAACTCAATAAAACATGTTTTTGCTCCGTCTCCAAGACGTGTTCCTGTTTTAATGATACGTGTGTAGCCTCCGGGACGGTCAGCTATTTTTGTTGCTACTTCTCCAAATAGTTCTTTAACTACTTTTTTATCTTGTAGGTAGCTGAATACTACACGGCGTGATGCTGTTGTGTCTTCTTTTGCCTTGTTGATGATAGGCTCTGCATATATTCTCAACGCTTTTGCTTTTGCCAAAGTAGTAAATATACGCTTGTGCATAATCAATGAACAAGTCATGTTTGACAACATTGCTGCTCTGTGAGAAGCAGTTCTGCTCAAGTGGTTGAATTTTTTATTATGTCTCATCGTCGTTATTCTTTATCTAATTTATACTTAGAGATGTCCATTCCGAAAGATAGGTTTAATCCTGCCAAAAGGTCATCTAACTCGTTTAGTGATTTTTTACCGAAGTTTCGGAATTTCAATAGGTCGTTTTTGTTGAATACAACCAACTCTGCCAATGTCTCAACATCTGCTGATTTCAAGCAGTTTAATGCACGAACTGATAGGTCCATGTCTGTTAAGCGGCTCTTCAACAATTGACGCATATGCAATACCTCTTCATCAAATTCTTCGTTGCCCTCATTGTCTGAAGATTCTAATGTTATCTTCTCATCTGAGAACATCATAAAGTGTTGTATCAAGATTTTTGCAGCCTCTTTTAATGCATCTTTTGGATGTATTGAACCATCTGTTGCTATTTCAAGTGTCAACTTCTCATAGTCTGTTTTTTGCTCTACGCGATAGGGATCAGCATAGTATTTTACATTTCTGATAGGTGTGTATATTGAGTCTATTGCTATTACATCTATTGCGTCTGAGGGTTGCGCATTTTCCTCTGCGGGCACGTATCCTCTTCCTTTGTTAATGTTTAACTCAATATTGAATTTTGCACTTGAATCAAGATGGCATATTACCAACTCGGGATTCAATACCTCAAAACTTGAGAGTGCTTTGCTTATGTCTCCGGCTTTAAACTCTGCTCCTGAACATGTGATTGAAACTTTTTCTGTCTCAACATCTTCTACAATTCTTTTAAATCGTACTTTTTTTAAGTTCAAGATGATGTTTGATACATCTTCAAGTACTCCGGGGATTGTTGCAAATTCATGATCAACTCCTTCAATTCTGATTGAAGTAATTGCAAATCCCTCTAATGAAGAGAGGAGAATACGGCGTAACGCATTGCCTACTGTAACACCGTAGCCAGGCTCCAAAGGACGGAATTCGAACTTTCCAAAGAACTGTGTAGCCTCTACCATGACTACCTCTTCGGGTTTTTGAAATGCTAATATCGCCATAATTCTTATTATTGTTTTGAGTACAACTCAACGATTAATTGTTCTTTGATATTCTCAGGAATATCTGCTCTCTCAGGTATGTGTAGGTATTTTCCGCTTTTTGTAGCCTCGTCCCATTCAATCCATGGATATTTGCTGTGATTGAATCCTGAAAGTGAATCGGTGATGTTCTCTAATGATTTTGATTTCTCACGTACTCCTACTACTTGTCCTGGTTTAATGTTGCATGAAGGTATGTTTACTACTTTGCCGTCAACTACTATGTGACGGTGTGATACCAATTGACGAGCTGCTGCACGTGTTGGTGCTATTCCAAGACGATATACGATATTGTCTAAGCGTGACTCTAATAATTGTAGCAAAACCTCACCTGTAATACCTTTTGTGCGTGATGCTTTTTCAAATAAGATACGGAATTGACGCTCTAATACTCCATATGTATATTTTGCTTTTTGCTTCTCAGCAAGTTGTGTTCCGTACTCAGATGTTTTTCTTCTTTTGTTTTGTCCGTGTTGACCTGGAGGATAGTTCTTCTTTGACAACACTTTATCTGCTCCAAAAATTGCTTCTCCGAATTTACGCGCAATTCTTGATTTTGGGCCTGTATATCTTGCCATTTTGTTTTCTGATTTTTGGTTCTTTGAACTTATCCATTAAGATGCAGCCGCGATTGCGAGAGGATTATATAAGGCAATCTTTATTTCATCTTGTGATGGAAGTTCATAGAAACTGTTAATAAAATACTCTTATACTCTCCTTCTTTTGGGAGGACGACATCCATTGTGTGGCAATGGAGTTACATCTATAATCTCAGTTACGTCAATTCCTAATTGTGCAATTGTACGTATTGCTGATTCACGACCATTACCCGGACCTTTTACGTATGCTTTTACTTTTCTTAGGCCCAAATCAAATGCAACTTTTCCGCAGTCTTGCGCTGCCATTTGTGCTGCATAAGGAGTATTCTTTTTAGATCCTCTAAATCCCATTTTACCTGCTGAAGACCAAGAGATAACTTGTCCGTCTTCGTTGGCAATTGAGACGATGATGTTGTTAAATGAAGAGTGGATGTGAGCTTGTCCCACAGCGCCAACATGTACTTTTCTCTTCTTTACTGCGACTGTTTTTTTTGCCATACTTAATTATTATTTAGTAGCTTTTTTCTTGTTAGCAACGGTTTTCTTTTTACCCTTACGTGTGCGGGCATTGTTTTTTGTACTTTGTCCACGAACGGGAAGTCCGTTACGGTGACGTACTCCACGGTAACAACCAATGTCCATTAGACGTTTGATGTTTAATTGTACCTCTGTACGAAGGTCTCCTTCTACTTTGTACTCTGCACCGATAATCTCACGAACTTTAGCTGCTTGATCGTCTGTCCAATCTTTTACTTTGATATTTACATCTATTCCGGCTTTTGCCAAGATGCTTTTTGAAGCGCTACGACCTATACCGTATATGTAGGTCAAAGCGATTTCACCTCTTTTATTTTGCGGTAGGTCAACACCGACAATTCTTACTGCCATATAATTATTACTATAAATATTTTGCAAAGATAATAAAATTATCCTTGACGTTGTTTATACTTAGGGTTTTTCTTGTTAATTACATACAACTTTCCGTTGCGTCTAACTATTTTACACTCCGGTGTGCGCTTTTTTAATGATGCTCTTACTTTCATTTTCTTATTTCGTTTTTTTATTTATATCTAAACGCTATACGTCCTTTTGACAAATCATAAGGCGACATTTCTACTCGCACTTTGTCTCCGGGAAGTATTCTTATATAATGCATGCGCATCTTTCCTGAGATATGGGCGGTTATTTCGTGTCCATTCTCCAACTCTACCCTGAACATTGCATTAGACAATGCTTCTACAATTGTTCCGTCTTGTTCTATTGCAGCCTGTTTTGCCATAAGTTATTATTTTCTAAATGAATTTATCTCCTAAAACTTCTTCTACATATTTAAATGTAGATAGTATATCGGGTGCTCCTTCTCGTACCGCCACGCACAACTCATAGTGAGCTGAGGGTTTGCGATCTTTTGTACGGGCTGTCCACCCATCGCGCTCTATCACTATATTACGCGATCCCATGTTTACCATTGGTTCTATCGCTATTACCATTCCTGAACGAAGTACTGGTCCGCATCCGCGTCGCCCAAAATTTGGTACCTCGGGCGATTCATGCATTTGCCTGCCTATTCCGTGTCCGCACATTTCACGAACTAATGAATATCCTCGTTTTTCACAGTAGGTTTGTATGGCATTGCTTATATCGCCTACTCGTTTTCCTTCTACTGCTTGCTCAATGCCTACGTATAATGATTCCTTCGTGGTTTTTAGTAAACGATGTACTTCGTAACTTACTTCTCCTACGGGAAACGTATAGGTTGAGTCGGAATGAAATCCGTTTTTCAATACGCAAAAATCAATTGATACTATATCTCCGTCTTTCAACTCTTTGTTTGACGGTATTCCGTGAACTACTTGTTCGTTTACGGAAGCACATATCGAATTGGGATAGCCGCTATAACCTAAACAACTTGGTACTCCTCCGTTGTCCCTGATAAACTGTTCTGCTATCGAATCGAGCTTAAGGGTAGTAATTCCCGGTGCAACCCATTTGGCTATTTCGCCCATTGTTTGCGCCAACAAGAGGTTACTATCCCTCATTAACTCTATCTCTTCGTCTGTTTTAAGATAAATCATTTTATCCTTGTTAGACTAATATGCTGAAACTGAACCTTGACGTCCTTTAATACGTCCTGATTTTAATAGTCCGTCATAGTGATGCATCATCAAATGACTTTCTACTTGTTGCAAGGTATCAAGTACTACTCCAACTAAAATCAATAGTGATGTTCCTCCGAAGAATTGTGCAAATTCGCTGCTTATTCCTGCTATTTGTGCAAAGGCTGGCATAATTGCTACCAATGCAAGGAACAATGATCCGGGCAATGTGATACGTGACATGATTGAGTCAAGATACTCTGCGGTTTTCTTTCCGGGTTTAATTCCTGGAATAAATCCGTTGTTACGTTTCATGTCTTCTGCCATTTGATTGGGCTGAATAGTGATTGCTGTATAGAAGTATGTAAATACAATTATCAAGATTGCATATACAAAGTTATACCAGAATCCTGTGTTATCCATAAATGCTCTTGCAAATGAACTTGACGCATTGTCTGCCGAGAATCCTACTATTGTTATGGGAATGAACATTATTGCTTGAGCAAAGATTATAGGCATTACTCCTGCTGTGTTTACTTTTAGGGGTATATACTGTCTTGCTCCGCCATATTGTTTGTTTCCGACAATTCGTTTTGCGTATTGTACGGGAACTTTACGTGTTCCTTGTACTAATAGGATAGATGCAGCTACCACAAACAATAGGAATACCAACTCTGCAAGGAACATTACCAATCCTCCTGATTTTGTTGCTGCACGGCTGATAAACTCAATTCCTAATGCATGAGGAAGTCGTGCTATAATACCTATAAGGATTATGAACGAAATTCCGTTTCCGATACCTTTATCTGTTATACGTTCTCCTAACCACAACACAAACATACTGCCTGCTGCTAATATGATGGTTGATGTTATGATAAACATAAAGTCAGATGGGAATGCTCCTGCTGCCACTCCACCCATTTGTACTTTTAGGTTTACTAAGTATGAGGGTGCTTGTATTAGAAGAATTACCACTGTCAAATATCGGGTATATTGATTCAATTTGCGACGTCCGCTTTCGCCTTCTCGTTGCAATTTTTGGAAATACGGTATTGCCATTCCCAAAAGTTGAATCACGATAGATGCCGAGATATAGGGCATGATTCCTAATGCAAATATTGATGCATTTGAGAATGCTCCTCCTGAGAACATATCTAATAGAGCCATCAATCCTCCGCGAGTTTGATTTTGCAACTCTGATAGGTATTGAGGGTCTATACCAGGGAGTACCACGTATGATCCTACGCGGTACACCATGATTAGCAATATGGTTGTCAGAATTCTATATCTTAGATCTTCTATCTTCCAAATGTTTTTTACTGTCTCTATCGCTCTCATATCAATTAGAGTTTAACGATTGTTCCACCTACAGCTGTGATTGCTGCTTCGGCTGATTTTGAGAATGCATTTGCTGATACCTCAAGTTTTGCTGCGATTGATCCGCCACCAAGGACTTTCACCAATTGATTCTTTCCTACAAATCCTGCTTCTACCAAAGTATTTATATCAATTTTCTCTAATCCTTTTGCTTCTGCTAATGCTTGTAAAGTTGATAAATTGATTGCTTTATACTCAACATGGTTAGGATTTTTAAATCCAAATTTGGGCAAACGACGTTGAAGAGGCATTTGTCCTCCTTCGAAACCAAGCTTTCTACTGTATCCTGAGCGTTGTTTTGCTCCTTTGTGTCCTCTTGTTGAAGTTCCTCCCATTCCTGAACCGGGTCCGCGACCTATTCTTTTACGGCTCTTGGTTGATCCTGCAGCAGGTTTTAAATTACTTAAATTCATATCTTTAATTTTTTCTTGTTCAAAAAACAAATTATTCAACTACTACCAAGTGTTTTACCTTATCTACCATTCCTAATATTTGGGGAGTGGCATTGTGCTCAACTGTCTGGTTTAGTTTACGCAATCCTAAAGCTTCAAGGGTTTTCTTTTGGACAGCGGGACATTTGATTTTGCTCTTTACTTGTGTGATTTTAATTGTCTTCATCTCTCTGTTCCTTTATTAACCTTTAAATACTTTTTCTACTGATACTCCACGATTAGTTGCTACCATTGCTGCATCGCGCAACTCTGCTAATGCTACAAATGTTGCTTTTACTAAGTTGTGAGCATTTGATGAGCCTTTTGATTTTGCAAGTACGTCTGTTACTCCTACGCTCTCAAGTACGGCACGCATCGCACCTCCTGCCTTAACTCCTGTACCGTGTGATGCAGGTTTGATAAGAACTTGTGCTCCACCGAACTTAGCAAATTGCTCGTGAGGTATTGTCCCTTTATATACGGGAACTTTTATGAGGTTTTTCTTTGCTGCCTCTACTCCTTTTGCAATAGCAGCGGTTACCTCGCTGGCTTTACCCAAACCGTAACCTACGATTCCTTTTCCGTCTCCTACTACTACTATGGCTGAGAAGCTGAATGTACGACCTCCCTTAGTAACCTTGGTTACACGGTTGATGTGTACCAATCTGTCTTTTAATTCCAAGTCGTTAGTTGACTTTACTCTGTTATATTTTACTGCCATTGTCGTTTAAAATTTAAGTCCACCCTTACGAGCTGCTTCTGCAAGCTCTTTAACTCGGCCATGATAGAGGTAACCGTTACGGTCGAATACTACTGATGTGATTCCTGCCTCTTGAGCCTTTTTTGCTATTATCTCTCCTACTTGAGCTGCTGCTGCTTTGTTATCTCCGTCAGCAAGTGATTTTGATGATGCTGATACCAAAGTTTTGCCTGCTAAGTCGTCTATGATTTGTACGTAGATTTGCTTGTTGCTTCTAAATACTGTCATACGAGGAGTTTCTGCTGTTCCTGATATTTTACCACGTATGCGGGTTTTAATCTTTATTCTTCTTTCTATTTTAGTTATCATGATATTTACCTTTTAACGTGAATTACTTAGCACCAGCCGATTTACCTGATTTTCTGCGAATATACTCGCCAACAAACTTGATACCTTTACCTTTGTATGGCTCAGGTTTACGGAATGTGCGAATTTTTGCACATATAAGTCCTAACAACTCTTTGTCGCAAGACTCCATCAAGATAAGAGGGTTTTTATTTCTCTCACTCTTAGTCTCAAGTTTAACCTCTTTGGGCAATTTTACATATATATCGTGTGAGAAACCTAAAGACAATTTCAATACTTGACCATTGTTCTCTGCGCGGTATCCTACACCTACCAATTCCAACTCTTTTTTATATCCTTCTGACACACCTACAACCATATTGTTGATTAGTGCGCGATATAATCCGTGCAATGAACGTGATGATTTTGTATCATCGGGACGTGTTACTACTACTTGACCTCCTTCTACGTTTACTGCTATTCCTCCGGTAATGGTTTGTGTCATCTCCCCTTTAGGACCTTTTACCGAAACTTCGTTATCTTTTACTGTTACTGTTACGCCTGCGGGGATAGCGATAGGCAATTTTCCAATTCTTGACATAATTTACCTCCTATTCATTAATAAACGTAACACAACACTTCGCCTCCTACATTAAGAGTACGTGCCTCTTTGTCGGTCATTACTCCTTTTGAAGTAGATATAATTGCTATACCTAAACCATTCAAAACACGTGGCAACTCTTTGTGTCCGGCATATTTACGCAAACCGGGAGAAGATACTCTCTCCAACTTCTTGATTGCATTCACTTTATTTACAGGATCGTATTTCAAGGCTATTTTGATTGTTCCTTGAGGACCCTCCTCTACAAACTTATAGTTAAGTATGTAACCTTTGTCAAAAAGGATTTTTGTGATCTCTTTTTTAAGGTTTGATGCAGGAACCTCAACTACGTTGTGTTGAGCTTTTATTGCATTTCTTAACCTTGTAAGATAATCTGCTATTGGATCTGTCATATTAAATAAATTTTAAATTGATTCGGACTACCCGAACAATATTTAACTCACTCTTTTTTGTTGACTGCAAGTTTCTACCAACTTGCTTTTTTTACTCCGGGAATTAATCCTTGTGATGCCATTTCACGGAATTGAATACGTGAAATACCGAATTGACGCATATATCCTTTAGGACGTCCTGTCAATTTGCAACGGTTGTGTAATCTTACACTTGAGGCATTACGAGGGATTAATTGAAGTGCTTCGTAGTTGCCCTCTGCTTTAAGTTGTGCTTTTTTTGCAGCATATTTTGCAACTAATTTAGCTCTTTTTACCTCGCGAGCTTTCATTGATTCTTTTGCCATATCTTAGCTCTTTTTGATGTTTTTAAAAGGTAAACCAAACTCTTTTAGTAATGCGTAACCCTCTTCGTCTGTGTTTGCACTTGTAACGAAAGTGATGTTCATTCCATTGATTTTATTGATTGAATCAATGTTTATCTCGGGGAAGATAATTTGCTCTTGTATTCCAAGAGTATAGTTACCTCTTCCGTCTAGTTTGCTTTCGATACCTTTGAAGTCGCGGATACGGGGTAATGCCACGCGTACCAAACGCTCAAGGAACTCATACATTTTTTCACGACGCAAGGTTACTGAAACACCGATAGGCATTTTTTTGCGTAACTTGAAGTTTGATATGTCCTTGCGTGAGAGTGTTGCTACAGCTTGTTGTCCTGCAATTGCTGTTAGCTCTGCCAACGCTGTGTCGATGATTTTTTTGTCTTGAGTTGCATCTCCTAAACCTTGATTAAGAACAATTTTTTTCAAAACTGGAACTTGCATCACTGTTGTGTAGCCAAACTCTTTCATCAAAGCGGGGACGATTCTCTCTTTGTAATCTTTTTTGAGATTTGCTGCCATTATTTAATCTCCTCTCCTGATTTTTTAGAATAACGTACTAATTTGCCCTCTTCATTCATTTTACGACCTATACGTGTAGGAGTTTTTGTTTTTGGATCCAACACATTAAGGTTTGATAGATGAATAGGAGCCTCTTTCTTTACAATGCCGCCTTGGGGAGCTTTTGCATTGGGTTTGGTGTGCTTTGACACCATATTTACACCCTCTACGATTGCTTTGTTGTCTTTTACAAGAACTTTAAGCACACGTCCGGTTTTTCCCTTATCTTCTCCGGCGTTTACGTAAACGGTATCTCCTTTTTTTATGTGTAACTTACTCATTAATCTACTTTTTTATGCTATTAAAGTACTTCGGGTGCAAGCGAAACTATTTTCATGTTTGTTGCACGCAATTCGCGAGCAACCGGACCGAATATACGGCTTCCTCTGATTTCGCCAGCTCCATTTAATAATACACATGCGTTGTCGTCGAAACGAATGTACGAACCGTCTGCACGACGTATCTCTTTTTTAGTACGTACGACAACAGCTTTTGACACTGCACCTTTTTTCATATCACTTGAAGGAACCACGCCTTTTACAGCTACAACGATGATATCGCCTACGCTTGCATAGCGTCTTCCGGTTCCACCAAGTACACGGATACAAAGTGCCTCTTTTGCGCCACTGTTATCAGCGACTGTAAGTCTTGACTCTTGTTGTATCATAATTATTTAGCTTTTTCAACGATTTCAACTACTCTCCATCTCTTCATTTTGCTCAAAGGACGAGTTTCCATCAATCTAACGGTATCACCAATACCGCACTCGTTTTTCTCATCGTGAGCATGGTATTTTTTCGTTTTGTTTACGAATTTACCATAAATGGGGTGTTTCTCTTTCCATTTTACCGCAACTGTAATGGTTTTGTCCATTTTATTGCTGGTAACTACCCCTACTCTCTCTTTTCTAAAGTTTCTAGTTTCCATTAGGCGTTATTGATTAAGCGTTTAGATCTCTTTGATTTAACTCACCCTTCATACGCGCTATTTCACGACGCAATTGTTTGATTTGCGAAGGATTGTCGAGAGGAGAGATACTGTGATTGATAACTAAACGGTTAAGAGCTACTTCTTGTGCTTCGATTCTCTCAACCAACTCCTTTGTAGGAAGTTCACGAATTTCTGCTATCTTCATATCTTATCCTCCTTATGCGTTTTGAGTTTCGTCGTAATCACGACGGATTATTAATTTAGTGGTAACAGGAAGTTTTTGTGCTCCTAAGCGCAATGCTTCTTTTGCCACCTCTAAAGATACGCCATCTATCTCTATAAGGATTCTTCCCGGTGTTACGGGTGCTACAAATCCTTCGGGTGAACCTTTACCTTTACCCATACGTACTTCGGCAGGCTTTTTGGTAATTGGTTTGTCAGGGAAAATTCTAATCCAAACTTGTCCTTGACGTTGCATATAACGGGTAACGGCGATACGGGCAGCCTCAATTTGACGGCCTGTAATCCATTTAGATTGCAAACATTTTATACCAAAAGAGCCGAATGCCAACTCGTTGCCGCGTTGAGCCACACCTTTCATGCGACCTTTTTGCTGCCTTCTGAATTTAGTTTTTCTAGGTTGTAACATTTTCTGTCAGTTCTTTTCGTTAATTACTTTTTGTTTCTCTTGAAGCCTTTTTTAGCTCCTTGACCTGCGGCTCCGCCACGAGTCTCTTTTTGTGCTGTAAATGAAGGAGCAAGATCTTTCTTGCCATATACCTCACCACGACAAATCCAAACTTTGATACCCAACAAACCAACTTTTGTTAGTGCTTCTGCCAATGCGTAATCGATGTCAGCGCGCAAAGTGTGAAGAGGTGTACGTCCCTCTTTGTACATCTCTGAACGAGCCATTTCTGCACCATTCAAACGACCTGAGATTTGGATTTTAATTCCCTCTGCTCCGGCACGCATTGTGTTTGATATCGCAGTCTTGATTGCACGACGGTAAGCCATCTTTCCTTCAAGCTGACGAGCAATGCTATTAGCAACAATAACGGCGTCAAGTTCCGGTTTCTTTATCTCGTAGATATTGATTTGGATATCTTTGTCAGACTTATCGGTAATTTTCTTCAACTCTTCTTTAAGTTTATCTACCTCTTGTCCGCCCTTACCGATAACCATACCGGGACGTGATGTGCAAATAGTTATGATTATTAGTTTAAGAGTACGCTCGATTATGATACGAGATACTCCGCTTGCTTTTGAAAGACGGGCATTAAGATATTTACGGATTTTGCTATCTTCAAATAACTTGTCACCGTACTTATCGCCGCCGTACCAGTTAGAATCCCAGCCTCTGATGATTCCTAAACGGTTGCTTATCGGATTTACTTTTTGTCCCATCTTATTATTAATCTTGATTTTCGTTTTTACTAATTGTATCAACAAACAAGGTTACGTGGTTTGAACGTTTACGGATTCTGTATCCGCGACCTTGTGGTGCCGGACGAAGGCGTTTTAACATAGCAGCTCCATCAACGAAGATCTCTGATATGTAAAGCTCGCCACTCTCGGCTTTGCGCTCGTTTTTCTGTTCCCAGTTGGCAATTGCAGAACGCAGCAATTTTTCCAATCTTGCCGATGCCTCTTTTGTAGAGAATTTTAGAACGCCAAGTGCTCTGAACACCTCCATTCCTCTTACCATATCTGCTACTAAACGCATTTTACGGGGAGAGGTAGGTACATTGTTCAGCTTAGCGAAGCTCTTCTCTTTCAAGGCCTCTTTTCTTTTTTCGGCTGATTCTCTTTTTCTTGCACCCATGTTATTTTTCTTTTTTTACTTATTAGTTTTAAAAATTCCCAGGGAGGTTAATTACTTCTTGTTACCTCCGTGACCACGGAAGATACGTGTAGGAGCAAATTCTCCTAATTTGTGTCCTACCATGTTCTCTGTTACGTATACGGGAATAAACTTATTACCATTGTGAACAGCGAAAGTGTGTCCTACGAAATCGGGTGAAATCATAGATGCACGCGACCAAGTTTTGATTACCGATTTTTTACCGGTAGCCTCCATTGCGTCAACTTTCTTTTGAAGTTTCACACTGATAAATGGTCCTTTTTTTAATGAACGACTCATAGTTATAAATTATTCAAATTATTTTTTCCTTCTTTCTATTATATATTGTGAAGAAGCCTTTTTAGGAGCTCTTGTTTTAAGACCCTTAGCGTAAAGACCCTTACGTGAACGAGGATGTCCTCCTGATGCACGTCCTTCACCTCCACCCATCGGGTGATCAACGGGGTTCATAACAACACCACGGTTGCGAGGACGACGTCCTAACCAACGCGAACGACCGGCTTTTCCTGATTGCTCAAGTGCGTGGTCTGAGTTACCTACTGTACCGATGGTTGCTTTACATGCAGAAAGAATCTTGCGTGTCTCACCCGAAGGTAATTTGATAATTGCATATTTTCCTTCTCTCGAAGTCAATTGTGCAAATACACCTGCCGAACGTACCAAAGCTGCTCCTTGTCCAGGACGCAACTCAATGTTGTGAATTACTGTTCCGACGGGTATATCAGAAAGGAACAAAGCGTTTCCTACCTCAGGAGCTGCTTTTTCACCTGACATAACTGTCATTCCTACTTCAAGACCATTGGGCGCAATTATATAGCGCTTCTCACCATCAACATAATAAAGAAGTGCAATACGAGATGAACGGTTAGGATCATACTCAATTGTCTTTACTGTTGCGGGTACACCGTCTTTATTTCTCTTGAAATCGATAAGTCTGTACTTACGTTTGTGTCCGCCTCCGATATAGCGCATCGTTAGATGTCCTTCGTTGTTGCGTCCACCGGTACTTTTTTTACCGACTACAAGTGATTTTTCTGGTGCGGTAGCAGTGATTTTATCAAACGCACCAATAATCTTGTGTCTTTGCCCCGGTGTTGTGGGCTTTAATTTACGTACTGCCATTGTTTAATTAAATATTGCTGAAAAAATCTATTGTATCACCTTCTTTTAATGTAACCAAAGCTTTTTTGTATGAAGCTGTTTTACCTTCGATAAGACCAGATTTTGTATAACGGCTTTTGTTTTTGCCTTTATAGTTCATTGTGTTTACCGAAACTACTGTTACATTATACATCTCTTCCACAGCTTTTTTAATCTGTGATTTGTTAGCATCGGGACTTACACGAAATCCGAAACGGTTGAATTTCTCCGAAATGCTGGTCATTTTTTCCGTTACTATCGGTTTAATTATTATTGCCATTATCGTGCCTCCTTCTGTTAAAATTCATTGATTGCTGCTACTGAACTCTCAAATATTACCAAATTCTCACAATCAAGAATTTTATAAGTATTTAATTCAGAAACAGTTATAACTTTTGCCTTAGGAAGATTCCTAGCTGACAAATATACATTTTTATTTTGATCTGATAAAACTAAAAGCAACTTTTTATCAGCCATTTGCAAATTTTTTGCAAATTCAATAAACTCTTTAGTTTTTGGAGCTTCAAATGTGAAGTCTTCAACTACTGTTAGAGCATTTGCTGCAACTTTTGTGCTTAGTGCTGATTTACGTGCCAAAGCTTTAACTTTTTTGTTTAGTTTAAAGCTGTAATCGCGAGGTACGGGACCAAATACGCGTCCTCCTCCTACCATTACGGGAGAGTTGATATCTCCACTACGTGCACCACCAGTTCCTTTTTGTCTTTTTAGTTTACGAGTACTTCCTGATACTTCGCTTCTCTCTTTTGATTTGTGAGTTCCTTGACGATTGTTCGCCATGAATTGTTTCACGTCTAAGTAGATTGCGTGTTCGTTGGGTTCTATACCGAAAACAGCATCGTTCAACGTAACTTTTTTACCAGTATCCTCACCTTTGATGTTTAATACGCTAAGTTCCATGATTACTTCTCTATTATTACGATTGAACCTTTACTTCCGGGTACAGAGCCTTTTACTAATAAAAGGTTATGCTCGGGGATAACTTTAATCACTTGCAAGTTTTGAACAGTTACTCTCTCATTACCTGTTTGACCTGCCATACGAGTTCCCTTGAATACGCGTGCGGGATATGAACATGCACCTATTGAACCGGGAGCACGAAGACGGTTGTGTTGACCGTGAGTTGATTGACCTACTCCACCAAAACCGTGACGTTTTACAACACCTTGGTAACCTTTACCTTTTGATGTTCCTACAACATCAACAAAGTCTTCTTCTGAGAAGAAGTCAACTGAGATTACATCTCCTAAGTTATACTCTGTCTCAAAACCTTTGAACTCGGCCAAGTGTCTCTTGGGTGTCACACCACTTTTTTTGAAGTGTCCCATCTCTGGCTTAGAAGTGTGTTTCTCTTTTTTGTCTTCGAAACCAACTTGCACAGCTGCGTAACCGTCTGTTTCAACGGTTTTGATTTGGGTGACAACGCAAGGACCTACTTCGATAACAGTGCATGGCATATTTACGCCCTCAGCACTGAATACGGATGTCATTCCGATTTTTTTTCCTAATAATCCTGGCATTTCTTTTTGTTATTAAATGGTTTATTACAATTTTATTTCTACATCAACACCGCTTGGCAACTCAAGTTTCATAAGTGCCTCAACTGCTTTTGACGAACCGTTAAGAATCTCAATCTCTATCAAACGACGGTAGAAAGAGAGTTCAAATTGCTCGCGCGATTTTTTGTTTACGAATGTTGAACGGTTTACAGTAAAGATACGTTTGCGTGTGGGTAGAGGTATAGGACCTTTTACTACAGCACCTGTGGGTTTTACTGTTTTTACAATCTTCTCAGCTGATTTATCAACCAAAGTATGATCGTAAGATTTTAATTTAATTCTTATTTTTGAATTCATATCGCGTTTATGATTTTTGAATACTACAATAAATCTACTCTACCTTTTACCTCTGTTAGTACGTTTTTAGCGATTGACGAGCTAACCTCGGCATAGTGTGAGAATGTCATGGTTGATGTTGCACGACCTGATGTGATAGTACGTAATGAAGTTACATATCCGAACATCTCAGCCAAAGGAGCTTTAGCTTTTACGATACGAGCACCGCTTCGACTTGACTCCATTCCCTCAACTTGTCCACGACGTTTGTTAAGGTCTGAGATAACGTCTCCCATACTCTCCTCTGGAGTTACAACCTCTATCTTCATGATAGGCTCAAGAAGTGTAGGTCCTGCCTTCTCGCATGCCTTTTTGAATGCTTGTATTGCACAAACCTCAAATGACAATTGGTCAGAGTCAACTGGGTGATATGAACCATCTATTACTGTTACTTTCAATTGGTCAACTTGGTAACCTGCAAGTACACCATTCTTCATAGCGGTTGTGAAACCTTTCTGAATTGAAGGTATATACTCTTTAGGAATGTTACCACCTTTAACCTCATCAACAAATTGCAAACTTCCTTCAAAATCAGCGTCAACTGGCTCTACGCGAACAATCATATCTGCATATTTACCACGACCTCCGGTTTGTTTCTTGTAAGTCTCGCGCAATTCAACTGATTGAGTGATTGCCTCTTTGTATGATACTTGAGGACGTCCTTGGTTACACTCAACGTTGAACTCACGACGCAAACGGTCAATGATGATTTCAAGGTGAAGCTCACCCATTCCGCTGATGATTGTTTGACCTGTATCCTCATCTGATTTAACTGTAAATGTTGGATCCTCCTCAGCAAGTTTTTGTAGTCCAAGACCAAGTTTATCCAAGTCTTTTTGAGTTTTAGGCTCAACTGCAATTCCGATAACCGGTTCTGGGAAGTCCATTGACTCCAACACGATTGGAGCATTCTCTGCACAGATTGTATCTCCTGTACGAACGTCTTTCAAACCTACTGCTGCACCTATATCTCCACAACCGATAACCTCTTTTGGGTTTTGTTTGCTTGAGTGCATTTGGAATAGACGTGATATACGCTCTTTTTTACCTGAACGTGTATTCAAAACGTAAGAACCTGCTGCAAGGTCTCCTGAATAAACGCGGAAGAAGCACAAACGACCTACGTAGGGGTCAACTGCAATTTTGAATATCAATGCTGATAGTGGCTCGCCTGATGAAGGTTTACGTGTAATTTCTACCTCTTTGTTGTCAACCTCGTGTCCAACTACTGATGGAGTATCTGTTGGACTTGGCAAGTAAGCACATACTGCATCAAGCAATGTTTGTACTCCTTTGTTTTTGAATGATGAACCGCAAGTCATAGGAACCATCTTCATTGCAAGTGTTCCTTTACGAATTGCTGTTTTTATCTCCTCTTCGGTGATAGTTGAAGGATCGTCGAAGAATTTTTCCATTAGAGCATCGTCAAAATCAGCTATACACTCCAATAGTTTTTCTCTCCACTCCTCAGCCTCGGCAACTAACTCAGCAGGTATCTCCTCAACTGTATAGTCAGCACCCATAGCCTCGTTAGGCCAGTATAATGCTTTCATACGAACCAAGTCAATAACTCCTTTGAAGTTCTCCTCCGCACCGATAGGAATTTGAATAGGACAAGGATTAGCACCCAAAACCTCTTTAAGTTGATGAACAACTTCAAAGAAGTTTGCTCCCGAACGGTCCATTTTGTTAACGTAACCTACACGGGGAACATTGTATTTGTCAGCTTGACGCCAAACAGTCTCTGATTGGGGCTCAACACCTCCTACTGCACAGAATGTTGCAACTGCTCCGTCCAAAATACGAAGTGAACGCTCAACCTCTGCAGTAAAGTCAACGTGTCCCGGGGTGTCAATGAGGTTTATTTTATATTTCTCATTGTTGTAGCTCCACCAAGTGGTAGTAGCAGCAGAGGTAATAGTAATACCACGCTCTTGCTCCTGCTCCATCCAGTCCATAGTAGCAGCACCATCGTGTACCTCACCAATCTTGTGTGTTAGACCGGTGTAAAATAGAATACGCTCTGATGTGGTAGTTTTACCAGCATCAATGTGCGCCATAATACCTAAGTTTCTGGTATATTTTAATAATTCGTCTCCTTTTGCCATCTTTCAATTAAAATCTAAAGTGAGCAAACGCACGGTTAGCTTCTGCCATCTTGTGCATATCCTCTTTACGTTTAAACGCACCACCTTGGTTGTTGTAAGCGTCCATTATCTCAGCAGCCAATTTGTCTGCCATGGTTTTGCCACCACGTTTACGTGCGTACAATATTAAATTTTTCATCGAGATTGACTCTTTGCGATCAGGGCGGATTTCGGTAGGAACTTGGAATGTTGCTCCACCCACGCGACGTGATTTAACCTCTACTTGAGGTGTAATGTTTTCCAAAGCCTTCTTCCAGATTTCGAGGGCTGTCTCTTCTGTGGTCATTTTAGATTTAACCATATCAAGAGCGGAATAGAAAATAGTGTATGCGGTATTTTTCTTTCCGTCATACATCAAGTGGTTTACAAATTTTGAAACCTTTACATCACTGAAGATAGGATCGGGTAATACAATCCTTTTCTTTGGTTTTGCTTTTCTCATCTTAATTCTTTTTGTTCTTGTTCTTGGTTGCTTTTTACATCTTCAACAGTATCCTCCGACACCGTTTACTCAACCTAATCAGCCTATCCAAGAAACTAGAAAATAGTTTTACAACTAAGTTTTAATTTCTCCGGGCGTTGCATTAATGTTTATGCAGGCTGCAACTTTATTACTTTTTACCTGCTTTAGGACGTTTTGCTCCGTATTTCGAGCGACGTTGGGTACGGTTAGCCACACCTGCAGTATCTAATGTACCGCGTACAATGTGATAACGAACACCGGGAAGATCTTTTACACGACCACCACGTACCATTACGATAGAGTGCTCTTGCAAGTTGTGTCCTTCTCCTGGAATGTAAGAGTTAACCTCTTTTCCGTTAGTCAAACGAACCCTTGCCACTTTACGCATCGCAGAGTTAGGTTTTTTAGGAGTTGTAGTATAAACCCTCACACATACACCACGTCTTTGAGGACATGAATCCAATGCAGGAGATTTACTTTTGTCCTCCAAAACTACCCTTCCTTTTCTTACTAATTGCTGAATTGTAGGCATTTCTTAGAACTTTTAATCGTTTGTTATTATTTAATTTAAAATTATTTCTCTCGTTTTCTTTACTTAAAAGCCACACATAAAATTGGTGTAAATCAACTATTTACACAGTTATGGCGTACTTTTTGGCGCTAAAAACTTCGCAAAAGTACTATTTTTTTGGCAATTAACCAAACTTTTTGGTGATAAATTTATCAAGTTAAAAGTTAATTACAAAGTACTTTTATTACCTCATCGTTTACCTTAACCAATATTACACCTTTAATGGTTACCGGCAGCTGTATTTGAACCGAACTACTATTGTAACTACCTGAAGTTATTACCCTGCCTGTTGTATCATATATCTCTACTGAGTTGATGCCATCGGCATTTTCAATATATAACACCCCATTTGAAACGTATGCTTTGGTTTTGGGCGTATCTGCAATACTTTCATTAATTCCTGATTCTTCAGCAGGATAAAATTGTTTGCCTTTGTAGTAGAAAGATTTTAAAGTAAAATTCACATTTGATCCCATTCCTGTAGTTGTAGTAACTCTATCGTACCATAAACCAAATTTTGAACCTATTCCTTTTATCCATTCTTCTTGAATATCATTATTACCCCAATTATACATCTCTATAGGAGTACAATATGGAGATCCCATATCCTCGAAAAAAGTTACTGTAATAAACTCATCTTCTTCATTCAAAGAAAAGTCATACAGACAAAACTCATCAAACACTCCTTCTTCGTCTTCTTCAACTCCAAAAAATATGCGAGCCCTCC
This sequence comes from Candidatus Caccoplasma sp., assembly GCA_045587545.1. Taxonomy (GTDB): domain Bacteria; phylum Bacteroidota; class Bacteroidia; order Bacteroidales; family G3-4614; genus Caccoplasma_A. Next base: position 22,229 of record JAZNCN010000020.1, read on the forward strand.
CTCCTGTAACATAATTTAAAGTTTCGTAATCGAAATCGACAGGGTCAATATATACCTTCTCACCCTCAACTCTTATTCCTCCAACATACCCATAATCTATATTATTTTGTATGTCTTTTACATATAATTTAGAGTATTTTTTATCATTCATAATAGTATCTCCTTCTAAATAATATGTGTAGTATGTATAATATATATCATACCATAATCCTGTTTCCGGATTTGCCCAAGATCTTTCAGTATATATTTCTTCTTCTATTACCCAAACCGCATCTTCAGTAGGAAATACATCGGGAAGAGTTATATCTTCTGTTGTTTGTGCATATACAGATATATTTGAGGTTGTAAGTAAAACTAACAAAACCAGTTTAGTTATTATTTTATCTATTCGTTTCATAATCTTATTGTTTCTTTAAGTTAATAATATCTATTTAATTGTTCCATTTATCAGATTTAATATTGCTCCTTGCTCTATATCTAATTTAGATTCTCCCTCTATTGTCATATCTATTACTCCTCCGTTGGTAATAGTTAATGTTCCCCCTGAGCATACTTTTATAAAGACATCTCGAATAATACCACCATCTATTATTAACGATCCTTGCCCGAAATATAAATATAAATATAAATATATTTTTTCTAAAAAAACAAATAAATTGGGAGAAAATTACAGAAAATTACAAAATTACAAATTTTATTCGGCAAGGGACATGAGACAATAGTTAGGGTAACGAAACCAACAACTGAAGCTGATAGCTAATAAACCCCATACGACTCATTTATACACGAAACATTATTTGTAGAGATAGGAATTATGGTTTTTTCTTCGGCATTCAACCGCCATACACCAAGCAGATTATTATAAACCTCTGTATCAATCCAATCGTTATCATCAGGAATAACAGCCATAAGATCATAATCAATAACATCTTCGCGCACGACATATCCGGGCCAACCGATAGAGGCTCCTGCAGGAAAATATATTTTTACAGAGTCGGTCAATCTCCACAACAGGTTGCCATCTTCATCTTTATCAAACAACTCCGACATTATTATATATGCCGAGTCTGTAGACAATACGGCAACATCTATATTAAAATCTTTACCATATGCAGCACTACCTGCTAACGAACACTCGCTGAATGGGGCAAGATATAGCATTGAAGAGGCAACATCTTTCTCAAATATATCTTCACACATCAAAGAGCTGTCCATTTCAAAAACTAAAGTAGAGTCCTCGTCTGTATTTATAGCTATAGCACCCTTCCCTCCTTTCAAGCAAGACGAAAGTAAGGAGATAAACAATATTACCGACCCTATAAAAAACATTTTTCTCATCGTGTGCAAAGTTACTCCAAAAAGTTATTTATATATCATTTTTTAATCAATTATTTTTATAATTTTGCATTATGGATTTTAGAACTAAAGTTGAAATTAAATGGAACGGCGATAAGATTTCTCATAATCACTCGCTACTATTCTTAGGCTCTTGTTTTGCACAAGAGATAGGAGACATATTCTCTACAAGCAAATTTAATTCTTTGGTTAATCCGTTTGGAGTCCTTTACAACCCCCTTTCTATCTCAAAATCATTAGAAAAGAGTTTAGATTGTACCCCTTACACAATAAACAATTTATTTAAAGATGGCAACCTATTCCATAGTTTTGACCATCACTCCACTCTCTCCGATACTGACGCAACCCGTATGTTGAATAATATAAATGAGAAGCTTATGCTCACATGTCAAAAAATAAGGAGTTCTCATTTTATATTCCTCACATTTGGAACATCATGGGAGTATGAATTAAAAGCGAATAACGAAGTTGTATCAAATTGCCACAAATTACCGGCAACCACATTTACAAGACGAAGAGCAGGGGTTAAAGAACTTAGCGAAAGAATGACAGAGACAATTCGCAAAATATTAGAGGTCAACAGTGGTGTAAAATTTGTATTGACTGTAAGCCCTATAAGACATCTTAAAGATGGAGCGCACGGAAATAATTTAAGTAAAAGCGTATTACTGCTTATGTGCGACGAACTCGCAAACTCATTCCCCGACAATGCAATATATTTCCCATCATACGAAATTCTCCTTGACGAACTAAGAGACTATCGCTTTTATGCCGACGATATGACTCACCCTTCAAAAAAGGCAGTAGAGTATATATGGGAACAGATAAAAGAAGTGATTATATCTCTTGAATCGAGAAACATAATAAAAGAGTGGGGAAAGATAAGACAAGGCATTCTGCACCGTCGCATGAGTGCCGATGTAGAATCATACAAACTATTTTTAGAAAACCTTTTAAAATCGGCTGAAAGTTTTGCTGACAAATATCAAAATATTGATATTACAAACGAAATTGCCGAGATAAAGAATTTATACCTAAATATATAATGGAATACTCCATAAAAAATATAACTACATTATTGGGCACCGAACCTGTTCCATACGAAGAGTTAAAAGTTTCGGTATTGCTAACCGACAGCCGTTCACTTAAAACGCCTGACCAAACGCTATTTTTTGCAATAAATAGTAAAACTAACGACGGACATCGTTTTATAGCGGAGTTATACAATAAAGGTGTCCGTAATTTTGTAGTAGAGTATATTTTACCTGAATTTACAAACCTCAAAGGAGCCAACTTCATAAAAGTTGATAAATCAATAAGGGCATTGCAACTGATAGCGAGCGCGCATCGTTCATCATTCAAACTACCTGTAATAGGCATTACCGGAAGCAATGGAAAAACGATAGTAAAAGAGTGGCTTTATCAACTATTACAATCACGCTATATAATCACCCGCTCACCTCGCAGTTACAACTCTCAAATCGGAGTTCCCCTATCGGTATGGGAATTGGAAGAGCGCAGCAATCTTGCAATATTTGAAGCCGGAATATCGCAGCCAAACGAAATGCAGGCACTCTCAAATATAATTAAACCAACCATAGGTATTTTCACCTGTTTAGGCGATGCTCATCAAGAAGGATTCAAATCACAAGAGGAGAAACTTGAAGAAAAACTCAACCTCTTTGAAACAGCTGAGATTATAATATATAATGCAACTCAGCCATTAATAAAAAAACATATTGAAGAGCGCTTCAATAGTAAGAAATTAATAGGGTGGTCAACCACCGACACCTCAGCGCCACTATATATTAAGGAGATAAAAAAAGAGGACAAGACTACCTCTGTTATATATATATATAACAACCGTGAGGAGATTTTTAGAATACCATTTACCGAAGATGGCTCAATAGAGAATGCCATTCACACTCTTTGCATAACACTATTTTGTTTTAACTTTACCACACAAGAGGTTTCAGAGAAATTAGCAGAGATAGAGCCTGTAGCCATGCGATTAGAGGTTAAAGAGGGTCGTAATGATTGTACAATAATAAACGATACATATAACTCTGATATAAAATCGCTTGAAATAGCCCTTGATTTTCTATCACGACGTTCAGTAACAAAAGGTGTGAAAAAACGTCTTATATTATCAGATATTTTGCAATCTACAACAGATAGTCGTGAGTTATACAACAAAGTATCACAACTTCTAAAAGAGAATGGAGTTGACAAATTTGTAGGAATAGGAGAAAACCTTATTGAGAACAAAGATCTATTCCCAACAGATAGCATTTTCTTTAAAACCACAGCAGAGTTTATAGCTTCAAATATTGCCGATAAGTATAACAATGAAATAATATTGGTAAAAGGAGCAAGAAGCTTTAACTTTGATGATATTACCGATATTCTATCACTAAAACAACACGAAACTGTATTAGAGGTAAACCTTGACGCACTCCGACACAACTATAACTACTACAAACAAAAACTATTACCCAATACCAAACTTATATGTATGGTAAAAGCATTCGGTTATGGAGCAGGCTCATATGAACTTACAAAAACGCTACAAGATGCAGGGTGCAGTTATGTAGCAGTGGCCGTTGCTGACGAGGGAGCAGAGTTGCGCAAGGCAGGCATAACAATGCCCATAATGGTAATGAATCCCGAAATGGGAACGTTCGAGACACTCTTTAAATATAATCTTGAGCCTGAAGTATATAGTTTCAGACTATTAGACGCTCTTACAAAAGCAGCAAATGCACAAGGAATAACCGAGTTCCCAATACATATAAAAATAGATAGCGGAATGCACCGTTTAGGTTTCACCATTCAAGATATGCCTAAGCTCATTAAAGAGTTATCAAATAATAATGCTCTCACGCCACGCTCGGTATTCTCACATCTTGCGGGAAGCGACGATGATAACCTCGATTACTATACCGATACCCAGATTGAGATATTCAGCCGATGCGCCGAATCTCTCCAAATAGGAATAGGCAAGCCAATATTCCGCCACATATTAAATACTGCCGGAATATCACGATACACCCAATATCAATTTGAAGGAGTAAGGTTAGGCATTGGGCTTTACGGAGTAGCACCTCACCCATCTGTTGAAGGATTGAGATGCGTTTCAACACTAAAAACAACAATACTTCAAGTCAAAGAACTCTCTTCGGCAGAGACAGTTGGCTATGGAAGGAAGGGAGTATTAAACAAAAAATCACGTATAGCAGCTGTGCCAATAGGATATGCCGATGGACTTAATCGACACCTTGGCAACCGAAAAGGCTCTATGTGGATTAATGGTTGCGAAGCTCCAATTGTAGGCAACGTATGTATGGACGTTACCATGATTGATGTTACCGATATTGAGTGTACCGAAGGTGATATAGTTGAAGTATTTGGCGAAAATATCAGAGTTGAAGATATTGCCGAAAAATTAGGCACAATCCCTTACGAAGTTCTTACATCAGTTTCGGCACGGGTTAAGAGAGTATATTTTAGGGAATAGTATTATTAATTAGGAATTAGAAATTAGGAATGTACTTAATTATTAATTTATAATTGTGGCGAAGCCACGAACTAATTCCTAATTCCTAATTCCTAATTTACACAAAGTGCACAAACAGCTACTTTTTAATCTCCATTTTTAGCCAAGGGGTTTCAAAAGTAACAGGAAGAACTGCTTTTATCATATCGTTACCCTTATACATTGGCCTTAACCCCACTTTCAACATATTAGAGACCTCTGTATTGGCGTTAAGTTCCATCTCGGGATAATCCTTTAATGAGGTATTTGAAAGCGTTATATTTTTACCGTTTTCAAGTTTAATTTCAGCCGGAAAAGATAGTGCTTTTACAGAATCAATAGGCATAGTGCCGGCATCTTTAATCAACTCAGCCTTAGGGGCAAAATAGATAGTTGTATTATCGTCGTGTAAAAGAGTTTTCTCAGCACTACCTAAGCTATATGCTTGTTTAAGTGCTATTCCATTATCATAAGCTCTTGCATATACTTTATATGTACCCTTATAAGGTTGGTTAAACGAAACTATCATCTCGTTATATTTAACACCATTTATACTATCAGTGCGTTCCCATTTATAATTAACCTTTTCAATTGCATGTCCTGTAATTTCTGAGCCACTATATCGCAAACCCAACTGAGAGTCGTTTATAAGAGTATCTCCATCTAATTTTACATAATATCCGGGAACCCCCCATGCCGATGAAAATACAGTCAACTCAATCTTACCATTAGGCGATGTTATTGCTTTAAGTTTTTGGGCAGTTACCGATTGTACTGCAAACATAAATAATAGTACTGCAAATAGTATTACTTTTTTCATATCGTTAATGTTTTTAATTTTCAACTTTAGTTAAAGAGGCCGGAGCATCTTCCGCATTTATTCCTCGTTTAATATTAGGCTTATCCGACATATTAAAACGTAAAGTTCCTCCATTTATAATATCAAAATGCGATATATAATTTTTAGTATATCTCTTTCCGTTTAACTCAGCACTCTTTATATATGGGCTAACCGAACCATTATTTGTTGATTCAATAATAAATGTTTTATCAGCAGGCAAATTAAGAGTTACCTTGTCAAACAGGGGCGTTCCAACAACATACTCGGCACGTCCCGGACATACCGGATAAAATCCCATGGCACTAAAAACGTACCATGCCGAGGTCTGACCATTATCCTCATCGCCACAATAACCGTCGGGTGTTGGTTTATAGAGTTTATCTAAAATTCGGCGGATATGATATTGCGCCTTCCATGGGGCACGACTATAATTATATAGGTATGCAGCATGCTGAACAGGTTGATTGCCATGAGCATATTGTCCCATATCAAGAGCTACCATCTCGGCTATCTCATGAATTACAAAACCATAAGTACCATAATCATATACAGGAGGAGCGGTAAACATTGAGTCAAGCATAAAGGTCATATTATCATAACCTCCCATCAAACGCGACAACCCTTCAACATCGTGCATAACACTCCAAGTATAGTGCCATGATGAGCCTTCGGTAAAAGGTCCTCCCCACTCTTCAGGTTTAAAGGGGAATAACCACTCCCCGCTCCTATTTTTGCCACGCATAAAGCCAAATGACTTATCAAAGAGGTTTTCATAGTTATATGAAGTTGATTCATAATCAGAAGCAATATCTACTTCGCCCAATGCTCTCGCATAAGCCGAAAGACACCAATCGGCATAGGCATACTCCAATGTTTTCGCAGCTGCTTCATAATAATCGGGATAAGGCACATATCCCAAAGTAAAATACTCTTCGTATCCATTGCGCCCAACAGACAAAGGCTCTCCTTGAGCTTCGGTTTGATGCACCATTGCCTCAAGAGCCTTTTGAGTATCAAACCCGCGGATACCTTTTATATAAGCATCAGCTATAAGCGACAACGAGTTGTTGCCTATCATACAACCACGATGCCCCGGCGATGCCCATTCGGGCAAGAAACCACTCTCATTATAAACATTCACAAGCGATTGCATAACTCGTTCCGACACTTCGGGATAAATAAGAGTAAAAAGAGGGTGTACAGCACGGAAGGTATCCCAAAAACCATTATCGGTGTACATGTAGCCTTCGTGAATTTTGCCATCGTAAGGGCTGTAATAGTAAGGTTGCTCCTCTTCGTCGTACTCATAAAACTCACGTGGAAAAAGTAATACTCTATATAGGCACGAATAGAATGTTTTCAAAGCCTCCTCGTTATCATCGTCAACAACCACCCTGCCAAGCATATTGTTCCATTGACTCTTTGCCAACTCCTTAACCTCATTAAACGATTTGCCTGCAACCTCTCTCCTAAAATTAAGTTTTGCCTGTTCCAATGAGATAAATGATGATGACATTCTAACAGTCAGATTCTCTCCCTCTGGCACTATAAAACGCAAATAGCCACACACTCTGTCATGCTCACCAACACTACGCCCCGCAAAAAGAGAATCGTTTATCATAACACCCTTCTCGGCAATAGGGTGACTGAACTCCATTACATAATAGTTGGTAAAATTTGCAGGCACTCCACCATTGTGGTTTTTTACGTAGCCTGTAACCTTACGACCCATTTGGTCAATATCAACTTTGCACCCTCCATGCTGAGCATCAATTATAAAATATTGCCCTTGTAACGAAGGATATGAGACCTCCATAACTGACGATGTACGTGTAGGAGCAAGCGAAACCTCTACCCCATTATCCATTTTTACACTATAACAATATGGGCGTGCCTCTTCGTTTTGGTGCGTAAAACTAACACCTCGCTCCTTATGCGATAATTTCAGTTCACCACTCAAAGGCATTACTGAAAAAACAGCATAGTCGTTAATCCAGGGGCTTGGCTGATGAGTCTGTTTAAAGCCTCTTATAACGGTATCGGTATAGACATACATCCACCCGTTGCGATTTTCGCCTGTCTGGGGCGACCAAAAGTTTAATCCCCAAGGCAGAGCAACTGCAGGATATGTATTACCATGCGAAAAGTCATAAGTTGATTGCGTACCCATTAAAGGATTTACGTAGTCAGCAAAATTTCCTGCTATAAGAGAAAAATTGAGGGGAAACAATAATATTATTATGGCGATTGCTCTTCTCATAATTGATAATTTGCTATTGCAAATATATAAAATTAGAGATTTATCAACAATAAGGTATTTTACGGAACTGTAGCAACAGCATATTAACACCTTAATAATAAAGCAACTAAGAGTAATACACAAGAAGAATATTAATTTTTTTTAATTAATTTATTGCCCATATTCTTTTGTAATTTAAAAAAGAGATGTATCTTTGCAACCGCAAATGCGAAAATAGCTCAGTTGGTAGAGCATAACCTTGCCAAGGTTAGGGTCGCGGGTTCGAGTCCCGTTTTTCGCTCAATGGTTTCGCCCGGATGGTGGAATCGGTAGACACGAAGGACTTAAAATCCTTTGGCTATAACACGGCTGTGCGGGTTCAAGTCCCGCTCCGGGTACCGAGAAAAGACTGGTAATTTCAATTACCGGTCTTTTTCTTTTTTTATCATAAAATCATTAATTTATCGTATTACTAACTCTAATCTTCTATTTTTTGCTACCTTTGTAGTAAATAAACATTTGCAAAATGTATTTTTGATAAAGAGATAGCGAAAGCTATTACGATATAATTTTGAACGATTAGTAACTATTCTCTGAACTGAAAACCGCCAATTTTCAAATTGATACGAGAATAAGCATACTACAAAAGTTCATGCCCTCGAGGTGTGAACTGTTTGTGCTTATCTGTATCAAGGGTCTTGGCGGTCCCTCAGTTTTGGGTTTGCAACAAATGGTTCCGCCTTTTTTATGATACACATCGGAAAATTAATAGAAAAAGAGTTAAAACTTCAAGAGAGAACTCCTGCTTGGCTCGCAAAAAAGATTAATTGTGAGCGTCCTAATATTTACTATATATTCCGACAAGAATCTATAAATACAGACCTTCTGTTGCGCATCTCTCGTGCATTAAATCACAACTTCTTTTTACACTATATCAAGGAGATGGAAGAGTAAATATTTTATACTATTCCGTAAATTTTATTTACTACCTATCCTAAATCGTCGCACTTAACTTTATTTAACTTTGTCTTACTTAGCTAAAACAATCTTTAATTGAGTACAAATATACACTTAATTAGGTTTAAAGTTGAAATTAAAAGATCTCTATTCCATAATAAGAAATCAAGTAAAACAATATAATTATGAAAAAATTCAAGACTAAACACGTAGTAATGATGTTACTCACATTCATTCCTTTTATTGGAGCATCGGCAACCGACTATATGAATGTTTATCTAACATCGCAAGGCTCATTTCAATCAATAGCAATTGATGAAATAGACAAAATCACCTTCCCATCGGAAGATGAAGTAGACATCACTATTTCGGGTATAATAACACCCATGGCGATAGAGAATATTGAGGTCATCACTTTTGGCGATACTGATATAACCGCCATTGAGGAGGCAGTAGCAGAGGTAGCTGATGTAGAGATAATCTATTACAACGGCGAAGTTCGTATAACCTCACCTGAGTTAATTAGCCAAGTGCAACTTTACAATATGCAAGGTGTGTTGATGCAGTACCAAACTCCTAACACAGAGATAGCAACTCTTGATGTCAGCAACTACCCCTCGGGTATCTATGTGGTTGCAGTTCAATCAAATGGAGAGATAAAAACTAAGAAGATTATAAAATAATGAGGAATGAGGAATGAGGAATTAATTCCTAACTCCTAATTGTAACGAAGTTACGAACTAATTCCTAATTAAAAAATTTATTTTTTGAAATGAAAACAAGAATAATAACATTACTATTAGCAATATCAGCCATAATAATAGGCGGTGCATACGCACAGACAAAGATAAAAGTTCACAAAGGTGGTGAGGTAATATATAGCGTACCTTTAACCGATGTTGATAGTGTAGGATTTGCAAAAGTCTCTTCCTCAGTACATAACGGACATGAGTTTGTTGACCTTGGTTTGCCAAGTGGAACAAAATGGGCTACCTGCAACGTGGGTGCTACAACCCCTGAAGGGTTTGGAAACTACTATGCATGGGCTGAAACGTCACCAAAGGATTATTATAGTTGGGATAATTATATATATTGCGATGGTATTGGTTCAAGAATTACAAAATATGCCACAGGTTATTCGTACAGCCAAGATCCCGATGGATTGACTGACCTTGAGATGTCAGATGATGTGGCAAGAGTTGACTGGGGAGGAAGTTGGCGAATACCAACAGAAGAGGAGATGACTGAACTTTTCTATAATTGTAATTGGACTTGGGTAACTCAAAACGGAATAAGCGGTTATAAAGTTACAAGTACCGTAAATGGGAACTCTATATTTCTTCCTGCTACAGGAGCAAAGGGCGATGGATATGTAAGCAACCAAGAGTATGCTTATTATTGGACAAACTCAATTAGAGACTATGTTAACAATAGTGCAAATGCTCTATACTACATTAAGGCTTATGCCCCAACTTCAACAGGAAATCTTTCTCGTTGTTCAGGAGCATCGATACGTGCAGTATGCAATATAGAAGGAGGGAATACTCAAACAAAGGTGGCTATATATAAAGAAGATGATGTAATATACAGCAGACCTATTGCTGAGATAGATAGTATTAAATTTGAGAGAGAGTATAATGGTATCTCAACAGAGAAGTATTACAGAATTAAGAATGTTGAGAGTGGCCTTTATCTAAATGCTGTAAACTACGACTTCCACTATACAGGCTCTTTTGGTGGTGTAAACTGTACTGCTTATGCCCAAGATGCCGACCAAATATTTAAGTTTGAGGTATCGGGTGATAAATTCAAAGTTATAACCAATAGCGGTTACTACCTCTATTGCCAAAAATGGATTGTTGATGCTCAAACTGCAGGAGTTGATTTGTCATTTGTAAAGAATGATGATGAGACATATGACATTATGTTTGGAGAGTCATATTTTGCAGTTGATGAGCTAAATGGATACTACTATCCATTCTGTAATGCTACCGAAGGAGAGAAAGCAACTTGGGTATTGGAAGAGGCTACCCCGTTGCCAACCTATACCGTATCTGTTTCGGCAACAGAGGGAGGAACAACATCTGCTTCGGTAAACAGTATGGCTCAAGGTGGTAGTGTAACACTGTTTGCTACTCCTGAGTCGGGTTACAGATTTGTTAACTGGACAGTTAATGGTAGTGAGGTTTCGACCGAAAATATATTTGTTGCTACTATTACTGCCAATACTGAGTTTGTTGCAAACTTTGAAGAGAGAACAACTGAGAGCGGTATATCATTAACTAAAGAGTATCGCATTAAAGATGTTGCAAGTGGTTGCTACTTGAATATTGCAAACAACTACATACACTCCGGTGGTACTAATGGAGGTGTTAATTGCGTTGCATACGCCGAAAATAATAACCAGATATTTGTATTTGAGGCATCAGGTACAAACTACTATTTAAAGAGCAAGAGCGGTTACTACATCTATTGCCAACAATGGAATGTTGATGGTTTGACATACGGCTCGGAGTTGACATTTATTGATAACCCTGACGGAACATACTATATTAAAAATGGAGCAAACTATTTTAAAGTTGAGGATGTAAATGGAGTATATTACCCATTCTGCGATGCTCCTGCCGATTTAAGAGCAACTTGGATATTGGAGCAAGTAGGCGGAGAAGAGCCTGAGCCAATACCAACCTACACCGTATCGGTATCTGCAACCGAAGGTGGAACTGTTACAACTTCTGCCGAGAGCGTTGAGGAGGGTGGTAGTGTTATCTTAACTGCTACTCCTGAAACCGGTTACAGATTTGTAAATTGGACATTGAATAACAACGTGGTTAGTGTCTCTAACCCATTTATAGCAACCATTACAGCAAACAGCGAGTTTGTGGCTAACTTTGAAGCGGAAGAGAACCAATCAGGTGAGTTACATAATGGACACGAGTATGTTGACCTTGGTTTGCCAAGTGGATTAAAATGGGCAACTTGCAACGTTGGAGCCACTGCTCCCGAAGAGTATGGAAATAATTATGCTTGGGGTGAAACCACTCCACAGAGTTGGTTAGCAACAGAATACACATATAATGATAACCCCGAAGTATTACCCTTATCGGCAGATGCCGCTAATGTAAATTGGGGAGGAAATTGGCGTATGCCAACATACGAAGAGATAGGTGAGTTAGAGGATACAAACAACTGTACTTGGACTTGGACCACCCAAAACGGAGTAAGCGGATATAAAGTAACAAGTAAAAAGAATGGTAACTCAATCTTTCTCCCTGGCGCAGCCAATAGCGGTTACTATTGGTCGAGTTCTGCCTATCCGGGCTCTACCTTCTACGCCTACTGCTTGATGTTCACTTCGGTAAGCGTGAACTGTGACTACAGCCAACGCAATTACGGGCAATCAGTCCGAGCAGTTTTCGGAGAAAAACAAAGTTTTACAGTATCAGTATCAGCAACAGAAGGTGGTACAGCAACAGCATCGGCAAGTAGCGTTGAGCAAGGTGGTAGTGTTACTTTAACTGCAACTGCAAATAGCGGTTACGTGTTCAAGAATTGGACATTGGGTGGAGAGGTTGTTTCAACTGAAAACCCATACACTGTTACCGTAACTGCAAATAGCGAGTTTGTGGCTAACTTTGAAGCGGAAGAGAACCAATCAGGTGAGTTACATAATGGACACGAGTATGTTGACCTTGGTTTGCCAAGTGGATTAAAATGGGCTACTTGCAACGTGGGTGCTACTACTCCCGAAGAGTATGGCAGTTACTTTGCATGGGGCGAGACTGAGCCAAAAGCAACTTACGATTTGAGTAACTATAAATGGTGTAATGGCACAGCTGACTCAATGACGAAATACTGCACAGATTCAGAATATGGTATAGTAGATAACAAAACAACCCTTGAATTATCAGACGATGCAGCACGAGTAAATTGGGGAGGCAGTTGGCGTATGCCCACAAAAGCAGAGCAAGATGAATTAATGGACACCGATAACTGTACTTGGGAGTGGACTACACAGAATGAAGTAAACGGATATAAAGTAACAAGTAAGAAGAATGGCAACAGCATTTTCCTTCCTGCAGCGGGCCTTATCGTCCAGAACAGACTCGTATATGCCGATACAGAAGGTAACTTATGGTCAAGTTCGAACGACGGCGACTACAGTGCTCACAATATAGGCTTCTATTCGGGCGGCATACAATGGTACCAACAGGGCCGTGAGTTAGGGCAATCTGTCCGTGCAGTTTTCGGAGAGAAACAGACTTTTACAGTATCAGTATCTGCACTTACTGGTGGTAGTGCAACTGCATCTGCCGAGAGCGTTGAGGACGGTAGCACTGTAACTTTGACTGCAACTGCAAACGAAGGTTACAACTTTAGAGGTTGGAGTTTGGATGGAGTGCTTGTTTCAACCGAAAACCCATACACTGTTACCGTAACTGCAAACAGCGAATACCTTGCCAGCTTTGAGGAGATAACTTACACAGTTTCAGTATCTTCAACTACTGGTGGTAGTGCAACTGCATCTGCCGAAAGTATTGCTTATGGTAGTAGTGTAATCTTAACCGCAACGCCCGATGAAGGATATGTATTTAAAAACTGGACATTGGACGGAGAGGTTGTTTCAACTGACAATCCATATACTACTACCGTAACTAAAAACAGCGAGTTTGTAGCTAACTTTGAAGAGGGAGAGAGTTCAGGGGAGGATAATGAACCTATAATATGTACCGTTTCAGTAGGGGCTGCATCAACTGACGGAAGTGCAACTGCATCTGCCACCAGTGTTGAGCAAGGTGGTACTGTAATATTAACTGCTACTCCAAATGAGGGTTATGAGTTTAAATACTGGAAAGATTTAATGGGTGATGATGTTTTATCAACAGATAATCCGTATGTGGCAACTGTAACTCAAAATACCACTTTTGAAGCATGCTTCAAACCTAAAAAATTTACTGTAACGGTATCTTCAACAGAGGGAGGAACAGCACAAACTTCATCAACCATAGTTGACTATGCTTGGAAAGTAACCTTAACTGCAACTCCTGATCCCGGATATAAGTTTATTGGATGGGAAGAAAATGGTGTAATGGTAGGAGATGATAGTGATCAGGTTTGGACTTTATACATTTATGAAAACCGTAAATTTACTGCCAAATTTGAGAAATTAGGTATTGTTGGTGCTCACAATGGTTATGAGTATGTTGATTTAGGTTTAAGCGTTAAATGGGCTACTTGTAATGTAGGTGCAACAGAGCCTGAAAATATAGGTGGTTATGTTGCATGGGGAGAGACATCTTCAAAAGATAGTTATACTTCAGGAAACTATACCTACTCGGCTAACCCTGCCACTTTACCTTTATCTGCAGATGTCGCAAATAGTTATATGGGTGGCAATTGGCGTATGCCCACAGCAGATGAGTTACAAGAGTTAATAGATAACTGTACTTGGACTACTTTAGGTAGCGGAGCAACAGCAAGATTTAAGATAACAAGTGACATTAATGGAAATTCAATAATTATCCCTGCAGTAGGTTATCAAACAACAGGTACCTCAAGCACTGAGGCTAAAGCACCCTATCTTCTACTCTGGTCAAGTTCTATTAATGCAGATAACAACGGTCAGGCTAAAATATTAGAGCGAAGAACCATTATTACTAACAATGTAAAGAGAATTGGTAATGCAAGTCGCTATAATGGTTTGCCTGTACGTGCCGTTTTAGATTCAGAAACAGTATCAATAACTGTATCGGCAACAGAGGGAGGAGTAGTAAATTCGAGATATTCAACAGTTGCTAAGGGCGAGTCTATAACCTTAGTAGCAACTCCAAAGAGCGGTTACAACTTTAAGAATTGGACATTAAATGGCACCGTTGTAAGCACCTCAAGTACCTACACCGGAACAGTAACAACAAATAGCAATTTTGTTGCCAATTTTGAACAGACTACCGAGAATGGTCATGTTTATGTGGATCTTGGTTTGAGCGTTAAATGGGCCACTTGTAATGTAGGTGCTACTAAAGCTGAAGAGGAAGGCGATTACTTTGCATGGGGCGAGACTGAGACAAAAGAGATATATAACTGGGAAACCTACAAATGGTGTAATGGCACATATGACTCAATGACCAAATACTGCACAGATTCAAGTTATGGAACGGTAGATAATAAAACTATTCTTGACATAGAAGATGATGCTGCAAGAGCAAATTGGGGTGGCACTTGGCGTATGCCTACCGAAGCTGAGATAGAAGAGATGGAAGAGAATTGTATATTTACAAAAACTACATTAAATGGAGTAAATGGTTGGACTATAACAAGCAAAATAAATGGAAACTCAATTTTTGTCCCAGTTAATGGTCACTACGAAGATGGTAATCTAAAACACGAAGAGTATAACTTTGCATCTACATGGTCAAGTTCTTACTATGATTATGGAAATTATAGAGCCACTACATTTAGGATTGTGTCCCACTTAGGTGCAAGTTATGAATATCGTTGTGAAGGTTATCCTGTCAGAGCGGTGTGTGAGTAGAAATTAAACGCAGTTAGTTTTTAGTTAACAAACATTAGTTTGTTGAATCTGCTCACGCTCGGCAAAGTTTAAGTAAACTTATTTTGCCCTCGCTTACTCGCAGATTTGTTAGTTTTTAGTTGTTAGAAAATTTTAATTTAAATATAAATATGAGACTTTTAAAATTTTGTTTTAGCACATTGATGCTAATTTCGTTAATCTCATTTTCATCGTGTAGTGGTGATGAAATGTGTTTGGTTACTGTAACTTCGGGCGAAGGTGGTACAGCAACAGTATCTGAGAATGAAGTAATGGCAGGTGATGAAGTAACCCTTACTGCAACTCCTGAAAGTGGTTATGTTTTTAAATGTTGGAAACGTGATGGTGTGGAAGTTAGTAAAGCTAACCCATATACTGTTATTGTAAACAAAGATAGCAACTATCAGGCTATATTTGAAAAAGAAGATGGTACAGGAGAAGAGGATAATAATGGTACTGGAGATAATAACAATGAAGGTACAACTACTCCCGAAACAGGCAATTATGAGTTTGTTGATTTAGGATTGTCAGTTAAATGGGCAACTTGCAATGTTGGAGCAACCATACCTGATGAGTATGGGGAATACTTTGCATGGGGAGAAATAGAGGCCAAAGATGACTATGACTCGGATAACTATAAATGGAATGCAGGTAAAGTGACAACTCTTACTAAATATTGCGTAAATCCTGAACATGGGAATAATGGTTTTGTTGATAATAAAACCACACTTGAGCCCGAAGATGATGTTGCTCATGTAAAATGGGGAGGCTCTTGGCGTATGCCCACAAAGGAAGAGTGGCAAGAATTGTGTAATGAGGAGAATTGTATATGGTATTGGAAAGATATAAAGTACGATGATACATATAAAGTTAATGGCATTGAAATAGTAAGTAAAATAAATGGAAATAAAATCTTCCTTCCTGCCGCTGGTAGCTGTAATTATAAGAAGAATAATACTTTGGGTACTCGTGCTCTCTATTGGTCAAGTACTCTTCAAGACGACGCACAAAATTATATGTCTTGGAATATGTGTTATTATACTAAACTTCAAGAATATGCTATAGTTATTGACAATCGTTTTTCAGGACTATCTGTACGCCCTGTATGCGAATAAATCTCCTCACCCCCAACCCCTCTCCCGAAGAGAGGGGAGGTGAAACAAAAAAAAGGGTTGCTCACGAGCAACCTTTTTTTTGTAACTGAAAAACTAAGATAACTAAGATAGCTAAGATGACTAAGTTTTTTTATTGAACTAATTAGGCTAATTGGACTAATTGGACTAATTAGATATAACAAAGGTTTGCATTGTCGTGCAAACCTTTGTTGTTTCTTTGGGAGGGTAGGTTATTAAGGTCTTTAAGGTGGCTAAGATTACTACGTTATAATTATTGGGCTAATTAGACTAATTAAACAAAACAAAGAGTTTTGCAAACTACTCTTTACTAATTTACTCCCAACAGCTCTATTTCAAATATCAGGGTTGAGCCTCCGGGTATGTTTCCTGCACTACGCATTCCGTAGCCTTGTTCGCAGGGGATATATACTATCCAGTGGTCGCCTATGGTCATTTGGGTCAGGGCTACCTGAAAGCCGACTATCAGGTCTCGCACTCTGAAAGCCTCAGGGCATTTGCGTTTGTAACTGTTGTCAAACTCTTTGCCGTTGATTAGTGTTCCTTTGTAGTGCAGGGTTACTACGTTGCCTTGACGAGGACGTACATTGCTTTTGCCACTCTTTATGATTTTACGCAACACGCCGAGCGATATCTCTTTTACTCCCTCCTCATCTCGCTTTGCTGCAAGAAATTCGCGATTCTGTTTTATGTAATCCTCTTTTTTAGCCATTGCTCTCTTCTGCTTTTAGTAGCTCTAATGCCCGGCATAGTTGGTCGGGGCATGAGGTTGATTTGTATCCGCAACATATTCCGTTAAGGCGTTCTATTACTTCATCATAGCTCATTCCTTTTACCAACGATGCTATCCCTTGCAGATTACCGTTGCACCCTCCATAAAAGGCTACATCTACTACTCTGCCTTGCTCACCTGTTACCTCTATTAGTTGCGAACAGGTGCCTTTTGTCCTATACTCTACCTTTACCATTACAATATGACTTTTGTAATTACAGGCTCTCCGTTTTGTGGTATTGCCACCACTACATATACTCCTTTTGCAAGCGATGAGCTATTGATTGTTGTCTCTGAAATAACTGCTTTTTGCGATGCAATCAATGTTCCACTCATTGAAAGTACTCGGACCTCAGCAAGGGGTTGTGCTGTTTTTACTACTATATTACCTGAATATGTATATATTTTTACTTCTGACTCTTCAACAGACTCCGACTCAATACCTGATTCGCCATAGTTTACGACAACACTTTCTGAATCAGATGTTTCGCCAAACTCTCCCAATGCTCTTACGGTGTAAGTGTGCTTTCCGTCAAGAGGTGCGTTATCAATGAATTCTGTTGTTTCGCTCTCGCCTATCTTAACTCCATCGCGATAGATTGCATATCCGGTTATGGTTGTTGCCATTAAGGTTGGATATACTACTATATCATCAACCTGCCACCAATATGACAGGCCTATATCTCCATCGTCCCATGCATGGAAGGCTATCTTCATATTATCTGAGGTGTGTGCCGATAGGTCGATTGTTATTTGTGTGTATTGGTTTACTACATCGCAATCGGTCATCAGGTTATATACAGGTGTCCATGATGCTCCGCCGTCAGATGATACCTCAACGTAATAGTGGTGGGGGTATGATGGGGTTTTAAGTGGTGCTGTTGATTTGCTCTGGAAGGTCAAAATTTTTCCGTTTGCAAAGGTGGGCGAGATAAGTTTCTCATCTTGATGCTCATCTACCCATGCACTCTTCATATACATTGAGTAGTTACCGCTGTACGCAAGGTAATATTTGCTACTCTCGGTCCAATACCAACCACGATCGTTATAGTTGCTTATTGTCCAGCCGTTGGGATTGGTTGTATCTTCAAATCCTTCTGCAAGTACAGGTGTTCCCTCTTGTGGTGCTGTCCATGATAATGTAACACTTCCCTCTTCGGTTACTGCTTGTAACTCTGACGGGGGCAGTATGGTATTTGATTGTTGCGAAATGGTCAATGTTTCAGAGAGTGTGTTATCATCAGGCGATGTGAAAGTTATCTCTGTTTCGCGTGATTGTGCTGCAACGTTCTCTGAAAGAGTCTCAAATATTATTGTTGTTGCTCCTGCCTCGCCCTCAGTTGCCGAAACCGAAAGCCATTCGGGTAACTCTGACAATTGCCAACGAACGTCACTTTCAATGGTAACTTCTGTTTTATCTCCCTTTTTACCATTAAGTGTTATACTCTCTTTTGAAAGCGATATTTGATGCCCTAATGTTTCAAATGTAAATGATATTGTTTCGCCACATGTTGAGATGTTTGTTATGGCAAAACGAGCTTCGCTTCCATTGCTATAGAATGGTTTTACCTCAGCGCCTGCCCCACCGAATGTTGCGCGACCGTTATCAATTGAGAAAGCTGCATTTTCAATATATCCGTCAGCAGTTGTTGTTCCTCCCGGACGGAAGATATATACCTCATCTAAACGAGTTGTTCCGTTGTAGCTTACATTACCCCCTGAGTATGCCGGGTTTATACGATATACCAATAATCCTGATGAGGGTAAGCCGGCATCAAATGTTCCCGCTTTTTTACGATACTCAACTATGAAATATTCGTCAGAGCCTATCATCTTTATTTTATATGCTATGTTCTCTTTTATGGCTCCTCCTACGGGATTTAGTGTGTATGTTCCCGGTTCGGTTATCTCGGGGATCTCATCAATCCAACCACAATAGCGGTATTTGGTGTATGCCGACATCTGTTGAGGTACTAATAGGTTGTCTGCCATTAAATCCCACTCGCCAACGGGGTTGAGGTTATCTGCTACGTGATAAAGGTCGTATGTTCCAAGAGAGTGCGACATCTCGTGGCATATTACTCCTGTATTGAATGGTATTGGCTCAAGAGAAGCCCATCCGTTTGCATCATCAAATACCATTAGGAATCCTACGAGTTTCTTATCTTTTATATATACGGCTTTTTCATCGGGCAAAGCTAAATCGGTGCGATGTGGCCACAATAGATGACGGTTGCTTATTTCGCTACGCCCGCTTAATACTATACACATATTGTCTATTATACCGTCTTCATTTGCATCAAGAACTACATCATCGGGCAAGTTTGCTGACAGATACGCTGCTATCTCTTTTACCAATGC
This sequence comes from Candidatus Caccoplasma sp., assembly GCA_045587545.1. Taxonomy (GTDB): domain Bacteria; phylum Bacteroidota; class Bacteroidia; order Bacteroidales; family G3-4614; genus Caccoplasma_A. The sequence continues at coordinate 41,973 of JAZNCN010000020.1, forward strand.
CTGCTCACGAGCTGCACGGTCAATTTCATCTTCATATCCGTTTGGAGCTACACTGCTTTTTTCTTTATAATAGTTACGTTCGTTCTTTGTTACGTACGACATTACAACATCTCCTTGTGGAGCCGGGAAGAGATTACTCTTCCATTGTAACTGTCCGTATGACGCCTCGTAAAAATAGTTATATACCGAATTTGCTCCTGTTGCCTCATCGTTAAACATCTGATTGTATGTTGAGGCAGACATCTCAAATGCCTCAGAGTTATCTTCTCCCAAAAAACGGACAAAGCATACCAAATTACTTAACTCTCCTTTATTCTTCTCTGCAGCAGCTATGGGTAGTGCTGTTACCACACTCAAAACTGTAAGTAGTGCTAATGTGTAAATTTTTCTCATATATTTTTTGTTAATTTTCTGTTTTATTCTGCGAAGATAACATAAGACGCCATTATTACGAAATATTTTGCGTTGTTTATCTTATTTTTTATCTTATTCATTATTTTTTTACTATTTGCCACAAATAAAGCAAAAAATATAGTTAATTATGTATAATTTGAGCATATTTTATGAATATATTGCTTTTAACAATTCGCTTTTTTATATATTTGCGAATTATATTAGCAATATTATTGACTATTTTTCAATTTAAATACTATGAAACATATATCACTATTGGCAGTTGTGTTGGCTATATTTATTTGTGTACCTAATGCAAACGCAAAGAGAAAGAGCAAGGAGAGTAAAAACACTTTGGAGATTGTTGTAAAGGATAGTGTTAGTGCTGACTATAAAAAGGTTACAAAAGATGCTCTTAAACAAGAGGGACTGTTTACTACTCTCTATAAAGCGAAAGAGGGTAAACTATATTTTGAAATTCCCGATAGTGCTTTCAGCAAGAGATATATACTTGCCAATAGGGTTGCAGCAACAAGCAATACCAAAGATTTTGTTGCAGGGCAGATGGCTACTACTCCTCTATTAATAAAGTTTACTAAAGATGAGCAGAAGGTATATATGCACGAGATACAGAGCGACGAAATTGTTTCGGAGAATGACCCTGTAAAATACTCATATGACAAGAACTTTTATGACCCCGTAATTAAAGGCTTTAAAATTGTTGCAACAAACAAAGAGAACGTGGTTATTGATGTTACAGATTTCTTTGGAACAAACGAAAAGTGTATAAGTCCAATTAAACAAGACAATCCGTTAAGTAAACTTTTTGGTGGCAGTAACTCTCTGAAAGGGACTTTTGTTCCTGATGCATCAGGCATTATCAGCAACAAAGCATTCCCTAATAATATTGAGATAAAGAGCCGACTTTCATTTACATTATCGTTAATGAACCAACCTTACTCGGTTATTATGCACCGCTCACTGTTTGCACTCCCCGATGAGCCTATGAAGATGCGATTGCAAGATAATCGCGTTGGATACTTCTATTCAGATAAAAGCATATACACTACCGACGAAGATGGCGTAAACGTTAAAACATATATTCACCGTTGGCGTTTAGAACCTAAGCCTGAAGATATGGAGCGCTATTTTAACGGAGAACTTGTTGAGCCTGAGAAACCTATTGTTTTCTATGTTGACAATGCTTTCCCCGAAAAGTGGAGAGGAGCCATTAAACAAGGTATAGAGGATTGGAATGTTGCTTTTGAAACAGCAGGATTTAAAAATGCAATCAAAGCTATTGACTACCCCAAAAACGATTCGACATTTGACCCTGATGATATGCGATATAGTTGTTTCAAATATGCAGCTACTGCAACACCAAATGCCATGGGACCAAGCTACATTGACCCTCGCACAGGAGAGATATTGACAGGAGATGTTATATGGTATCACAATATACTTTCGCTACTTCACAATTGGCGATTTGTTCAAACTGCAACAGTTGACGAGAAGGTTCGCAAAAGAGTATTTGATGATGAGACAATGAACGAATCAATCAGATATGCCGCAGCACATGAGATTGGTCATACATTAGGTTTGATGCACAATATGGGAGCAAGCTACTCTTATCCTGTTGACTCTTTACGTAGTGCCTCTTTTACTCAAGAGTACGGCACAACACCAAGTATTATGGACTATGCTCGCAATAATTTTGTTGCTCAACCTGGAGATTTAGAGAAGGGGGTTAAACTTACACCTCCTAACTTAGGTGTTTATGATATTTACGCCATAAATTGGGGATACAGATTAATACCCGGCACACAAACTCCGGACGAAGAGAAACCTACTCTTGACAAATGGATTGCCGAAAAAGAGGGAGACCCAATGTATGAGTTTGGAGCTCAACAATTTTTAGGAACTGTTGATCCAACAGACCAAACAGAGGATTTGGGTGATAACCATATAATAGCCGGCAATTATGGTATTGACAACCTTAAACTTCTTCTCAAGAATTTAGAGGAGTGGAACAAACGCGAAGGTGAGCGATATGACAATATGGAAGATATGTACAAACAGGTAGTTACTCAATATACCCGCTATATCCGACACGTCATACCTTATATAGGTGGTATAAGATATGAGGAGATAAGACAAGGCGATGGTAAATCAACTTCAAAACACTACATAAACAGAGCTACTCAAAAAGAGGCAATGGAGTGGTTATTGAACGAGGCTCGTACACATAGCGAGTGGCTGACTATTCCCGAGTTAATCAACAAGTTGGAGATTAACCTTAATGCAAACGACAAACTTCAATCAACAATAATAACTTCTCTTATTAATTCAGCGGTTTTATATCGTATTCAAGAGGGTGGTATTGTAGATAGCAAGAACAACTATACTTTAGAAGAGTATCTTAACGATGTTACAAAAGCTATATTTATAGCTCCTAAAGGTGGCAGATTGTCAGATGTTGAGCAAAATTTACAAGCAACCGCCATTGACTTAATGATTAAGACTTCTGGATTACAACCAAAGAGCAGCACAAGTTCAAAATCGCTTGCTGAAATTGAAAATGATATTGAGATGAGTGGCATCACTTGCTCACACTGCATAAACGAGATGAAGGAGTTTGCCCGTTTCAATTTTGGATTGCCTACTCTATCGGCAAATCAATTGGGCGCATTAATGACAGGACGACTTCAAGAGGTGCTTAAAATGTACAAAAACAGAAAAAATACAGCATCAGGCACAACAAAAGATTACTATAATTACCAAATTATAAAAATTGAACATATATTTGCAAAATAATTTATCAATAGATAAGTAATGATGAAGAATAAGTTATATATATTAATTATTGCCCTACTACTTGCTCCTCTTGGGTTAACAGCTCAAACAACTGAAATTTTGAAGGGTAAGGTTATGGATCGCGGAGGCGAAGTTCTTATTGGCGCCCATGTTCAATGGAAAGATGCAAAAAATGCAACTATAACTGATATTGACGGAAACTTTACCATACCCAAAACAGGAAAAGAACTTTCTGTTTCGTATTTAGGTTATAAAACAAGCATTACAAAAGTTTCTGATGGGACAAAAAGTGTAGTTATTACATTAGAAGACGATGCTCAAAACCTTGATGAACTTGTTGTTGTAGGTTATGGAGTTCAAAAGAAATCGTCTCTTACAGGTTCGGTTGAGACAATTAAAAGCGATGAGCTTTTAAAAATTCCTACTGCCAATATTGACGAAGCCCTATATGGACAAGTTGCCGGTTTAAGTGTTATGCAAAGTACCGGCGACCCAAGTAGTGCTAAAGAGGCAGAATTAAACATACGTGGTATTAATGGCTCTCCACTTTTGGTAATTGACGGAGTTCCTCGCTTTGGAACAAGCACTAGTGATGGAGAGATGCGCCTTTCGGACTTAAACCCCGATGATATTGAGAGTATCTCAATCCTAAAAGATGCTGCCGCTGCCGCTGTTTATGGAGCACGTGCGGCAAATGGCGTAATTTTGGTGCAAACCAAAAGATCTCAAGGCGACAAAAAAGTTTCGATAAATTATCGCGGACAGATGAATATTCAACAGGCAGCTAAAATGCCAAAATTTTTAGATGCTTATGAGTTTGCAAATATGTATAATCAAGCTGTTGCAAATAGCCCGGCTTCTCCAAATACCCCATATACTCAAGAACAATTAGAACAGATACGAACAGGTTCAAATCCTAATGTATATGGCAATGAAAACCTTCTTGATTATATTGACAAGACAGGATACACAACAACTCACAGCCTTTCAATCAATGGAGGTAATCAATGGGTTAAATACTATATATCTGGAGGATATACCCATGCGAAGGGATTGTATAGCGGAGTTGGAAGAGACCGCTTTAACTATTCAGCAAAACTCGATGCTACTCTTACTGAAGGATTAACCCTATCATTAGATGTTACAGGGTCTAAGAGTAATGCAAAAAACTCAAGTTACACAACTCTTGATGCGGCTTATGCTTTTGCCCCAACTCAAGTATTGGAGTTTCAAAATGGGAAAATGGCAAGTATCGACGGAAGCAATCCTCTTATTAATGTATATGGATTAGGAGGATATATTCACGATGTTGCAAGAATGAACACCATTACTGCTAATTTACGTTGGGAATTGCCTTGGGTTAAAGGTCTTGCACTATATGCTCGCGCAACATTTGACAATAATAATCGTATTGAAAAATCATATAGTAAACCTGTTGAATTATATATATACGACGAAGCAACGGGCGAATATTCAACTGACCCAAATACTGTTTATCCCACAGCAAAGGTTTCAATTGAACAAATTGACCGTTTTACAAACAACCAACTATATGAGGTGGGATTGAATTATAATAGAACATTTAGAGAAAAACACGATTTGGGAGGTCTTTTGGTTGCAAACTATCAACGTTCTCATAACCAATATATGACAGGAGAGAATCAAAATGCATCAATATATCCCGAAATTATTGGTACTTCTATTGATTCGCGCTTGATTGGTAGTGAAACAAAAAACCAACGCGCATCGTTAATTGGTCGTGTTAGTTACGGTTTTGACTATCGCTACTTCTTAGAGGCAAGTTTCCGCGTTGATGGTTCAACATACTTTCACCCCGATAATCGTTGGGGATTCTTCCCATCTGTATCAGCATCGTGGGTACTATCAAACGAAAGTTTCTTTAAGAATTGGTCGCAACCTGTAATATCAAATATAAAATTCAGAGCATCTACCGGAGTTTTGGGTAACGATGGAATGGTAGGTGAATACTCATACCTTTTAAACTATATCGAATCAACTCGCGAAGGTTATAATATAGGAGGCAACTACCGACCCGGAATAATAATGGCAACCGGTAGTTATCCTAATATTGATTTAACATGGGGAAAATCTCACGATTACAATATTGCTACAGATTTAGGATTTTGGGATAACCGTTTTGGAGTTACATTTGAGTACTATTGGAGATTTGAGACAAATAAAATTACTTCAGCACCATCATATCTATATCCCCCAACAACAGGAGTTAACGGAAATGTTCCCAATATAAATTTCAGTAAATTAAAAGCATGGGGTTGGGATTTAACCCTTACTCACCGCAACACTATTCGAAAAGTAAAATACGATATTTCGTTTACAATGTCGCAACAACAAGATAAATGGCTTGATTACGGAGATGAGTCAAGTGTAAATCCGAATTTGCGACGAGTAGGAAAAAGCAGCATGGTATGGAGAATGTATCAGGCTGATGGACTCTTTAGATCTCAAGAGGAGATTGACAATTATCATGTAGATCAAGATGGTCAAGGTAATGTTTCTTTAACTCCCGGAGATATTAAGTATGTTGACCAAAATGGAGATGGAGTATTAGATACAAATGACCAAATTTATGTAAAAAACTCTTCAAACCCCAAATTTAATTATGGTTTAAAACTTGGTGTAAGTTGGAAAGGTTTATTTGTAAATGCTATGTTCCAAGGGGCTACAGGTTATCAGCAAAACATTAAAGAGATGTACACTCTATATAGTGGTACTCTTCAAAGATTTCAGGACTACCACTTAGAAGAGTGTTGGTCGGAAGATAATCCTGACGGAACTCTACCCAAAGTTAAATTTGCATCGGCAAACGACAATAACCGCAAAGAATCAACTTTCTGGGTAAAGGATTGTAATTTCCTTCGTCTTAAATCGTTATCAATCGGATACTCTTTCCAACCAAAACAACTTAAGAAGATGAAATTAAGCTCTTTCAGCATATCGTTACAAGGAAGTAACCTTGTTACATGGTCAAGTTTATCAAAATATGGAATGGACCCAGAGTCGTTACGCGGATACCCAATACAACGTTCATATGGAGTCTCTTTAAGTATCGGTTACTAACCTCTTAATTTAGAATTATGGAATTAAAAAGATATATTGTTTACGGAATTATATTTATTTCAACATTGTCATTCACAAGTTGTAATGCTCTTTTCGATGACGCCCCGGTTGATAAAATTACCGATGTTCATATTTGGGAAAATCCGATGTTATTGGACGAATATGTTTTAACATGGTATAGAAATATGAATAATGGTTTCTCAACATACGTTCCCACAACCATAGCTTTGGTTAAAAGTGCATCAAGATACTATATGCCATGGTTTGGTGATCAAGTGGTACCATCAAAAAATGACTATTATAATGCAGGTTACGGCGATTTATTAAAAGGTAACAACCAAGAGATAACAAACTGGGCTACCGTAAGATGGTCAAATTTTTACACTCAAATACAATCAATAAACCGTCTGTTTGAAAATGAAGGGGAAATAGCTTCAAGCGACCAAAAACAACGTGTTTTAGGAGAAGCATACTTCTTTAGGGCATACTACTATTATATGTTGTGGCGTCAATGGGGTGGAGTTATGTTAATTAAAAACACTTTTGATCCATTGAAAGATGCCCCTAAATTCCCTCGCGCTTCGTACACCGAAATGATAAATAGTATTACTGAAGATGCTCGTAAAGCTGCAGAGTTGCTTCCTGCATCATATAGCAATACTGACGTTGGCAGAATAACAAAAGGTGCTGCCCTTATGCTTATTGCTAAAACTTATTTATGGGCGTCAAGCGAATATTACCAAAAAAAAGGCACTAACTACTTAGGTTTTACTGATGACCAGTCGCGAGCAATGCTTGAAAAGGCAAAAACAGCATACGAAGATCTATTTAACCTTAACCAATATCAATTAGTACAAATAGCAGGGACCACCGAAGATGATATAAAAAAAGAGTATCGTAAAATATTCCTTACAAAAAACAGTATAGAATCAATCTTAGAAGTACAACACTCTGACGACGGAAACTACGACACAGGATATGGTCATAAACTTGACCGCGATGCTGCATCTCCTCATTTTACAGGAACAATTGCGGCATATACCCCAACTCATAATCATGTTAAAGAATATGGTATGAGAGAGGGTTATACCGATAACCCAAATAACCCATACGAAGGACGAGACTATCGTTTTTACGCAAACATACTTTATGATGGCTCGGTATGGAACGGACATACAATGGATATTCACTACACCCGCGTAGGAAATACTGAAACTCCGGGAGAAGATTTAACTCAATATGGCTCTTCAGAAAATGCAGGTGTAACCCGAACAGGATACTATATGGCAAAATTCCTTGATGAAACTCAACAAATTGACAAAAACGAGACCTATGCAAGTAAACAAAACTATATAATTTGGCGTTACGCAGAGGCTTTGTTAGATTATGCCGAAGTTATGTTACGTTTAGGAGAGGACGGAATAGCTTTAGCAAAAGTTAATGAAGTTCGTAGCAGAGCAAAAATGCACCCTCTACCATCTCTTACATGGGAAGAGCTTGTTAATGAACGCAGGGTTGAATTAGCATTTGAAGAGACAACCTATTGGGATATATTCCGTTGGGGTATTGCTGTTGAGAAACTCAATGGAGAAACCAATCCTTTACAAAGTGTGAAGATTGTTATAAATAGTGCTAATGGAGCAGTCAGATATACTACCTCAAATATGAACAAGTTCCCTAAACGTGTAAGATTATTTGAGGAGAAACAGTATTACTTGCCTATTCCATGGGACGAAATTCGCTACCATGGTGTAGCTCAGAATCCCGAATGGAGGGAGATGTAGTTTTTTAAATTAGGAATTGGTTCGTGGCTTCGCCACAATTAGGAATTAGGAGTTAATTCCTCATTCCTAATTTCTCATTCCTAATTAGAACAAAGCGAATAATTAATTTAAATAAATAATGCTTATGAGAAAAATTTTTACTTTAATGCTTTTAGCAATGGCTTGTACTATGAATATACAAGCACAAGAGTATAACCTATTTGATCCTGCAGATGTTGATGCAGATGGTTGGTTATGGTTTGATACCGACGAGAAGATTGAGAAATATGTTGGATTGTGCAATGAAGAAGATTACAAAATTGATCCCAACGGAAAACTTATCCAAATGGTGTATGCTGATATTATACCCGATTATCCTGCTACTTACGCTGATTCATGGTGGATTGGTTCTGGTACTGACGGAGAAGTTGGAACAGAGGGAGCAAAAACCGGTGCTATAGTAATTAGTGCTGCATCTGGAATGATGAGTACCAATGGTGGTGGTGTTGCTGTAATGATGCCATCATGTAAAACATTCAGCCTTTGCCTATCAAAAGACGGAAGAGCAATGGTTAGAATGTTAGCTTCTAAGGATATTGAAACCTCATTTACTAACTACTATGTAATTTCTGCAGCATACGCAAGTATGTTTAAGCCTTTGTTTAGAAGTGGAATTTATACTTGGACAGGAATAGAGACTCTTGATAACGGAAATGATGGAGCATGGAACATGCAAACTGACGAACCTATATATGCATATCTACAAAATGTAAATAATGCTGAACTTTGGTTGCATGGTATAAAAGTTACAACAACAACTGAGCCTGCAGGTATTGAGGAGGAGAGTGTTGCCGGTAAAGATAAAATATTCTTTTTCAACAATACAATATCTCTAAACGAAGAGGCTCAAATTGAGGTTTACAACGTTGCAGGAGTTATGGTTGAGAGTGCTTTTGCTGCAAAACTTTCGTTAAGCGATATGAATAAAGGAGTATATTTTGTAAAAGTTGGGAACAACGTTCGCAAAGTTGCTGTTAAATAGTAAATATTCAACTATAAATAATTACGAAACGGGAGAAACTCTATGAGTTTTCTTCCGTTTTTTATATTCTTACTATTTATATTTTTTTTAACTCTTAAAGATAGCAACTATATCGTAAAATTGCTATCTTCGCAAAAAACAAGATAGAGAAATAAAATAACTTATAAACTATGAAGAGACTTATTATCTGCACATCAATATTACTTGCTTGTGCAACAGGTGCTTTTGCACAAGACAACAAGGGAGGTATAAGCGAAGATCTGCTTAAAGAGATTAGCAAAGGTTATACAGGTTCTGCCGAGCAAAAGGCTGTAAGAAATGCTCTTGCAACAAACTCTATTGCAGTGCTTTCGGTAAATGCTGAAAATCTTGCTATGTGCGACACCTACTTCTCAGACCGAGTAAAAACAAAAGGTATTACTAATCAATTATCATCGGGTCGTTGCTGGCTGTTTACAGGATTAAATGTATTGCGTGCAAAAATGATTGACAAGTATGATTTACCCGAGATGGTATTCTCTCATAACTACCTATCATTCTATGACCTTTTGGAGAAATCAAACCTATTCCTTCAAGCAATAATCGATACTAAAAACGATGCTATAGACTCTCGTCAAGTGGAGTGGCTTTTGAAAAACCCGATAGGAGATGGCGGTCAGTTTACAGGAGTATCAAATTTGATTATGAAATATGGTGTTGTTCCCAAAAGTGCTATGCCCGAAACTTATCAAAGTAACAACACCGACCAAATGCGTAATATTCTTAAGCTAAAACTACGAGAGTTTGCTCTTGCTCTTAGAGCAGAAAAGAGCGAAAAGAGCGCTATGGCTCTTAAAACAGAGATGCTTACCGAAATATACAGAATATTGGCAGAGTGCGTTGGTGTACCTCCAACAGAGTTTGAGTGGACACGCTACGATAAAGATGGAAACCCTGTAAGCACAAAAACATACACTCCCAAAAGCTTCTACGAGGAGTATATAGGTGAGGATCTGGAGAATAACTACATTATGGTCATGAACGACCCCTCTCGTGAATATTACAAAGTTTATGAGATTGACCTTGACCGCCACGTTTATGACGGGGAAAACTGGCTATATTTGAACCTCCCTGTCGAAGATATCAAAACTATGGCTATCGCTTCAATAAAAGATAATACAGCAATGTATTTCTCTTGTGATGTACGTAAATTCTGGAATAAAGAAAAAGGTACTCTTGACTTGAATAATACCGACTACGAATCGCTATTCCGTACATCATTTCCTATGAATAAAAAGGAGCGTATTCAAACATTTGCAAGTGGCTCAACTCACGCAATGACCTTGATAGCTGTTGATTTAGACGCTCAAGGAACTCCTAAAAAATGGATGGTTGAAAATAGCTGGGGTGAGCAATCGGGATATAAAGGAAACCTTATCATGACAGATGAGTGGTTTAATGAATATATGTTCCGTTTGGTAGTAGAGAAAAAATATGTTCCTGAGAACCTTATGAAACTTATGGAACAAGAGCCGATTATGCTACCGGCATGGGACCCCATGTTTGCTCCTGAGGAGTAATTTTTATTAAATGAGGAATTAGAAATTAGGAATTAATTCCTAATTAAAAAAAAGAACTACCCTTTTACAAAAAAACTAAACTATGAATTTGCAGAGATTTATGTCTCAGCTCGAAGCAAGGCATTCGGGAGAGAAAGAGTACCTACAAGCGGTACGAGAGGTGTTAAGTTCTATTGAAGAGGTGTATAATCAACACCCCGAATTTGAACGAGCTAAACTGATTGAACGATTGGTAGAACCTGAAAGGGTTATAATTTTCAGAGTACCATGGGTTGATGACAAAGGAGAGGTGCAAGTTAATATCGGATACCGAGTACAGTTTAATAGTGCCATAGGTCCCTACAAGGGTGGTTTGCGTTTTCATGCATCGGTCAACCTCTCTATTCTTAAATTCTTAGGATTTGAACAGACCTTTAAAAATGCTCTTACCACCCTACCGATGGGTGGAGGTAAAGGAGGCTCGGACTTCTCTCCTCGCGGAAAGAGCGACGGCGAGATTATGCGTTTCTGCCAAGCCTTCATGAACGAGCTATGGAGATATATAGGACCTGAGACAGACATTCCTGCAGGAGATATAGGTGTTGGAGCAAGAGAGATAGGTTATCTCTATGGACAATACAAGAAACTAACTCGCACTTGGAACGGTGTATTGACAGGTAAAGGCATTGAATACGGAGGTTCGCTTGTTCGCCCCGAAGCAACAGGCTATGGCGCACTATATTTTGTTTCAGAGATGCTTAACAACAAGGGTATAAGCATTGAAGGAAAACGAATTGCAATAAGCGGATTTGGCAATGTTGCATGGGGTGCTGCAAAAAAGGCCACCGAGATGGGCGGAAAGGTTATAACAATCTCCGGACCTGACGGATATATTCTTGACGAAGAGGGAATTAGTGGAGATAAGATAGAGTATATGCTTACTCTACGAGCAAGTGGTAATGATATATGTCAACCATATGCCGAAAAATATCCTAATGCAAAATTTGTTGAAGGTAAACGTCCATGGGAAGTTCCTTGCGATATAGCCCTACCCTGTGCAACACAAAATGAATTAGATGGAGAAGATGCTCAAAATCTTATCAATAACGGTGTTATGTGCGTTGGAGAGATTTCAAATATGGGTTGTACTCCTGAGGCTATAGAACTATTTACCGAACATCGTATGTTATATGCTCCCGGTAAGGCTGCAAACGCAGGTGGAGTATCTGTATCGGGATTGGAGATGAGCCAGAACTCAGCTCATATATCTTGGAGTGCCGAAGAGGTTGACAACCGTCTGCGCTCAATAATGAAAGATATTCATCAGAATTGTGTTAAATACGGAACAGAAAAAGATGGCTATATCAACTACGTAAAAGGAGCTAATATCGCAGGATTTATGAAAGTTGCAAAAGCTATGATGGCTCAAGGTGTTGTATAAAACAACATTTCATATCTACATAAAACGAGATTGCACTATTTCTGCAATCTCGTTTTGCATATCATTATCTTAATTTCAGCTAAGATTCATAGGAATATTCTGAATTAACTGCTGAAAACTAAAATTTTATAACTAACTTTGTAAGGTTATACTATTATTTAACAATTACTCACTATCTTTGCTTTTGGTTTGAGATATTTTTGTATTAACAATATATTTTTTAAGCTATAATAGCTTGTAAATTAATAAGGAATGAGGAAGATTGTTATCAATCTCCAATAATATTGACAATTATGAATAAGATTGTAGAAAAAGAGTATTTCTCAGAAAATGTGGTAAAATTGGTGGTTGAAGCACCTCTTATCGCAAAATCGAGAAAAGCAGGACACTTTGTTATTGTAAGATCAGGAGAGAAAGGAGAGAGAATTCCCCTCACCATTGCTCAAGCAGATGCCGAAAAAGGTACTATAACTTTGGTTATTCAAGCTGTTGGTAAATCAACTAAAAAAATATGCGCTCTAAACGTGGGCGACAACCTTAGCGATGTTGTTGGTCCATTGGGACAAGCGACCCATATTGAGAAAGTTGGAACAGTATTATGTTGTGGTGGAGGTGTAGGTGTTGCTCCTCTATTGCCTATTGTTGAGGCTTTCAAAAAAGCAGGGAACAGAGTTGTGGTAATTTTAGCAGCTCGTACAAAAGACCTTATAATTTTGGAAGATCAGATGCGTGCTAATGCCGATGAAGTTATAATTATGACTGATGACGGCTCATATGGTAAAAAAGGATTGGTTACCAACGGAGCAGAGGAGGTTATCCAACGCGAAAAAGTTGATATGTGTGTAACCATTGGTCCTGCCATTATGATGAAATTTGTATCGCTTTTGACAAAAAAATATGAGATACCTACAGTTGTATCGCTAAACACCATTATGGTTGACGGAACAGGTATGTGTGGAGCGTGCCGTATTACTGTAGGTGGTAAAACAAAATTTGTTTGTGTAGATGGTCCTGAGTTTGATGCTCACCAAGTTGATTTTGACGAAATGTTAATGCGTCTCTCTTCATATAAAGAGATGGAATAAATATTTTCAGATTATGAGTAAAGAAGATATTGCAGCACAACGCGCTACCGAATGGCGCGAAGCTTTGCGAAAAGAGAAAAAAAATAAAGACAGAATAGAGATAGAGAGGGTTAAAATGAGAGAACTTGACCCCGAGTATCGTATAACTAACAACGAAGAGGTAAACTGCGGACTAACAACAGAGCAGGCACTACGTGAGGCTTCACGCTGTTTAGATTGTCCCGATCCTCAATGTATGCAAGGTTGCCCCGTAAATATTTTCATACCTACGTTTATTAAAAACATTGAAAGAGGAGAGTTCTTAGAGGCAGCAAAAACATTGAAGATGACAAGTGCACTACCAGCAGTTTGCGGACGTGTATGTCCTCAAGAGAAACAATGTGAGTCAAAATGTTTCTACAAACTTAAATTAGGTAAAGAGCCTGTAGCTATTGGTTATCTTGAGCGTTTCGCAGCTGACTACGAACGTGAAAGCGGGCAAATGGCATTACCTGAAATAAAAGAAAAAAACGGTATTAAGATTGCTGTTGTTGGTTCAGGTCCTGCAGGATTATCATTTGCAGGAGAGATGGCTAAAGCAGGATACTCTGTTACTGTATTTGAAGCACTTCACGAAATTGGTGGTGTATTAAAATATGGTATTCCGGAGTTCCGTCTGCCAAACAGCATTGTTGATGTTGAGATAAATAACCTAAGAGCAATGGGTGTTGAATTTGTTGCCGATTGTATTGTAGGTAAAACAATATCATACGACGATATTCACGAAATGGGCTTCAAAGGGATATTTGTAGCAAGTGGAGCAGGTCTTCCGAGATTTATGAATATTCCCGGAGAGAACTTGATTGGCGTGATGTCAAGTAATGAATATCTTACTCGCGTAAACCTTATGTGCGCAGCTCAAGATGATAGCGATACCCCTGTAATAAAAGGTAAACGTGTTGCTGTTATTGGTGGAGGAAACACTGCAATGGACTCAGTACGTACAGCTAAACGCGTTGGAGCAGAAAGAGCTATGATAATATATCGTCGTAGCGAAGACGAAATGCCTGCACGTCGCGAGGAGATTCACCATGCAAAACAAGAGGGTGTTGAATTCTTGACACTTCATAATCCAATAGAGTATCTCGGTAATGAAAAAGGTAAAGTAACAGCTGTTCGCCTACAGAAGATGCAATTAGGAGAGCCTGATGCATCAGGTCGTCGCTCACCAGAACCAATACCCGGAGCAATAGAGACAATTGAGGTTGATGAGGTTATAGTAAGTGTTGGAGTATCACCTAACCCACTTATACCAAACGCAATTAAAGGTTTGGAGATAAGCAAAAAGGGAACAATTATTGTTAATGAAGAGACTATGCGCTCCGACCTTAACGACCTTTATGCAGGTGGTGATATTGTACGCGGAGGAGCAACCGTTATCCTTGCAATGGGCGACGGACGTCGTGCGGCAAAAGCGATGGACGAAGCTATACGCAACAACAAGTTGTAACAGACACCATTAAAATAGTACAAAAATGATTCCCGAATGGTTATCGCGTAGCCAACTGTTGCTTGGCGATAAAGGTTTACAAAAACTATCGTCGGCACATCTTCTGATTGTAGGATTGGGCGGTGTTGGTGCATACGCAGCCGAACTTGCAGCACGAGCAGGAGTTGGAGAGATGACCATTATTGACGGAGACAACATAGGAATAACAAATATAAATCGTCAATTACCTGCCACTGCAAAAAATGTAGGTTATAGCAAAGCTGAGGTTATGCAACGTAGAATTTTGGATATAAACCCCAATATAAAACTACATTCGCAACATAGGTTTTTAGAAGAGCAGGAGATAAAAGATTTTATTGAGAACGGAGGTTTCACATTTGTTATTGATGCTATTGACACACTTGCCCCTAAAACGGCTCTTATAGCTGCATGCGTTGAGTGTGGCATTGATTTAATTTCGTCAATGGGAGCAGGAGGGCGATTAGATGTATCAGCGATAAAGTTTGCTGATATATCAAAAACAGAGAATTGTTCATTAGCACGAATGGTTCGTAAAACGTTGCGAGAAAAAGGGATAAAAAAAGGGGTGATGACCGTATTCTCTGACGAGAGCATTGTTCCAAAATCAGTTATACCGACAAACGAAAAAGGTAAGCGTTTTACTGTTGGAACAATATCGTACATACCCGCAGTATTTGGGTGTTATCTGGCATCATATGCCATAAGAAAAATATCAGGAGTATGCTGAAAGCCAAAAACATATACAAAAATTTTGGGACACTCCAAGTTTTAAAAGGAGTGGATATTGAGATATCAAAAGGGGAGATTGTTGCCATTGCAGGAAAAAGTGGAGCAGGAAAAACAACTCTACTTCAAATACTCAGTACCCTTGATAGTGCTGATTCGGGCAGAGTTATACTAAACGGCACAGACCTAAATACTCTAAAAGGAGATAAACTTGCCGAGTTTCGTAACAAACATATAGGATTTGTATTTCAGTTTCATCAACTATTACCTGAATTTACAGCGTTAGAGAACGTCATGTTACCTGCTTTGATAGCAAAAAAGTCTCGAAATGAGAGTGAAGCAAAAGCTAAGGAGATACTAACATTCTTAAACCTTGCCGATAGGTTAAATCACAAACCAGCCCAACTTTCGGGAGGAGAGAAACAACGTGTTGCCGTTGCTCGCGCATTAATAAATAATCCCGATATAATATTTGCTGACGAACCTTCAGGAAGTTTGGATAGCACACAAAAGGAGGAGTTACATAGTCTGTTTCATAACCTACGCGACCAAATGGGACAAACATTTGTTATAGTTACACACGACATAACCCTTGCTCAAAGTGCCGACAGAATAATATACATGAAAGACGGTGTTATTGCACCCGAGACAGATAATATAATTTGATAACATAAAAAAATAAAAATATGGAAGATAAAAAGAGAGGAATGGAGATAGAGATTTCTCCCGAAGTAGCAGAAGGAGTATATTCAAATCTTGCAATAATATCACACTCATCATCAGAGTTTATAGTTGACTTTGCCCGAATAATGCCGGGCGTACAAAAAGCAAATGTAAAATCGAGAATAATATTGACACCCGAACATGCAAAACGTCTATTATATGCACTACAAGACAACATAGCACGTTACGAGAATCAGAATGGCAAAATAGCAGTCAGCGGACAAGGAGGAACAGCAACTCCCTTTATCAACTGATTAAATATTAAATATTATGGAAAAACAGACATTGGTTATATACAATACCGTATCTCGAAAGAAAGAGGTTTTTAAATCGATAACAGAGGGGAAAGCGGGCATGTATGTGTGCGGTCCCACTGTATATGGCGACGGGCATTTGGGACATGCACGACCTGCAATAACCTTTGACCTCTTATTCCGTTATTTGCAACATATAGGCTATAAAGTCCGTTACGTTCGCAATATTACCGACGTAGGACATCTTGAACATGATGCCGACGAAGGAGAAGATAAGATAGCAAAAAAGGCGCGTCTTGATGCACTTGAACCTATGGAAGTGGTACAATACTATCTAAACCGTTACCACAAGGCTATGGAGAGACTTAATGTTTTACCACCAAGTATTGAGCCTCATGCATCGGGACACATCATAGAGCAGATTGAATATATTAAAAAAATTCTTGAAGCAGGATACGCATACGAGAGCGAAGGCTCGGTATATTTTGATGTAGAGAAATATAGTAAGAGCCACCATTACGGCAAGCTATCAGGCAGAAATATAGATGAGTTGCTTAACACTACCCGCCAATTAGACGGACAAAGTGAGAAACGCAACCCTATAGATTTTGCCCTATGGAAAAAGGCTGCACCCGAACATATTATGCGATGGCCGTCGCCATGGAGCGACGGATTTCCCGGTTGGCACTTAGAGTGCTCTGTTATGGGAACTAAATATTTAGGAGAGGAGTTTGATATTCATGGTGGAGGAATGGATTTGATGTTCCCTCACCACGAATGTGAAATTGCTCAATCGGTTGCAGCACAAGGAAAAGAGTGCGTTCACTATTGGATGCACAACAATATGATAACAATCAACGGTCAAAAAATGGGGAAATCGTTGGGGAACTTCATAACTCTTGACCAATTCTTTACAGGAACTCACGAGTTATTGAGCCAACCCTTCTCTCCTATGACAATACGTTTTTTCATACTTCAAGCGCACTATCGTAGCACACTTGATTTCAGTAGCGATGCACTTGTTGCAGCAGAGAAAGCATATATACGTCTATGTCAAGGCTGGGAAAATTTATCAAAAATAACCCCTTCCGACACAACAACATGCGACGTAAAAGATTTGCGTGCCAAGTGTTACGAAGCAATGAACGACGACCTCTCATCGCCTATAGTAATTTCGCATCTTTTTGATGCAGTACGCCAAATAAACACTATATTGGCAGGCGGAGCAACCATCTCGGCAGAAGATTTGGAAGAGTTGAAAAAGACTTTCAAAATCTTTATGTTTGATGTATTAGGACTCGTAGTTGAAGGAGGCAACTCTGCATCAGAAGGCAACGATGCATATAAAGAGGCTGTTGATTTAATTATGGAGTTACGCAAAGAGGCAAAAGCCCGTAAAGATTGGGCAACAGCCGACTTTATTCGTAATCGCCTTGCTGAGATAGGATTTGATGTAAAAGACACCAAAGAGGGTGTTGAATGGAAGTTGAACAAATAGTTGTTTAAACTTTAACCCACAAAATTTGTCATAATGATAAGGAGTCTGTTTTTAAGGCTCTTTATCTGTTATTTGAAACAGATTTTAGGGAAGGTCTATAAATAGGCCATTAATTGTTCAACTAAAAAAGAGAAATTATGAAGAAATTATTTTTTGCAGTAACATTTTTATTTGTAGCAATAGGTTTTGTATCGGCTCAAGAAAATGAAGGTGCATACGTTGAAATAAACGGAAATGCAAAGGTGAAAGTTACCCCCGACCGTGCCGAAATAGAGATTACCCTTAGAGAGAGCGATTTAAAAGGGAAATACTCTCTTAAAGAGTGGGAGGATAAACTTGCCAAAGCATTAAAAGCAGCAAGTGTTGACGCAAAAAAACAGCTCACACTCTACCGTCAATCTCTTGCATCGGCAAAGAGAAAGACAATAAACCAATATAAAACATTTAAATTAGAGGTATATACAGCAGAGGAGGCACAAGAGGTTATGAATTCGCTTGCCGAAAATAACATTTCAAACAGCCGCCTTACAAAAGTTTGGGTTTCAGACCGCCAAAACATTACTGACAGTTTAAAAGTGGAAGCGATAAAAAGAGCTAAACACGATGCCTCAGTTTTAGCGGAAGCCATAGATCAAAGTGTTGGAAGCGCAACACGCATAAACTACTATCCATCACGACCTGCCGTTGTATATCGTAATGTAATGTTAAAAGCATCAGCAGTTGAGACCGCTGATATGGCAGAAGAAGAACCAACTCTACCTCAAATCAATTTTGAGGAGATAGAAATAGAAGAGAACGTATCAGTCCGATTTATTCTAAAACCCATAAAAGAGTAACCATATAATTAAAAATATGAGAAAAGTAGCCGCAACTCTTGTTGCAACCTTTATTTGTATATTACAAGCAGCAGCTATTCCTGCTGAAAAAATTAAAAAGAGTATTGAACAAGCAGACAGTACGCTCCTCACTATCGTTTTAAACGGAGATGAAAATTTCTCATATTATACAACCTCAGACGGAGTTCCCGTAAAAGAGAGCAATGGCAGTTATTATCTCGCCGAATGGCGAGATAATACTCTTTCAGCCACAAACATATTGGCACACAACATAGAAGAGCGAGAAGAAGACGAAATAAAATTTATTGAACAAAATATATCAAACACACAAAAGAATATATCCCTGCTCAGGGACAAGATGTTGCAACAAACAAACCTACTAAGAAGAGACCGATTAGAAAAGAGACTGAAAAATAATCAAACTTCCTCCCTGCTTAAATCTTCAAACTCAACATCAAAAGGATTAATAATATTGGTAAACTTTGCCGATAGAAGTTTTATATCATCAAATGCTGAGATATCGGCAATGATGAATGAAGTTGGATATAATAAAAACGGGCACATAGGTAGTTTGCACGACTATTTTTACGATCAATCGGGAGGAAAACTAAATATAACATTTGACGTTGTAGGACCTGTTACAGTAAGCAAAAATATGTCGTATTATGGAGCCGACCAAGGAACAACCCACGATTCACATGTAGGAGAAATGGTTGCCGAGGCTTGCAATTTGGTAGACGCATATGTAAACTTTGGCGATTATGATTGGTACGACGACGGAGAAGTTGACCAAATATACATTATATATGCCGGTTACTCACAAGCATCTGGGGCACCATCATACACTATATGGCCCAAAGAATGGTATCTATCATATTCCGATTATGGCAAAACATTAACACTTGATGGAGTTACAATAGAGACCTTTGCATGCAGTAGTGAACTTGATGGAACATCTGGTTCAAACATTGACGGAATTGGAACTGCATGTCATGAGTTTTCACATTGTATGGGATTACCAGATCTTTATGATACCTCAAATAACGGAACTTTTGGTATGGGCAGTTGGAGTGTAATGGATATGGGGTGTTACAACGGTAATGGCAAAATTCCTTGTAATTATACTGCATTTGAACGTAATTATGCAGGCTGGCTGACATCTGCTCAACTACAAATCTTAAAAGAACCTGTATCCATAACAGATATGCCATCACTATCAGATGATGATGCAATTGCATACAGAATTTATAATGACGGCAGCGTATATTCAGAATATTTTATACTTGAAAACCGTCAACAAAAGGGTTGGGATAGCGGATGTCCCGGACATGGATTATTGATTACTCATATTGACTATGATGCCGACGCATGGGCTTATAATACCGTCAATAACGACGCATCTCACCGTCGATTCACAATAAAGCCTGCCGATAATAATTTAAGTTCTGCATCATTGGCAGGTGATACTTATCCCGGAACAAGTGGTAATACCTCGTTTACCGACACCTCATCACCTTCGGCAAATTTTTATCAGCCAACAAAATCAGGTTCATATTATTTAGGCAAGCCTATTACCAATATAAGAGAGAGTAATGGAGCTATTTCATTTGACTTTATGGGAGGAACATCTGGGGGAGATGAGAGTGACGAGATTCAACTCTCGCGCGATGGTTGGAGCGCAAAAGCCGATGGTTATGCTGCAAGTATGTACGACGGACCTCCTCGCTATGCCTTTGACGGAGATTTAAATTCTCATTGGCACTCACGATATGATGACAGTGGTGGTGGTAGCACAAACTATGAATTACCTCACTATATTCAATTTGATTTGGGTAGTGTTCAAGAATTTAGTGCATTTAACTATGTATCGCGTACAGCAAATGGCTCTCAAAATGGCGATGTGGCAAGCTATGAGATTTATATTGCAAACAACGATATGACATATTCCCTTGGTTCGGGTTATGTTCCCTCCATTGGAACAAAAATAAAGAGTGGAACCTTTACATATAACAATTCACGAGAACATTATGTTCAATTAGGAGACAATTATTCTGCAAGATATTTATTATTGCTTTGTAAATCAACAAATAATGGCACCAAATTTTCGGCATGCTCAGAGTTTTATTTATATAATACTCCAAACAGCGGAATAGAAGATGGAGACTATTGTTCTCCGTCGGTAACAACGCAAGGTACAGCAAACTCATACGTGGGACAGATTGTTACACTCTCAACAACAGGAGCAGAAGTTAATGCTATGTGGAACAACCCCAAAACCGAAAACTATAATGGAGCATTAGAGCCTATTGAGAATACATTTACGGCATATCCCGGACAAACAATAACTTTGAATATAAGCGACAAGAATACGGTTTGGGGATTGGTGAGAGTATATATAGATTTGAACGGAAATTATATTTTCGATTCAGACGAGCAGATTTTTGCAGATGCCGACAGAAATCGCACATCATCAATATCACAACAATTTACCCTCTCTTCAGATATTACAGAAGGAACATACTTAATGAGAGTAATGTATGTTGCAGGAAGTAATGAAAAAAACTTGTGGGCATGCGACGACTATACCGAAGGAGGTTACTACGACTTTGAATTTATGGTAGAAACAGATGAAACCGCTATTATCTGCCACCAGACAGCCAAAACAAAAGTATATGTTACTGATGGCACAATAGTAGTTGAAACCTCTGCAAAATCAATAGAACCAATATCGGTATATAACGTAGCAGGAACACTCCTTGCACAATCATACACTCGTGGCAATATTACAAAACTACAAGTATCGCAGAGCGGATTATTTATAGTTAAGGTTGGAGGAGAAGTATATAGAGTAGTTAAGTAGAATATCATAAAATGATATATAAAATCATATTTATGAGTTACGATCAATTAATATTAACAGTAAATACATCAAGCATAGTTATTCTACTTTTACTTGCTCTTATCCTATTGCTAGCAACGCGCTTTAAGGGAGAAAATGCCTATGCAGCGGCAATAATAGTTGTACCCAATGTCCCTGTCTATCTGTACAATGCAAGTAGAATGTTGGGGTGGCATAACTTTACGCTTGCAATACTCCCTTTCAGTTTCTCGCTGAATACTTTGTTAATGCCCCTTTTGTGGTTGTTTGCTCGAAAAAGTTTCGATTCCTCATATAAGTTCTCTGTTAAAGATTTAATCCATATTATACCATGTATCATATTTTTTATTATATATTTCACCATCTCCAGCGATGATAAGATTAGCAGTATAGTGTATGAAATGTCGGGAGATGATACATGGATTGGAGATCTCAATACAGTAGTTGTTTTATTACAACTATTAATATACTTTCCTATGATATTCATCTTTATATATAAAAATAAAAAGAGAGTTACAAACAGATTGTCTGATGCCGAATGGCTTCAAAAAGAGTGGATACTGGTATTTATGATATTGTTTGCATCTCTGTTTGTTATAGTAATGGTATGCTATCTGATTTGGCCTCGCTCAGACGCATGGCTTATCCAAATTTTAAATGTTGTAGCAATGTTTTATTTAGTATATAACACAATTGCACACCCATATATACTCTCAGAACAAACACTTAAAGAAAAAGAATTGACAAGTAAAGAATCTTCAGAACAATTACTTGATGTAGAATATATGAAGGATCTGTGTTCTCGAACAATAAGTTACCTACAAGAGTCAAAAGCATATCTGCGTTATGACCTTACACTATCAGTATTGGCAAATGAATTGAAAGTTTCACAGAGAAATCTTTCTCGTTCAATAAATACTTATCTCGACAAAACTTTCTTTGAACTTATTAATGAGATGAGGGTGGAGGAAGCAAAAGAAAAAATATTAAAACTCAATACCTCTGATTATAGTATTGAAAGCATCTATTCTGAATGTGGATTTCGCTCGCGATCAACATTCTTTCTTGTTTTTAAAAAAATTTCAGGGCAAACGCCCTCTGCATGGCTTTCGCAACATAGCAAACGTTAGCTTCTGACAAACAGTATCTTATATCCCATTTTTAATAATTTTAACTCTCGCAATAACCCATCTTTCCAGTCCAAACTTCAGATTTCAAAACTTAAAACACTCCTTCAAATTTCTCTTTTGATCTCTTTTTACATTTCTTTGCCAAAAAGAGCAACAGTCTTAAAAGAGTATAAATATTTTTGAAGTTTGGAAATAATTTCATATACTTGTAACGTCATCTTACGGAGCAATAAAGATTGTTATAAAAGGTGATAAAATATTTGAATTATTTTAACACAAACAGAAAGTGTTTAGCTTTATTCTCTGAAAGCGAATCTGGTAAATTTATGGACGAGGATAAGCAATGCTCTTCACGTTTTGTTATCTCCAATTGGTGTAACATGCGTGGACTGTTGCTTGTTTTAGTCCGAGGGCTTACCAGAGCCTGCTTTCATAAAATAAGTAATCGGTTCCACGCTTTCTTATTTTATAAACATCGTACTCGGAGCCATACGATAAAGATAACAAAACGGAAAGAATGAAGTTATACGCATTATCCCCAAACAAATTTTAGAGTATAAATTATTGCCTATTTTAAGTAATGAATGGGCGTTGCCTTGCCGCACTTTTATATAACCCCTATAACTTATTCTATTAATTTACAGAGATTTTAAAATACGACAGACAGCGGAACCGAAAAGCTTACAGAGTAGGAGAATAATTTAAATTTAAACAATATGAAAACTTTTAGTAAAGAATTAAGCCGTATATTATCAGTATTAATAACGGCATTGTGTTTGGTAGTTGCAGTTTCAGCGTGTAACGATGGCGATGATGACAATTTGTATAACAATGGCGGTGGAGAGATAGTAGATACTGGGGATAATGAAAACGAAAACCCCTCTGAAGGTGAAGGAAACGAAGATGAAGGGGGAGAGGGAGAAACTCCTCAAAATCCCTCTCAACAACTCGATGAATGGATAAATACAGGATCTGTAACAAAGCCTGTATGGGAATATACAACAACGCAAATTATCCCTAAAGAATTGAATGCACTTACTGTTTCTTGGAGATTGACATTTAGTGTTAAAATTGGACTACAAATAGTTGAAGAAAAATGTACTGAAGCCATTTATTCTGTCAAATTTAGTGACAGTCGCACTGCGAGAAATTATGCTCAATTAATTAATAATGCAGGAGGATCTGCAACATTATCAGGGTCCAGTGTCGTAGTTGATTGTACACCCGCTTTTGCACTCTTATCTGTTGCAGAGTCAAAAACAAAAGTAGAAAATTTCAATTTAATTCCAAATTCTATTATTGAAGGAAAACAATAATTACAATATTAACTTTTAACATTAAAAAAATCTATTATGAAGAAAATGATGAAAAATTTTAGCCGTTTAATGCTTGTGGCATTTGCGGCTTTGTGTATCAGTTTTGCATTTACATCTTGCGGTGGCGATGATGATGGAGATGATATTTATAATAACGGAGCAGGAGTTATAGATCCAGGAGTTATAGATCCAGGAGTTAGTGGAGGTGAAAATGCAGATGGAACAGTCTCATTGACAGTTAATAATGGGATATATGTAGCAAAATGGACTTTGACTTTTGATGAGAATGAGTTGTGTACAAGAGCTATTTGTGAGTGTACTTTTTCAAGTAGTGATTTTGCAAACGCTTTTGCAGTAAGTTATGGAGATGACGTTATTAGCAGAAACGGAAATAAAGTAACAATTGATCAAACTGATCTATTTGAAGGAGACTCAAAAGATGACGTTTTAGCGGCGATAGAGGCAATGTCCCAACAATATTAAATTTTATCTCTTTTGAGATTTGGTTTATAACTTAAAATTTAAGTAAATATATGAAGAACTTTCTATTCACATTAGTTTTATGTGTGTGTTTGCCATAGGAGCATACGCACAAAAAGGAGAGATGGCTGCAAGTGCCCAATTTATGCTTGGAGCAGGACAAGGCATAACTAATCCTGGATTGGGAGCAAAATTCTCATATAGCATTACAGATCCTTGGCGTTTGGCGGCATCGTTCGATTACGGTTTCAAAAACAAAGGAATGAGCTCATGGGACATTAATGTTGATGCACATTACCAATTCTTTTTTAATAAAGGATTTAGAGCCTATCCTATGACCGGTTTTACCGTATTAGGATACACAGCAAAATACTGGGGATATAAAGCCTCTACCACTTGCGTGGGAATAAACCTCGGTGGAGGTGCTCAGTACGACATTAATGATAGTTGGGCTGTTTACACAGAACTAAAAGGACAATTGGTTCATAACCACGGTTCACGTTTTGTTTGGAGTGTAGGTGGTTCTTACAAGTTCTAAGATTTAAACTTAGAGCAAATTTTAT
The DNA here is from genome assembly GCA_045587545.1 of Candidatus Caccoplasma sp. Classification (GTDB taxonomy): domain Bacteria; phylum Bacteroidota; class Bacteroidia; order Bacteroidales; family G3-4614; genus Caccoplasma_A. Next base: position 67,062 of record JAZNCN010000020.1, read on the forward strand.
CAAAAAATAACTATTTCAAACAGAGGAGAGTGTCAAAAAAGTTGATATGACACTCTCCTCTATATATTAAATATAGGTTTGGTTGCCCTTAAAATTTCGCGTTTACCGTTTTTAGGACCTACTATGCGTTCAACAACAAAACCGATATCGGATAGCATTCTGCGAACAACCCCCTTTGAGCAATATGTGGTTAATACAGCACCGCTATTTGCTGTGGCATATAGCCTTTCAAAAGCCTCTCTACTCCACATTTCGGGTTGTTTTTCGGGAGCAAAAGCATCAAAGTATATAACATCTATAAAAGAGGGGAAATTATCCACAAGATAATCTCCCTCAATCTTTTCAAGGGTAAAGAAAGGTGTTATCTTCACCTCTCTGTTCCACTCGGCATCTATAATTTTGTTATATAGCGTTTCATCAACAATCTCTCCATATTTAAGTTGCGAGAGAGTATCTACATCAATAGGATATTTTTCAATTGAGATATAGTGTACAGGGTGTTCCTTATCAGCAGCCATTGCTGTTACAACAGCATTTAGTCCTGTACCAAAGCCAACCTCAAGAATTCTCACTCTATCCCCTTTACTTCGGTAAAGAAAGGCACAATCCCTGAAGATATGTTCCGACTCGGTCAATGCACCCTTTACAGAGTGGTAATGTTCATCAATCTCTCTGACATATAGCGTAGCAGAACCGTCATCGGTAATCTCAATCTCTCTCACCGCTCTATTTTTCGTACTCTATAAGAACAGCATTAGTAGCAATAATCTGTCCGGGCTCAATAAATACGCGTTTAATAACACCATTACGCTCGGCAATAATGCTGTTCTCCATCTTCATTGCCTCAAATACGAACAATTCATCACCACGTTTTACGGTATCACCGGGTTTAACTGCAACCGATAACACTGTACCTCCCATAGGAATTGTAACAGTAGGTCCTGTTATTGGTTCCTCCTCAACTTCCGGTTCTTCAATAACAACCTCTTCAACTTTGGGCTTACTTGCCTCAAACTCCTCGGCACGACGATTCTTTAAAAACGTTGCACCAACAGCAGGGAATAGTTGAAGAAGAAGATAATCGTTATCATCTTTTGCAAGTTTAACACCGCCAAACTCTGGTAACTCGGGATTTTCAGGGGCTTTATAAGATGCAATATCGTAAGGAACCTCCTCTGCACTTCCTGTAATCATTTCACGGAACTCAGGCGATATTGCAACGGGAGTCTTACCATACTCTCCCTTAATAAGATTTACAAATTGATTTGTAACCATCGTATAGTCGGGATTTCCTTTCTTACGGTCAAGAGCAAGGTTTACCGCCTGACTACCTACAATCTGAGACGTAGGAGTTACCAATGGCACAAGACCTGCCGCACGACGCACTTCAGGGATAAGAGCCATCGCATCATTAAGAATATCCTCTGCTCCAAGGCTGCGAAGCTGAGCAACCATATTGCTATACATACCACCGGGAACCTCAGCATTCTTAACAATATCATTTGGTTTTGGGAAGTTGAAATATGCCTCAATGGCATGACAAGCATTTAGCAACTCAACCTCGTTATTTGCTTTTGCCGCCTCAATAGCCTTATCAAATTGAGCATCAATCTCTGCAGGGATAGTATCTTTTAGAGGGTCAAAAGAAATAGGGAAACTCTTAACCAAATCAAATGCTGCAAGCTCTTTACGGATACCCTCAAGTTTTGTTCTGATTTTTCCTACAGCCTCCATATTAGCCTCAACCTCTACTCCCAATTTCTTACAGAAAATATATATCAACTCCAATGCAGGAGCTGCTGAACCTCCACCAAAATACCATATATTAGTATCCAAAATATCAACTCCGTTTATAACAGCCATCAAAGATGAAGCAAGACCATAACCCGGAGTACAGTGAGTATGGAAATCAATAGGAACATTAACTGCTGCTTTTAGTTTAGGAATAAGAGTTGCTATACGAGCAGGATTTACCAAACCAGCCATATCTTTAAGGGTGATAATCTTAGCACCCATAGCCTCCATACCTTTAGCCTTTTCAACAAAATATTCGTCGGTAAATATCTTCTCTTCAACAGCAGGTTTTTTACCAAATAGGCGGGCAAAGAAACCAACCTTTTCGGGCTCAGCCGACTTGGGATCAACTGTATAACAAACAGCACCGTCAGCAATACCTCCAACCTCGTTTATCTTTTCAATAGAACTCTTTACGTTGTTAAGGTCGTTAAGCGCATCAAACACGCGCATAATACCTAAACCTTGCTTAACAGCCTCTTTATAGAAACCGTCAATAATTGTATTGGGATATGGAGCATAACCAAAAAGGTTACGACCACGAGATAGAGCAGTAAGGTATGAACGACCCTCAATAACTTTACTTATTGAACTTAGTCTTACCCAAGGACTCTCATCAAGATAGCGCATAACCGAATCAGGCACTGCACCACCCCATACCTCCATGGCATAGAATCCTGCCTCTTTATATATATCAATAACTTGATTTATCTGCTCCCCTGTCATACGGGTAGCGAATAGCGATTGCTGTCCGTCGCGAAGCGTAAGGTCGCGAATTTTTAATTTCTTGTTCATAGTGTACTCCTTTCTCTTTTTGGAGTTATTAAATGATTTTAGGTTATAGTCCTACAAAAATATAGATGCTTTAGATATAAAACAAATAAATAAGGAAATTTTTCTTTATTAAATAAATTATCTTGTTTTTGAGCATACTAAATTATAAAATAGGAGAAAGCTGAATCAATTCTATTTTGACCCAGCTTTCTCCTATTTTATGAGGTTATCTAATTATTACTCGCGTATAAATGTTCTTTCTTCACTATATCCTCCGTCTTTTGGATATTTTTGATACGTAACCAATTTATTGTTTGTCCACGATAGTACTTCTATAACAGCTACTGAACCATTATCTTCGATAAGAGTTAATTTTTTGTTGATTAGATCCCACTCCCATGTGCCAAATTCAGTATACTCATCTTCAACAACTTTCACTGAGACACATTTCCAAACTCCAAGATTTAGATTTACTTCAACTTGTTCAGCATTTTGCTCATCATCATCATCTCCACCGCATGCAATAAAACATAAGTTCATTGATAATGATATGAATGCAACTAATCTACATTCTTTCAGGAACATCAATTCCTAACAACTTCATACCGTTACGAATAATCTTTGCAGTATTTACTGAAAGCAATAGTCTGAATGCACGTTTATCTTCATTCTCCTCGCGTAAGATAGAGTAATCGTGATAGAATTGATTATACTCCTTAACAAGGTCATAAGTGTAGTTTGCAATAAGAGCAGGGCTATAAGTTGCCGCAGCCTCTTTAAGCACACTCTTAAATTCAGCAAGACGCTGAATTAACGAAATCTCTTTCTCCGAAATTTCAACATCGGTTGATATACTCTCAGGAATATCAATACCACTCTCAGCAGCCTTTCTTAAGACTGAACTGATACGGGCGTGAGTATATTGAATAAACGGACCTGTATTTCCATTAAAATCAATTGACTCTTTGGGATTGAATGTCATGTTCTTGCGAGGATCAACCTTTAAAATGAAGTATTTTAAAGCACCCAAACCTGTCATCTCCGAAATTGCAGCAGCCTCTTCGGCTGAACAACCGTCCAATTTACCAAGTTCGGCAGAAGTTTCGCGAGCTGTAGCCACCATCTCGTCCATAAGGTCGTCGGCATCAACAACGGTACCCTCACGCGATTTCATTTTACCTTCAGGCAATTCAACCATACCATACGAGAAGTGAACAAGATCTTTACCCCAAGAGAAACCTAATTTATCCAAAAGAATTGATAACACTTGGAAATGGTAATTTTGCTCGTTACCCACAACGTAAATCATCTTATCAATTGGATAGTCAATGAAACGAAGTTTTGCAGTTCCTATATCTTGAGTCATATAAACAGAGGTTCCATCGGCACGGAGCAAAAGTTTTTCGTCCAAGCCTTCCCCTGTAAGATCAGCCCAAACCGAACCATCTGGACGTTGGTAAACAATACCTTTTTCTAAACCTTCAAGCACTTTATCCTTACCCTCAAGGTATGTCTCAGATTCATAATATATCTTATCAAAATCAACTCCCATACGTTTGTATGTAGCATCAAAGCCGGCATATACCCACTCGTTCATCATGCGCCAAACCGAGCGAACACTTTCATCGCCTGCCTCCCAACGACGCAACATCTCGCGAGCCTCAAGCATCAAAGGCGAGGCCGCCTCAGCCTCCTCCTTGGTCATACCCTTAGCCTCCAACTCTTTTACCTCGGCTTTATAGTGTTTATCAAACAATACATAGAAATCACCTATAAGGTGGTCCCCTTTCTTGCCTGCCTTCTCAGGAGTAACTCCCTCACCCCATTTTTGCCAAGCCAACATCGACTTACAAATGTGAATACCACGGTCGTTTACAATATTTGTTTTAACAACCTTGTTCCCATCGGCTGCCAATATTTGAGAAAGGCTGAATCCCAAAAGGTTATTTCGCACATGGCCTAAGTGCAAAGGCTTATTTGTATTGGGAGATGAATACTCAATCATAACCAATGGCGACTCCTCTGTAACAGGAGTAAAACCATACTTATCGTCTGCAGCAATAGCATTGAGTTGCTCAATCCAAGAGTTACCTGCAATAGAGAGGTTCAAAAAACCTTTTACAACATTAAACCCTGATACCAAATCAGAGTTGGCTACAAGCCACTCGCCTACCTCAGTTGCAGTGGCTTCGGGCGATTTACGTGATGCTTTCAAAAAGGGAAAGACTACAAGAGTAAGATTACCCTCAAACTCTTTTTTGGTTTTTTGCAACTGTATAGCAGGATTTTCCTTTTCAATGCCATAAAGCGCATTAAGCGCAGTAGCTGTTATTTCAGTTATTTTATCCATTTTGAATTGTCTTAATTATAATTGCAAAAATAGCACCTATTTTCGCAAAAGTTTATCACTTGCAAAAGTAGTTATAATTTTTGAGTTTTATCTCTTTTTAGTTAATGAAGTTGTTTGTCAATATAATTAGAAATTAAAATACTAATTGTCCCTACCATCTTAGTCTGACGGACAGAGCATACTCCGTCCCTACTGCTTCTGAAGCTCTATCAACAAAAAAATGGTTGCCCTCAAAAAGGACAACCATTTTTATCTAACAACTAACAACTACCCCAACGGGGCAGCGTTAGCCGAAAACTAAAAACTATTTTACTACTTTAACAGCTTCTGTTCCCACTTTAACCACTACAACACCTGTTGCTGTTGTTTCAATGGTTGTTACGCCATCTTCGGTCTCAGCAGTTGCCAACACAGTACCATTCATAGAGTAAAGAGTTACTGCTTCGCCGGCTTCAGTGCCATATATTGTCAAATTATCTCCATTAACAGCAACTTTAATATCTGATGTTGACACAATGCTGCCCTCAATACCTGTTGGCTCAGTCATTGAAATTGTGAAGCGATTAGCGATTGTTGTTTTTGGCGATGCCTCAAATGTGTAATCTTCATCGTTCAAGCAAACAACCTCATCTGTCACGGCATCTTTCAAGTAGATATTAACATCACCATCAACACGACTCAATGAAATAGTTTGAGTACTCTTAACTCCTGTGTAAACTGTCAAAGGCATTTCGCTTGGTTCGGGTTGTACTGTAATTGAAGCCTCAGAACCTGCAACATTCACTGACATGGTTGCTTCATTATTGCTGGTGGGTTCCAAATACCAAGCATCTTCGTTTACAACAAAGTTTTCAGAAGCCTCATCGCTTAACATAATCTTAACGCTCTCCTCATCATTGATAGCCAAATATGCTCTACCATATACACTTTGAGCCATTTTTGTTCTTGAAGAGCTAGCCAAAGGAGTTATTACAATATTCTTCTCTACGAAATCTTCCATATTAGCTTGGAACATTACTGATTGGAATGCCAAAATAGATGGATTCTCTATTTGAGATACAGCCTTATATTTATAACCATCGTGATAGTAAAGTATATAATCAATACCATCGCTATGTGTCAAATATGGAGAACCAACATGTTGCCAATCGGCGTCAAATCTGTGAGTTTCACCTCTGTTATTACGATATCTTATAGCCTTAACTGATTTATGACTGCCATCTTGTGCATATTTAATTTCGCGAGTAACAGCAGTTTGTCCCGGATTAGCTTGCTCGGCATAGAACGATTTAAATCTGACTTTCATCTTATGATCGCCCTTGTCATGTTTAACGTTACCCACCATAACAAAACCGTTATTAGCATGAATTATACCTCCTGTTCCTCCTATAGTTTGCCAGTTTTTACCATAATATTGAGTTCCATAAGCACGTTGAAGACTATTATAACGCAATATTCTTATATCTTGCTCAAGTGCTGCAGGTTGCCAACTATCACCGTCCCAATATTCAATATTTGTACCCGGATCAAAGTCAAATGGCATTGACAAGAAGTTATAGTAAGCATTTTTAATTCCACTATCATATTTGTCATATGGTAGCGTAATCTCTTTCTCAACAACAACTTTTATTCCGTCCTCGGGAAGAACAGAAGCGTAAGACACAGTAGTTGCAACATAATCAGCATCTGATTTCAATGTTACCTCGCCCAAGAAATCAACATTTGGAAGTAGAATATTTGTTCCTTTCTCAATAACTTCTATATCCATCTTCTCAATTTCTGCTCCAACTATTTGAATATCCATCTCTCCCGCTGCATTTAACGATGCAGGGATAGTCAATGTTTGTGCCTCAGGTAAGTTTTGAGAGTATCCTCCAACTTGCAAGTAACAAGCATCGGTTGTTTTAACTGTAATATTCAAGTCTTTAGTTGCTGTTCCTGCCAATTTTGTTATTGAAGATTGAGGTTGTACAGTAAACATAAAATCAACATACTCACCATCGCCATATGACCCCGATGGTGCAAGGGTTTCGGCGTTAAGTCCTCCTGTAACAATAAATCTGTATGCTACATTAGTTCCTTCTCCTAATTCATTTTCTTCATTTTTAATTGTTATTGGTATAGAGACTGTATATTGGTCTCCATCTTTTGTAAATGTATAACCTGCGGTTGTTAAACCACTTTCAAACTCGGTTGCATTTACCTCTTCTGCATTAGAACCTATATAAGATTGTACCCCAGAGCGTTGTATCTCTGTATCAGTGTAATTGATTCTATATATCTTGAATCCATACCATTTCAAATTGAAGGTTACATCTAAATTAAATGTGGCATCTCCAGCAACAGATATTGGGGTTGTTGCTGTTCTTTGACCTTGTACAAAATTATGGTTTATAGTTCCGTTTTCAACTCCTACTCCGTTTGATATTGCCGCTCCAACAATTGTTGTTGTATTGGCATTGTAGGTTGTTATTGGAACTTCTCCTAATGAGTAGTGCGAAGATATATTATATGAAGCCGAATATAGCGGTGAACAGAACGAAGCGTTTTCGGGGTTATATGCCTTGGCTTTAATGGTTACCACTCCTTCGTTGAATGTGTTCAAAGCAACCTTACCTCCATTATCTATAACCGCTGAGTTTTCATCAGGTTCAAATCCATTGGTTGTATAATATATTTTTGTGCCTTCAAGCGGATATGTCAATGTTACATCGGCAGTCTCTCCCATTTTAAAGTATGTTCCTCCTGGTGCTGTAAAGGTGATGTAATTTTTATCGGCAACAATCTCAATGGCAAAGTCATATACTTTTCCGTTTGTAACAATATTGGCAGATGTTGCCTCTGTGAAATCGCCTCTCCAATCTGATGGATATGCTCCTACTGGCTCATGATATACAACTCTCATTCTGTAAACTCCCGGTTGAACACCCTGAGGCAAAGTAATGCTTCTTGTATATCCCTCTGGCGCTGCAAAAGTCCCATTTGTTTCAGCATCACTACTCTTATCATAAGCCTCATTTGCATCTGCAAAATCCTTGTCGCCATTCCAATCCACAAATATGGCTTGTTGTGTATATAGCAACTGAGCATCAGAATCTGCTACAATTCCATTCTTCATATCGGTTGCCCATTGCTTAAAGGTTAAAGCGATAGTTTCTGTACCTTGCATAACTTTAATGGGGTTGGCAGTCTTATCAATCAATGCTCCTGTTGTGGTAGGTGTTGCAGTTGAAGATCCGCTATTGCCAAAGGCTGTATATTCAGCATCAACACGTGGTAGTGATGTTTCACTATCGGCATCAAATACTGTGGTAGATATATCTCCTGCCTCTACGGTTAATGACTTCAAATATCGGTTTATTTGTTTCTCATTTCCTGTATATTTCAATTTAACAGCAGGATAATCTTTTTCAAAGACAGCTTTATAAACCTCATCTTTAAGGATAGTTGTTTTGAATGGGTTTTGTGTTGAAATAGGCTCCTCATTCAATGTCCAATGTATAAATTTACCACTTGTTGTAGGTTTTGCAGTAAGTGTGATAGTTGCAGCATGATCTACACTTCCTTCACTGTTTTTACCATCTATTGTTACTGTACCCCATTCTTGGTTGTTTGAGGTAGCAGTTACATTCCAAACCTTCACAAAGTTTGCACGATATGTTGTATCGGCAACTATTGGTTTTGTAAAGTCGGCATTTTCTGATATTAATTTTTCGTTGTTGTCTGTCCAACTCAAGAAACGATAACCCTCTTTTGGTGTTGCCGATAGGCTTACAATACCTGATGCCTCAATTTGAGTTCTCTCCTCACCGTTTATTGTTGCACTACCTCCCACTGAAGGTGTAACTACTACTTTTACAATGTGTGGAACAGCCTCTCCTACTATCTCAAATAGGAAGTCGATGTATGTTCCTTCTGTTAATGTAGAAGAATTAGGAGAGGTTACTTCGGCGTTAGCAGACATTGCTCTGATTACAACAATATCTCCTTCCTGTAGATCCTCTTTGGCAAATGTGAATCGGAATGATACTTTATTTTGATCTTTTTCTACTATTATTCCATTATCTGTTTGTGATGCAGTTTCAATATCTGACCAGAATTTTTCAGCATTTGCAGCAGCAATAGGACCATATTGTCCGTAAACTTTCTTCTCTTCATTGCCCTTGTTGAGTTGATAGAATTTCATTCCTCCCCAATTGGTAGCAATTGTTAATGTCAAATAAATATCTGCTCCTGCTTCTGCCTCAATAACATCTGTTACTCCTCGTTGGCGTGTATAGTTTGAACCTGTAACAGTAGGAATTTCTGATAGATCGATAACACCTGGGGCTACTCCTACTGAGTTTTCTGAAATCTCAGCATTGGTTATATAGTTTATATTTCCTACTGTAGAATATTGAGGTTTTTGAATAAGTGCATATTTATCTGTTGCTGAAAGGGGTTCAAAATGTGCAGTATATGTTTTATCGCCTGATGTTGCATCGGTATATGTTGCAGAGGTGCCTACTTCAACATCACCAACTGTCCATTTAACAAATTTGTAGCCGTCGTTTGCTATTGCTTTTACGGTTACTATTTCAGATGATGTTATTGTTTTTTCATCAGTTCCTTCAATTGCAACCTCTCCTTTGCCAGTATCAGATGATGATACTTCAACGGTTATTGTGCGTTCACCAATCTCTTGTGGTATAACACTTATTGCAGAAGAGAATGTTCCATTATCATAAGGTTTGTTTGCTCCGTCCCATATTCCTTCTGTAGTTTTAACAACAATTACTCCGCTTTGAGGAGTTCCTGCGTTGTTTCCTGTTTTTGGAGTACCTCTTAAAAGAACTGTCAGATATACATTTCCAAACAAATCTTGATTAGAGACAGTTACATCTGCATTAATATTGTTGTATAACTTGGCAATTGAGAATTTTGTTTTATCACTTGCTGCATCCTCTATACCATCGGGGCTTACATCATTAAAATCTCCCGTATTATGTGGTGGGAATGCCATATATTTTCCGTCTGAAGTGCGGAACATATAGTAATTTCCTGAAACTTCACATAGGAATTTTGCTGTTGCCGGTAACACTGTAGTGCCTTCGGTGTATGAAGCAATTGCCAATGTACCGTTGTTGTTGTATATGTAATATTTGCTATTGCCATGACCTACTATAAATGAGTAGAGGGTTTCTGCGGCAGGCATCTCAACGTCTGTTGATGCATAGTAAGCGTCTATTGCATTTTGCAATGCCATTCCGTTTTCTGAATTTGGATCAGCCTCCGCAGCATTAATTGCCGATTGCAATGTTGTGCGAGCAGTAGAGTTTTCTGCTGGATAACCTACTCCTGCTTTGCTTATTAGAGTTTTTGCGTCTGATAACAATTCGTCAGTGGGAACAGATACTATACCTATTTCATATAGGTTACTATATGTTGCTGTATATGCAACTTCGTGACGTGCCCATCCATCAAATAATCCGGTTGATAACACAATTAAACAACTTGTAGGAGATGTTTGACTTGGACGTCCTGTTGATATATAGTAAGTTCCTGCTTTTGTTCCGCTTCCATCTCCTAAAGTCCAATCGCAATATGTTGCATCGTATGTTGATAAAGTTCCCTTATTATCGTTTGTACCTTTAGCAGTGGCATCGCTGGGATTATCTTGATTACGATAAATCATATAGTCATTGGTTGCAATGTTTTTGAATGTATATTTGCCATTTGGAAGTTTTTCACATAAGAATTGTGCTGATTCTCCCAAACTCTCGGCTGTTTGGCTTGTTGTTCCTAATGATAATACATTGCTACCATTTACATATAATGCTCGTTTATCTCCATTTTGTTGAACGTTTGTGAATGTTACAATTTGACCATCAAATGGATCTTTGTCTAACTCTGCATATATAGCATCTACTTCTGCAGTAGTTGGATTATCGCCCATTGAAGTAATTGAGGCTTTCAACGCTGTTTTAGAATCGGCTGATAGTAATGAGGCATCAACCGCAGCAGTTAGATATGTTTTTACAAATGTTCCTCTGTTTACATCTGTTTTTAGGCTATATGCATTGTTTGTTAACTCCTCAATTGTATAGGCTCTGTATATGTTGTTATATCCGTCAAAGTTGTGGGTTGAACTACCCCAAGGATCTTGTCCATTTGGGAATGTTGTTGTTACTGGATTTTGAACAGTTCCGCCACTTGTCAAATCTTCCTCGTAGATGAATCCTACTTTGCCATCGGCTTGCAAATCCATTGAACTATATGCCGACTCTAATGTGGTTACATGGTAATAACCATTCCAACCTGCAGATAGGTTTGCAGGGGTGCTCATATCATCAAAACTTGTAAGTTCTTTATAATAGATACAAACATCTGTACGACCGCTTCCTGTTGGCAATGATTGTAATGCAAGGTACATATCTTTGCTGTCGCTGTTACGTTTTACAGGAACAATCAAAATCTCTCCATTTGCAGCACTACCACCTGGAGTTCGTCCTGCTCCATTGAATGAACTTTCAGATACTGAACCCCAACTTCCTTCGCCTGTTGCTGTATTTGTGTAGGTAAAGATGTTATAGTAACGTCCTGCTGATTTACGGCTTGATATTATTACTCTTCCGTCGGGCATCTCCTCACATTTTGGTTCATCTCCCGAAGGAACCGGTTGTGCAAATGCTCCACCAAGTGCGTGCCAAGTACGTCCAAAGTCATCAGAATATACTACTCGGTTTCCTCCCGGACGTGCATTAATAGCTGCATATAGACGATAGTAATCGCCGTTCTTAACTATACGGCTTTGGAATACTTTTCCTCCTGCTATAAATGCCGATTGGATTTGACTACCTGAATCAAACAATGAGTAAATATCTTCTGTTATGTTTTTAGGTTCTTCCCAATCCCATTCTTCTGTATTTTGATTATATGTTCCGTATATAACTCCTATCATATTTGGATTTTGGCGAGTTGCCGACACATAGTGAGTACATCCTGCTACTACAAATATTGCTACTTTATTACTCTCACGGTCAGCAACAATTGCAGGGTCTCCGAATGCAATTTCAAATACGTTTGTATTGGCATTTATAAGAGATGCATCTCCTACTGCTACATCTACCTCATCACCCCAAGTTACTCCGTTATCTTTACTAACACGACATACAACATCTACTTGCCCGTAGCCAGGATCTGTTCCACAAATCAAATGTGCGGCTACTGCTATCAAATCGTTGTTATATGCTTTTGCAATACCCGGAATACGATATGGATATATTTGATTGACTTGACTTATATTCGCTGATGAGAACAAATTTTGCTTTTTCTCGTTGCTGGGTGTTGAGTCTTCGACTTCTAAGGTAATATCAACTACACAACCATTGTTTGAAGCCATTTCTGACGCTCCACATGGATCAAGAGAATTCCAATCAACTTTGAAACGTAAACGATATGTTCCAGGATCTAAATCAGATGGCAATGTCCAAGAAGGGATATTGGTATTTGATACTCCACAACCTTCGGTCATTGAACCATTATTTATATTATTGCCATTATAATAGTTATAACTTACCAATTCACCGCCAGTTGTTCCATTGTTATTGGCTGTGGTCTCAAATGTTTTATCTCCGTTATAATCAATATAAACATATCCGTGCATCCAATCTACCCCGGACATCGCTGTAAAATTCAATGTAGCTCCTGCTGTTGTTTTCAAGACATCAGTTGTCCTATCCTTGTACATAGCATCAGTGTAACTTGTCTGAATATTATCAAGTGAAACACTATTTGTTCCATCAGACAAAGTGAATGACGTAAATTTTCGGTTTAGGGCTGATCCTGATGAATGTTTATTTGTCATGTTGCCTGAAGGGGCACAATAGCCTTTTTCATATAAATAGAACTCGGCACAATTGGCGTGTAGATTTGCTCCTGCAGTTCCTAATGTAGTTGATGCATACAACAATACATATTGTCCACTTACTGTTGTTCCCAAATCAATCTTATGCTCTTGAGCATTATAGTTGAATGTTCCTGAAGTTACTTCAGTCATTGTCCCCGAAATATTTGATGTATTTGGTGCTGTATCACTTACATATAGTGTATAGTTGTTAATATTTCCATTACATTCGTTTGGATTTGCTGTACGAGATACATAATTGAACGCATCAAATGATTGTATGCTACCTAAATTAAACATAATCCAATGAGGGACATCTGTATCGGCATTTGCTCCGTTATATTCGTTATGCCACCATGTTCCTAAGCTTCCGTCAATAGCATACGATGCCCTACCTTCTGAAGCATCATTAGCATGTTCTGAACTTGCTGTCGCTGTCCATCCGTTCCGGCTTAATTGTATCAAATCAGCCTTAACATTTTGATACGGGAATAACGCTAATAGCACAAGCGTTAATGCCCAAAGTAGTTTTTTCTTCATACTTCTTTTTATTTGATTATTATTTTTATTTTTCCTTGTTTTTCTATTCTAATCCTCTCCCCCAACCCCTCTCCAATAGGGAGTGGTGTAAGGTTAGTTATCATCTCTAAAATTTGCTTTATAGTTATGCTATTCTATTTCACTTTTTTAGCCAACTACACCCTCATTGCGTACCGTTATGTGTACACTTTGCTTTGCAAAGTTAAACCTTTTTTTTATTTATTTGCCGTTTATAATGTTAAATTTTTCTGTTTTAATATTTTAGGAGCTCAACAGGGTGGTAGATATCAGTTGTTAGTTGTTGGCTAACGCCACCCTACGTGTAGTTGTTAGTTTTTAGTTAAATAGGATTACTAAGGTTACTAGGATAGCTAGGTTGGCTAGGTTAGCTAGGGTTACTAGGATAGCTAGGTTGGCTAGGATAGCTAGGTTAGCTAGGTTGGCTAGGGTTACTAGGATGGCTAGGTTAGCTAGGTTAGCTAGGGTTACTAGGTTGGCTAGGTTAGCTAGGATAGCTAGGGTTACTAGGTTAGCTAGGGTTACTAGGTTAGCTAGGTTAGCTAGGGTTACTAGGTTAGCTAGGTTGGCTAGGGTTACTAGGTTAGCGAGGATAGCTAGGTTAGCGAGGATAGTTAGGGTTAGCTAGGTTAGCTAGGGTTAGCTAGGTTGGCTAGGATAGCTAGGGTTACTAGGTTGGCTAGGGTTACTAGGTTAGCTAGGGTTTTACTTAGCTATCTTAGTTATCTTAGTTATCTTAGCTATCTTAGTTAAAAACAAAAAAAATGGTTGCCCTCGAAGGACAACCATTTTTTATATAACAACTAACAACTACTTAACAACTTTAACAACTGTGTTGTCAGCTTTAATTACTATTACTCCGGTTGCTGAAGTTGATACTGTTGTTACTCCTTCTTCTGCTACAGCGTTGGTT
>JAZNCN010000021.1:0-76465 GCA_045587545.1 Candidatus Caccoplasma sp.
TTGTTGCGCCGTTTACTGTTACTTGGGTTGTAATGCTCTCTTCTTGTTTTGTGCTCATTACATTTTCGCCGTTGATTATCAACGATTTTACCCAATTACTACCTGAACCTTTGGCTGTTACGGTTATTATTGAGCCTTCTGAAACTCTATCGCCACTTGACAATACTGTGGTTCCTTGTTTTACTGTTATATCTCCGCCAGACAACTCGGTAATTGTTATAGGATATTGTGTTGCAAAGTTTGCTTGGATTGTTACTGCTTCTGCGCCGGCATAGTTATATGTCTCGTCTGTTGATACTTCTACGCCATTGATTGTCCAGTTTACAAACACATCGTTTGATGTTTGTGTGATAGCTCTTACTGTTACTATCTCGCCTGTGGTTACATCTGTTGCTGTTCCCTCCGGCATGGGTGATACAAATACTGCGTATCCTTTTGTCTTGTCGTTTGATGATACTTTTACTGTACGTGGCTCTACGGGTTTGAATTCAAAGTTTGCTACATACTCACGACTCTCTGTTATGGCTGTTGTTGTATATACCGCATCGGTTGATACCACTTCTCCGCCAAGTGTCCAATTTGAAAATTGATAACCTGTCGCCGGTACTGCTGTTAGAGTTACGGTATCGGTTCCATCTGAAGAACATGTTTTAGATGTTGTTCCCTCTGTGTCAATATATGCAGTTCCCTTTGTTGCATCTGATGATGACACTGACACTGTATATGAACTTAGATACAAATAGAACTCAGCACAGTTTGCGTGTAAATTCGCTCCTGCTGTTCCTAATGTAGTTGATGCATACAACAATACATATTGTCCACTTACAGTTGTTCCCAAATCAACCTTATGCTCTTGAGCATTATAGTTGAATGAACCAGATTTTACTTCGGTCATTGTTCCTGAAATATTTGATGTATTTGGTGCTGTATCACTTACATATAGTGTATAGTTGTTAATATTACCATTACATCCGTTTGGATCTGCCGTACGAGATACATAATTGAACGCATCAAATGATTGTATGCTACCTAAATTAAACATAATCCAGTGAGGAACATCTCTATCTGCGTTTGCTCCGTCATATTCGTTGTGCCACCAAGTTCCTAAGTTTCCGTCAATAGCATAACGTGCCATACCTTCTGAAGCATCGTTGGCATGTTCTGAACTTGCTGATGCAGTCCACCCTGAACGATCTAATTTGGGATCTCTTTGGAAATTAGCCACATAAGTTTTGTCCCCCTCAGTATTGTCTATAACTGAGGTTATAGTTGAAACCACCTCTCCGTTCAATGTCCAGTTAACGAACTCAAAACCAGCATTTGCTGTTGCCACTGATGAGATTGCAACTGTTGATGACTCTTGATAATTAGACAATGTTCCTGCTCCAACAGGTGAAACTTGGAAAGTAATTGTTCTCTCTGCCACAGCAACAGGTTTTGTAGCCTTGAATGTTGCCATCAATCCGCGAGATAATGCTTGACAAGGGGTAGCCTCGCCGTATGAGTTGTGTTGTGGAGCCTCACCTGAGTTCATTCTGAATTTTAATTCTGTTGCACTCCACTCAAAGTTTGAAGGAACTGTTACTGAATATTCTATTCCTACTTGAGGTGTACCGGGATTTGTATAAACCACATATTTCTCTCCGGAATCGGTCCAATCTTGATTTTGATTCCAGTCAAAATATAGGACTGTTTGTCCCCATTGTGAGTGTTTTCCTCCCTCATTTGTAATTGAACTCATAACAAATGTTAGCACATCTCCTGCTTCAATCTCCATTGAACAAGTTGATGAAGCGTCTTGAACATTAGAGCCATTGCTTTCCCATGTAAAAGCTTCTGCACCATTAACCTTTGCTACAATTTTGTTAATCGCATAATAGTTACCTCCTCCACTGTTAGGAGCTGTTCCTGCACAATAATCGGCATACGTGTTTGCTGTTACAAACAAAAATGTTGCCACAAAAAGTAAAAGTTTTTTCATAAAATATTATTTTTTAATTAGTAATTTGTATTCCAACATGATATAATCAACAAATTTAAATATATTTTTCTGAAATTCAATTGATTTTTACAAAAAAATAACAATATTTAATATTTGAGCCATTTGTGTATTTAAGGTCATTAGAGAAAAGGGGTTACACTTTTAAAGTGCAACCCCTTTTCTTTGACTTATTATAATATGTAATCTGCTATTTTACTCCTGGCTTCTCCAATAGACGGAACATATTCTTTTTGTATGCTTCTACTCCCGGTTGGTTAAATGGATTTACTCCTAATGTGTAACCACTTATTGCACATGCAGCTTCAAAGAAGTAGATTAACGCTCCTAAGCAGTTCTCGCGCACCGCAGGTATCACTATACGAATATTGGGGACTCCTCCGTCAACGTGTGCCATTTGAGTTCCAAGCTCAGCCATTTTATTTACATAGTCAACACGTTTTCCTGCTAAGTAGTTTAAGCCGTCTAAATCTTCTTTGTCTGTCGGTATTACCAACGTATTGTTTACATTCTCTACCGAGATTACTGTTTCAAATATTGTACGCTCTCCCTCTTGAATCCATTGTCCCATTGAGTGAAGATCTGTTGTAAAATCGACCGATGCCGGGAATATTCCTTTACCCTCTTTTCCTTCGCTCTCTCCGTAAAGTTGTTTCCACCACTCTGCAAGATAGTGCAATTTAGGATTGAAGTTTGCCAATATCTCTATTTTTTTACCATCGCGATATAAGATGTTACGAGCTGCTGCATACTGTGCTGCAATATTACTTTCGAATGGAGCAGTTTTACATTGTTGCATCATGTTTTGTGCCCCTGCAACAAGTACGCGAATATCAAATCCAGCCACTGCTATTGGCAATAGACCTACAGGTGTAAGAACAGAGAAACGTCCTCCTACATTATCGGGGATTACGAATGTTTTATATCCTTCGTTATCTGCCAATGTTCGCAATGCACCTTTTGATGCATCAGTTATTGCCACAATACGACGTTGCGCTTCACCTTTACCAACTTGATTTTCAAGTTGCTGTTTTAACAAACGAAATGCAATTGCGGGCTCGGTTGTTGTTCCTGATTTTGATATATTGATTATACCAAACTCTTTGTCTTTTAAGAACTCTTGCATATCTGCCAGATAGTCCTCTCCTATGTTGTGTCCTGCAAACAATACTTGTGTTTTTACATTTGTATTGTAGCTTGCAAAGGTGCTTGATAATGCATCAATTACTGCTTTTGCTCCTAAATAACTTCCCCCAATACCTATTACCACAACAAAGCGACATTTGCGACGTAATGAGTTTGCTGTTGTTTCAATATCTGTCAAAAATTTGTGGTCAATCTCTGCCGGAAGATTTAACCAACCAAGGAAGTCGTTACCAGCTCCATTACCCTCATATAGAGTGGCAATTGCTTTCTCTACTTCGGGAGCTATCTTTTGAAGTTGCTCTTGTGCCGATGCTCCGAGAGCCTTCTCTAATTCTAATTTTATAGTATTCATTATTTTTAGTTTTTTATATTTTGTGCCAAAATTAATTATTTTGATTTAACAATCAAAGATGTTGTTTGAATTTTATTGTATTTTTTCTAATATTGTAAATACTTCTAAGTTTTTTGAATATCTTCGTGTAAATTTTTCTCTAATCATAAAAAATGAATGGAATTGTTATTCTTATTATAATAGCTGCATATTTTGCTTTATTATGGATAGTGGCAAGAGTTTCGGCTAAAAAGGGCGGAAACGATGCTTTTTTCAGAGGTAATGGCAACTCTCCTTGGTGGTTGGTGGCTCTCGGAATGATTGGAACTTCAATATCGGGTGTTACGTTTGTATCGGTACCGGGTATGCCTCTATCTATTGATATGAACTATATGCAAATGGTTTTGGGCTTTGCCGTAGGTTATATTGTTATTGCCAAGGTTCTGCTTCCTCTCTATTATAAACTTAATCTTATATCGATATACAAATATCTTGACGAAAGGTTCGGAAACAATAGCTACAAAACCGGAGCTGTATTTTTTATCATTTCAAAGATTACCGGTGCCGCAGCCCGACTTTTTTTAGTAGTACTCATTCTTCAAAGCTTAGTTTTCAACCAATTGGGAGTACCTTTTGAGATTACCACATTATCTATTATTCTGCTTATTTGGTTTTACTCAAATAAGGGTGGTATAAGATCTATTGTAAGAACTGATGCTCTACAAACCGTTATTCTGCTTACTACTGCAGGGCTGATTGTATATATTATTATGTCAAAAATGGGTATTGGCCTTGGGGATAGTATAAAACTTATTAGCGAAAACGAACACTCAAATATCTTTGTTTTTGATGATTGGGCTTCAAAGCAAAACTTCTTTAAGCAGTTTCTTAGCGGTATTTTCATTACCATTGTTATGACAGGTCTTGACCAAGATATGATGCAAAAAAACCTTACTATTAAGAGTTTGAAAGAGGCTCAACGCAATATGTATATTTATGGAGTGGCGTTTATTCCTGTTAATCTTTTATTTTTGTGCATAGGTATTTTGCTTATTGCTTTTGGGGAATATAGCGGTATTGTCTTACCCACTAAAGGAGATGAGATTTTACCGTTTTTTGCCACCTACCATTTGGGTGGTGCTGTTATGGTTATGTTTTGTATTGGAATTGTGGCCGCTGCCTTTTCAAGCGCCGACTCGGCTTTGACTTCGCTAACTACATCTTTCTGCTTGGATATTTTAAGAGTTGATAAGATGAATGCTTCTCGCGCTGAGAGAGTACGCAAATTCTCTCATATTGGAATGGCTCTGCTATTTGCTCTTATTATAATGGGTATCAGATATATGGATAGTGATAGTGTTATTGATGCAATATATACCATCGCCGGCTACACATATGGTCCGCTTTTGGGATTGTTTGCATACGGTTTGATTAGCAAAGGTAAACCTAACGATAATCTTATTCCATGGTTTGCTGTTGCTTCGCCTATCATCTGCTTTGTTTTGAGTTATACGCTACAACATACCATAGGCTACAAAACAGGCTACGAACTTTTAATGATTAACGCTGCCATAACTTATATACTATTATGGGGGTCGGCAAGGAGAAGTTAAGAAACATACGTTTGTTGAATCTGCCCACGCTCAACAATGCTCAAATAAATTTGATATTGTATTCGCTTAATCGCAAATTTGTTAGTTTGAATATTGTAAGCCATCAATTGCAAATATTTTATAGAAATAATAAAAAATTAGGAATGAAAAAATTTTCCTCATTCCTAATTCCTAATTAAAGAACTTTCGTTCTTTGATTTTGCTACCGTTCAACAATACTCAAATAATTTTGGTATTGTATTCGCTCAATCGCAAAACTCCTAATTAACTACAATCCTTTTCCGTGGCAGTTTTTATATTTCTTGCCACTTCCGCAAGGACAAGGATCGTTACGTCCTATTTTGGGTTCTGCCTTTATTGGGGTGTGCCCTGCTGAACTTGATGCTCCTCCGCCCGATGCTGTTGCGCCTTCGTGTTGCTCAGAGAGTGAGTCTTTTTGTGTACGGTAACGACTGAAGTCTTGACGACGCTCGGGTACTGCCTGACGTACTTGCTCCGGTTCTCTTACAGGAATGTTTCCGCGCAACAATATTGATACACTCTTACGGTTTGCTGCATCTAACATATCGCGGAATAAACCGAATGACTCTATCTTGTATATCAATAAGGGATCTTTCTGCTCGTAACTTGCTGCTTGTACCGATTGTCGCAATTGGTCAAGGTCGCGAAGATGCTCTTTCCATGATTCATCAATTGTATATAACAATATTGATTTTTGGAACTGCTTGTTGATTGATGCTCCTTCTGTTTCGTATGCCTCTTTCAGGTTACATTTTATGTGATATACTCGTTTGCCGTCGCTTACGGGTATCATTATATCTTCGTAACGGTTACCCTCATTTTCATAAACTTGCTTGATTACAGGATAGGCTGTTGATGCCAATGCTGTTTGTTTACGATTGAAAGCCTCCATTACTGCTTCATATAGTTTATCGGCAAGTGTCTGTTTCTTCTCGTTGCGAAGTGCCTCCTCGCCAAATGGCAATTCTATGGCAAAGGTTGTCATGGCATCGTCGCGTAGAGCTTCGTAATCGGAATTTGAGACGTGTAACTCAACCATTGAGTTTACCGACTCTGATATCATATTCATAATATCTATTCCTATTCGCTCTCCCATTAATGCGTGACGGCGTTTTGAATATATCAACTCGCGTTGTGAGTTCATTACATCGTCATACTCCAACAGACGTTTACGTATTCCGAAGTTATTCTCCTCTACTTTGCGTTGAGCCTTCTCTATTGAGCGCGATACCATACTATGCTCAATCATCTCGCCCTCTTCAAAGCCTAAACGGTCCATTACCTTAACAATACGGTCAGATGAGAATAGGCGCATCAAGTTGTCTTCTAACGACACAAAGAATACTGATGAACCCGGGTCGCCCTGACGTCCTGAACGTCCGCGCAACTGACGATCGACACGGCGTGACTCGTGACGCTCTGTTCCTATTATGGCAAGTCCGCCTGCCTCTTTTACTGCTTCTGATAACTTAATGTCGGTTCCACGACCTGCCATGTTGGTTGCTATGGTTACGGTTCCGCGTTGTCCTGCTTGTGCCACAATATCTGCCTCTTTTTGGTGTAGCTTGGCATTCAATACGTTATGTTCAATACGACGTAGCTTCAACATCTTACTTAACAACTCTGAAATCTCTACCGAAGTTGTTCCCACCAATACAGGACGCCCAGCCTCTACAAGCCTAACTATCTCCTCTATTACGGCATTGTACTTTTCGCGTTTGGTTTTGTAAACGCGGTCATTCATGTCGTTACGTAGTATTGGTTTGTTTGTAGGGATTGTTATTACATCTAATTTGTAGATATCCCAAAACTCTCCCGCTTCTGTCTCGGCTGTTCCTGTCATACCTGCAAGTTTATGATACATACGGAAGTAGTTTTGCAGGGTTATGGTTGCAAAGGTTTGTGTTGCTGCCTCAACGGTTACTCGCTCTTTTGCCTCAATAGCCTGATGCAAACCGTCTGAGTAACGACGACCTTCCATTATACGACCTGTCTGTTCATCAACAATCTTAACTTTATTGTCTATTACGACATACTCCTCGTCTTTATTGAATAGTGCATATGCTTTCAATAACTGATGTACAGTATGGGTACGTTCTTGTTTTATGGCATAGTCTTGTAATAGCGCATCTTTTTTTGCTTGCTTCTCTTCGGGAGAGATAGCTTCGTTCTCCAACTCCGATAGTTGTGCGCCTATATCGGGCAACACAAAGAAATTGGGGTCGTCCATATTTTTAGAGATTATATCCAATCCCTTGTCGGTCAAATCAACGCTATTGTTTTTCTCATCTATTACAAAGTATAAGGGGTCTGTTACTATATGCATTTGACGGTTATTCTCTTGCATATAGAATGCCTCTGTCTCCAACATCAATGCTTTTACGCCCGGCTCACTTAAGAACTTAATCAACGGATTGTTTTTGGGTAATCCTTTAAAGCATCGGAATAAAAGCAATGCTCCCTCGCGACGAACCTCTTTGTCGTCTGATGCTATTTTTTTACGTGCATCGGCGAGTAGTTGTGTTGCCAATGCCCTTTGTGCACGATACAACTCCTCTACTTTAGGACAAAATTGCTCAAATAGTTGGTCTTCGCCTTTTGGTACAGGTCCCGATATAATCAATGGGGTACGTGCATCGTCAATCAATACCGAGTCAACCTCATCAACAATTGCATAGTTGTGCGAACGTTGTACCAAATCTTTTGGCGATATTGCCATATTGTCGCGAAGATAGTCAAAACCAAACTCATTGTTTGTACCAAAAGTAATATCGGCATTGTATGCTTTACGACGTGCATCTGAATTGGGTTGGTGCTTATCGATACAATCTACTGATAATCCGTGGAACATATATAGGGGTCCCATCCACTCAGAGTCTCGTTTTGCCAAATAGTCGTTGACGGTTACAACGTGTACTCCGTTTCGTGTCAAGGCATTTAGGAATACCGGTAATGTTGCTACCAATGTTTTTCCCTCTCCTGTTGCCATCTCGGCAATTTTTCCTTTATGGAGTACTACTCCTCCGAATAGCTGAACATCGTAGTGAACCATATCCCATTTTATCTCATTGCCTCCGGCAATCCAATGGTTTTGGTATATTGCTTTGTCGTCCTCAATACGTACAAAATCGCGACCTTCGGCGGCTAAACCTCGATCAAAATCATTTGCTGTCACCACAACTTCTTCATTCTCCGCAAATCGGCGAGCTGTCTCTTTTACTATTGCATAGACAAGAGGCATTACCTCGTTTAATTTATCTTCGTATTTGTCAAGTATGCCCTTCTCTAATTTATCTATTTCACTCCATAATCCCTCTCGTTTATCATATGGGAGCGACTCTACTTCTGCTTTTAACTCTGCTATACGCTCTTTATCTGCGACAACAGCATCTTGTATTGCTTGTTTTACTTCATCTATTTTTGCTCGAAGCTCGTCGTTGGTGAGCGAAATTACTGTTTCATATGTTTTTTTTACTGTTTCTACAAATGGCTGAATCTCTCGCATATCGCGTTGCGATTTGTTTCCGAACAGTTTTTTTAGTATATCGTTAAGTGTCATTATTTTTAGTATTTATATGTTTTTATTATTATTTCTGCAATATTATAGGATAAGCCTTTGCCGCGCTTGGGGCTCTAATTCGTATTGCTCTACATACGGTAGGTGCAATCTCTGTTGCATCAATAGGCTGCGATACTCTCTTTGGTTCAACGTTTTTACCAAAGAATATAAGTGTTGCAGGTATAGCGTTGTATTGTATATATTCGTTTTCTTTTTTATCTTCTTCGTAATTTATTTCCCAGCCCGGTTTTATTTCAAGTACTATATCTCCCGAATTAACCCTGTGATATCTGCGTCTTTGTGGTGCTACTGCATCTATCTCTCCATGTAATATTTGGTATGAAGTTAGGGCATCTTGTACTCCTTCCATTTGCGAAAGGAACTCAGCACAATTTAGCAAAAACTCGTCATAATCAAGCTCTTTTTTCTTTATTAACTCGCGGTTAAGATATATCTGCTTATCGTGATATCCCAAAATCCACTCTTCATGACCATACAATGCCATTAAATAATAGTTCAACAGTGCTGTTGCCTTTTTGGGATAGAACTCTCCCGTTGGGATACCATACAAACCATAAGGACGAGCTTCAAATTGAGTATAACCTGTTGATGTTATATATATTAAAGCATTATCTAATCCTACCGCTTTATCAATACAAAGGAGTAATTTCTTTATCTCTTGATCTAATCTTATATAGGTATCTTGTAACTCTGCTCCATAATCGCGCACATTACGCCCCAAATAATTACCGGCATAGTAACCTATATTTATCATATCGGGAACTTCTCCTTTTCCCAATTTGCCCTTGTTTATTATTGCACATGCAACGGTGGTAATTTCGCTGTTTATTAGTGGCGAATGTTTTATGTTTGCATATTTATCGCCCTTCTCAAAGAAGTATTTAAACGAGAAATCGGGCAAATTGTAGGGTATTCCTGTATATTCAAACGGACGTAACAATGGCGACCATACCATTTTGTCAATTCTTGAGTCTAATCCGTTTTTTATATTTATCTCTGTTACAAAGGGTGGTAACTCTTTATAGAAGGTTGTTGTTGCCCATTTGCCACTCTCTTCGCTTAGCCAAAATGCAGTATTACCTGCATGACCCGACATTATTATTGCCATATCGGCTTCGGGTGCTACTGAATATATTCGAGCCTTTCCTGATGTTGCAGACTTCAACTCATCGGCTATAGTTGATACTGCAAGCGTTTTAGGCGACAGGGTCTCTGATGTAAAGTTTCCTAACTGATGCTTGTCATATAGGATATTATACTCTTTGCGCTCCTCCCTGTTAAAGCGGGTTAACGATGTTATGGCGTGTGTAGATGGGTATGTTCCGGTATATATTGTTGCTACCGACGAAGCTCTGTTTAAATCGGTATAGCCATAATCTATATTGTCAAAAACGGCTCCTTCTGACATAATGCGTTTAAATCCATCTTCTTCAAAGAGATGTTGCATCATATCTATATAATCAGTACGAAGCTGGTCAATTGTTATTCCTACCACCAATTTGGGCACATCATTGCTCCTCTCCTGCGACTGCATAGAGGTTGATAATATCAATAATATCAGCGGTGTTAAAAATCTATTCATATTGACCTTCAATCTTATTTTGTCGTTTTTTTATTACCTCTACTATAATATAAGTTATTGACCTTACAAATGATATAATAATCAGAGGTATAAATGCAACATTTATATTCTGTTTTATAAAAAACATGATAGTTGCAAACATCATTAAGAGTACAAAGTTAATAAAATGATAGCAATATAGAAATTTTTTGCCTTTTTGCGTCCATATTAATGGCAAAATCAATAACCAAATCGGTTGTAGCCAAAAGGCATTGTAATTAGCTGAGACAGCCGGGTGGTCTGAAAAAAAGAGAAGGAAATAGATAACTACTCCTAACATTCCTAAAAGGATAGCTACGATTGTGTCTAATATTCTATTATGCTTTACTTTTTTTATTTCAAAAAGAGATATAACAATAACTACTATAAGTAACAGTGTTGTTGTAAATAGCGGTGTGAATATTTTAAAATTATCAGACCCTGCCTCCATCTCCCGCGCCTTTAAAATCTCAATGGGAGGTGCTACGGCTAATGCTCTGAGAGTATCATTGTTCTCTCCTTTAATTTTTACACCGGCAAATATTTTCTCGGTTATGCGAGGCAAAAAAGGCTTGTCAGGTATCTCAATATGAGAGTCTGTCTCTCCATCAAGCAACATATCTATTCCAAATGTTGTCCAACTATCTTCTCCTGTGCTTTCGTGTATTAAACCTCGATATGTAGGCAATGTTTCAGTCTCTTCTTTGGTGTTTATAACCAACTCTCCTTCAATATTACGAAATATTATCTCTAACGGACGTGTTGCACAATTATCATACAGGAATGAGTAACGATATGTTTGATTTTCGGGTCGTAAATTTTCGCAAAGAGCATTAAACAACGAATTTGCCTCTCGGTTAGTCAGATTTAATTGTAACTCTCTAACGCTACTACCTCTTATGGCATACATCAGCATAAAATCGTAGTAACTCATTGCCCCAATCATATAGTTTGTTTCCCCCTTTATAAACCTATATATAAAGTTTGGTTCGTCAAAAGAGAATAAACCATAATGATATACGGCATCAAATTTTTTTGAAGGTACAGATATTCTTATTCCTGTATGTCCGAACTTTTCATATATATTTTCACCTTTTGAGACTGTAAGTAATGATACAGAGAGGGTATCGTCTGGTGCGAATATACTTTTATGCCTCAACGCATTTATTGATAATACATTAGAAAAGACAAAAAGTATAATTATTATATATCTGATTTCTCTTCTGAACATTTTATACATTGAGTTTACTTATGATTTACTTTTCTATTATCAACACCTGATGCTCTTTGGAAAGGTTTCAAATCAAATTCATACATCATCACTATTACATGATCCATTACATCTGATGCAAAGTTTTCGTAATATACCCAATCTTTGTTTGCACTGAAAAAGTACAATTCAAATGGCATTCCCTCTGATGTTGGGGCTAAATAACGTACCATTTTTGTGGCATCTTTTGCCGTATCAGACAAATTCTTTATGTAATCCTCTATATATACTCTAAAAAGTTTAAGATTGGTTATGCCTCCACGCTCTTCATCTGTTGAAGTTCTGTTTACTACATACTTTGCAATTACTTTATATTTTGATGATAATCTTTCAATCATCTCTGCCGAAGCAAATTCAATACTATATAAATCAATATCTATTGCTCGTTTTATTCTTCTGCCCGATGATTCACTCATACCCCTCCAATTTTGGAAAGAGTCGTTTATTAATGTTACAGGCGGAATTGTTGTTATTGTGTTATCAAAGTTTCGGACTTTAACGGTATTTAGTGTTACCTCAATAACATCTCCATCAATATTTTTACCTGGTACAGTTATCCAATCACCGGGACGAAGCATATCGTTATATGATAACTGAATTCCCGCTATCAATCCTATAAACGAGTCCTTGAATATTAATGTAAGAATTGCTGCCGATGCACCTAATCCTGCAATTAAAGCCCCTATCGGTTTATCAATCATTACAGCTATCATTATCAATATTCCAATAAATATCATCAAAATCTGTATTACTTGGAATATTCCTTTGAGTGAACGGTCTTTAAATCGTTCACTTGACGAAACGACATCGTATGTAACCGATATTACACCTGAAAGGGTTCGCATTACCTCGGCAATTATATATAGTATGCTAAGTTTCGCCAAGAAAGCATAAATGATTATTTCAGAGGGAATAACCGATGGTAAAAGCAGATATACGATTACGGCAGGTACTATATTTGAAATTCTATTGGGTAATTTCCTTTCAAATAACATATCGTCCCATCTAACGGGACTTTTTTTAGCTAAAAGCCTTAAGGGTTTGTTTATAATCCATCTGAAAAGGAAAGTACTTGCAACTGCTAATATCACAACAAACAATCCCATTATCACTCGGGTTATAATCTCTTGATTCAAGGGTGTGATATCATATGTTGATATATAATTACGGATAAACTCCAATATATTATTTACCATTTGTTATATCTATTTTTTTATTTCTGATAATTTAAATATCTGCTCCATCATCTGCCACTTCTCTGTTGAAGATGCACCTTCGGGAGCTTTTTGGAACTCGCCTACGAAAGCCTCCCAATCAGACTGACCCGGCATTTTAGCTAACTTACCAAACGCCTCGTCCCAATTAAAATCAACAGGTGCTTCAACTATCATAAACAAGCGTGTTCCTAATATGTATATCTCCATATCATATATGCCTATTGAACGTAATCCTTGCGGAACAATATCCCATATATTCTCGGCTTGATGATACTTTTTATACAATGCTATCTTTTCAGGGTCGTTTACAAGGTCTAAAGTCTGACAATATCTTTTTGTTACTTTATTCTCATTATTCTCAATATATCCTATCTTTTCCATATATTATTTATTTTTAGTTTTGAATGCGAAGTTAGCACTTTATTTATAATTAATACTTTTTTATATAGCAATTCTAACTCATTGGCATATTATATACATAATACGACATATATATTATTAAAGCTCCAACTACTCCATAAAAAATACGTGTGCCATTACGTCCAAAGAGTTTTATAAAAAATCGCACATTCTCGCTTGTAAAAAACCAATTGAAGTTAAACAGACTTGCAACAATTGACAAAACTCCCAATATAAAAAAAAGTACTGAAGCTAATGTATTAAGCATATTATAATGGTTTACATATTACTCGACGCGCTGAATTTTCAACCTCTTCAACCGTTACAACAATTGTCTCAGGAGGCAGTAACTCTTCTATCTTTTCACTCCACTCCATAAAACATAATGCACCGCTGTAAAAATAATCCTCATATCCAAGGTCGTAAACCTCTTCTATTTTGTTTATACGGTAAAAATCAAAATGATAAACCAACTCTCCTGTTGTATCGGAACGATATTCATTTACTATTGCAAATGTTGGGCTATTTACTCCTTCACTTATTCCGAGTTCTTCACACAATGCCTTTATGAATGTTGTTTTTCCGGCTCCCATTTTACCATAAAAGGCAAATACGGTTGCATCGCCCATATTACGGATAAACTCTTTGGCCGACTCGTTTATATGTTCTAACGATGGTATATCTATTGTTATATTCATATTCTCTATTTTTTTGTTAATGTAACTATGGGTATTATCATCTCCTCCATTGATATGCCTCCGTGTTGAAATGTATCTTTATAATATCCCACATAATAGTTATAGTTATTGGGATATGCAAAGAAATCGTTTTCTGTTGCAAATATATAGGTTGAACTTATATTCAGCAGTGGCA
This sequence comes from Candidatus Caccoplasma sp., assembly GCA_045587545.1. GTDB lineage: Bacteria > Bacteroidota > Bacteroidia > Bacteroidales > G3-4614 > Caccoplasma_A. The sequence goes on from JAZNCN010000021.1 coordinate 14,050, forward strand.
AACCATATTTCTCAGGATTCTTTATTTCATATACTTGCTTATGATTGTAGTCTAAAGCTTTTCCTACTTTATATCTTAGATTTGTATTGGTATTGCGGTCGCCTATAACTTTTATCGGATTATCAACATGTATAGTTCCGTGGTCGGTTGTTAAAACTATTTTATAACCCATATCGGCCATACGTTTCATCAATTCCAATGCAGGCGAATGTTTAAACCACGACTCGGTTATTGATCGATATGCTGCACTTGTTGATGCTAATTCGCGTATCATTTTTGATTCAGTACGTGCATGAGAAAGCATATCTATAAAGTTTATTACACATACATTCAATTGGTTATTACGCATGTTTGAAACTTTTTGTAAAACTTTCTCGGCATATGCCGAATCGTTTATTTTTGTATATGAAAATGTATAATGCTTTCTGTATCGCTCAATTTGTGTTTGTATTAATGGCGATTCATTGAGATTCTTTCCCTCTTCTTCATCTTCATCTACCCACAAATCAGGAAACATTTTTGCTATCTTATCAGGCATAAGCCCTGAAAATATGGCATTTCGGGCATATTGTGTAGCTGTTGGCAAAATGCTGTAATACAGCTCCTCTTCTGAATAGAAATAGTCGTTCAATAGAGGTTTTATTGTTCTCCATTGGTCAAGTCGGAAATTGTCAATTAAAACGAAGAAAATCTTTTCCCCATTATCCAATGCCGGAAATAGTTTTGTTTTGAAAACTTCGTTACTCATCATCGGACGAACATCGCCAGTTACCCAACTTTCATAATTTCTTTTTATGAATTTTACAAAAGCTGAATTTGCCTCACTCTTTTGCATCTCAAGCATGGGCAATAGATCACTTGCCGATTGTTGTAATTCAAGTTCCCAATATACAAGTCGTTTATATACCTCAGCCCAATCGTCTGAGGTCCTTGCTTCGCCTATTTGCATTGATAGCTTGGTAAACTCTTGTTGGTATGAATGTGTTGCTTTTTCTTGAATTATCTCTTTTCTGTTAAGATTTTTCTTTATCGAAAGCAATATTTGATTGGGATTAACCGGTTTTATCAGATAATCAGATATTTTACTGCCAATTGCCTGCTCCATGATATTCTCTTCTTCGCTTTTTGTTATCATTACAACAGGGATATCGGGATAGTTCTCTTTTATAATACCTAATGTCTCTATTCCGCTTAAACCGGGCATATTCTCATCTAATATTATAAGACTGAATTGCTCCTTATCACACATATCTATTGCATCGCGTCCATTAGTTACGGTTGTTACTTCGTAACCTTTTTGTTCAAGGAAATATATATGAGGCTTTAGTAAATCAATCTCATCATCAGCCCAAAGTATAGTGTCTTTTCTCATAATTACATTCAATATTGCTCTTGCAAGTCGGCTTCGGCAGCCATAGAGCTCTCCCAAAATTCAAAATAATTTTCAAAGGTGTTACCCTGCATTAGCAAATTATAGTTTTCAGAACTTATCATTACCAAACGGACTCCTTCAGGTAACTGCATACCCTCTGGCGATTCTATTTTTTTACGATATAGCAATAGCTCTCGCAAATTTGCAAATCCACTTATTCTTAACATTCCCACACCTCCGGTTGTTGTTATGGCAAGGTCAAAATCTTTTATATAGAAATTTGTAAAATTGTATCGTGCAGCAAGGAATAGTATCTGATTGGCATCAATACTATCTGTCGCAAATACCATCAACATTTCATGTGGCGAATCTTTATCCCATACAAATGGAGGCATTTCAATATCGCCTGCTATTGAATCGCCTACCGACTCTCCAATACCTAAACGCATTTTAAAAATATCTTGCTTCGCAGTTCCCGATACAACCTTGCGTCCTTCTGCTACTCCCTTGAGCATTGATGTTGCCAATGGTGATACATCTTCCTCGGGATAAGTTTCAAGAAGTTTCTTTAATGCTGCTTTAAAGTTATCAATATCTCCTTCATTAACATATGCCAACGCATTCACCAACATAAATTTCGGCATAAGTTTTGACAACGGGTATTTTTGAACAAATTTGTCATATTGGGTATGAACTGAACCATTTTCTCCATTTATAAATGCCTCATAAACCTGAATATAAAGAGAATCTTGTTCTATATCCATTGTTCTTAGATTTGCCAAATAATTAGGATCCTTAAGAGCTTGTGCATATTTACTTTCGGGATATTCTTCTATAATTTTGCGACGATACTCTTCTGCTGTAAGATTGTCTTGAGCAATCATATTCATCAGATATATATTATAGTATGTATCCAACATATATTCGTTGTCAGGGTATGTACTCATCAAACGTTCAAAAACAGCCATGGCTGCATCAAAATCTTCAAGGTCGTTTTTGAGTATTACTCCCATATTATATAGTCCGTCGATAATCAACTCGTCAGACATAGCAATATCTTCAGGTGTGCGAGGTAACTGTTGCAAATAGTATTGCGGATCTTTATTATCGGTTATGGGAGCATTTAAAGAATCGTTCATCGCCTCTACTTGGGCCAATGAATCGGCTAATGCTTCAGCCTCTTCCTCTGCACCGTAATCATACTCTTCAAAATCAGACATTGAAAAGGCGGCTTTATTTATACGACGCCAATCATCTTCCAATTTTCGTTTTCCCCATCTCTTTTGGAAATCAGCTTTTCCTGTTGTAACTGTTGCCTTATTATAGAAATACCAACTTGAACTTTTACCTCCAATTTGCATTGCAGGAGCTGTAGGTGCTGTAGCATTTCCTACTAATGACTCTCCAAAAGAGGCATTCATGGCTGCCTGATTTGCCATATATTCTTGTCGCGCCTGCTCCTCTGCCAATAATCTCTCCTGCTCTTTAACCTCCTCAATCTTCTTCTCTATTATTTTCATTATCTCCTCTTCAGGCAGAGATGCCACATATCTTAAACTATCCTGCATCTCAACTGTTGATGAGTGAATAACAAGATCATCAAGGACCTCTGACCTCTTAACTAGTACTGAATAATTGGGATAGTCCTCTTTTACCAAAGGAACTCCCTCGGCATAACATGGCTGAGCCTTGGTATATTTACGTTGAGCAAAATATATATTTCCGAGTGTTATCTGGTTTATAGCCTTTTCTATTCCATTACGAGTACTCTCTGAATTAGCCATTATATAGTAATCAACTGCTCGTGCGGTATCTCCTGCCGAAAGGTGTATATTTCCTATTGCATAGTATATTTGATCAAGATACTCTTTGTTTTTAGATGCTCGTGTCATCTTTTTCAAACTCTTTATAACCTTGGCTGTATCCTGACCCGTCATAACCTCTGTCTTTTTTATATGAGCATTAAACTCTGTACGATAGTCAGGGTTCATTGATATTACCTTTGAATAGGTATCGTAAGCCAATTTATTTTCACCAGTAGCTTGATATAACTGTGCTAATGCAAAAGTTTGACGTATCTTTTGGGACTTGTCCTTTTGCGATTTTATTGATACCTTCAGATGTGGTATCGCCTCCTCATATTCCTCTTTATTCATATGGTATTGGGCTGTAGCCATAGCTAAAGCACCACTCAACTTTGAAGGTATTGAGTCAAGCGAAATTTTATGTTTTACATCTTCTGCCTCATACAGCCAGCCCAACTCGGTATAACAACGCATAAGCCAAATTCGAGCCTCTTTTACAATTTCATCTAACCAACTAAAATGGCGTATTATATATGTAAATGTTGATGATGCCTCAAGAAACTCTCCTTGATAAAATTGTGATTTTGCTATCATCAGCCATGCATTGTGAATATATGGATTAAACTCCTCTCGGTTAAGGAATGCTCTATATTTAGGGTCAGAAGCCTTTTTGGGATCTCTTTTTGGTTTTTTCTTTATCGAGTGTAATTGTATAGCCTTTTTGCCTTTATCGATAGGCAGTTTAAAATCACCAGACGGCTTACTCTCCTTCTCGTTTGAATATGCACTTACAGGGTGTAGATGAACAATATCGGTAAAATCATCTTGGAAAGTTCCCTGCATACTCTTTAGCGACTCTTTATAAGCCTCGTTTCCATTAAAATAGACATTAAAACGTGTAGTAAGCCCATGGTAAAAACGTGTAGCCCTTGTATTCTTTTTTGTAGAACACGCAATCATCATCAATAGAGATATTGATACTACTAATATTTTTACTACACTCTTTTTCAATTATATATCACTTTATTATAAAGTACGTCTTTTATAATGTTTTATTGTATCTTCTTTTCTTAAGAATTTGATACACAATCCTTGCAATCAGATATATTGATGCAAAGACAAATACTATTGTTGCTCCTGTAGGGATATTTATAAATGTTGATAAAACTAAACCTACCACACCCCCTAATACCGCAAGCAGAGATGAATATACAGATATTTTATTATAACTATGTGTATATATCTCAACGCTCATTTGTGGCAATGATAGGAAAGAGAGCAATAGCATAATACCTACAAGCCTAATAGATAATATTATACTCAACGATATGATTATTATTGCCAAATACTCCACACATCGCACATTCACCCCCTTGGTATAAGCAAAATCTCGGTCAAAAGCAGTATAAACTATCTTTTTATTATATATATAAAAGAGAGTTATAACAGATATAGCAAATATTGAATAAATAATAAGTTCACCCCTTGTAACCGTTAATATATTACCAAAAAGAAAACTTGTTAAACCTGCATTGTAACTTGGAGTTATAAACACAAATATTATACCCAGCGCCATACCCAATGCCCAAAAAACTGCAATAGCCGAGTCCTCTCTTACTTTTCCCCCTCTTGATATTAATTCAACGCCAAAAGCTGAAGCCAATGCGAATAACAAGGCTGTAATCATAGGAGATACACCTAAAAACATTCCTAATCCTAAACCTCCAAATGAACTATGTGTTATACCCCCTGTTATAAACAACATACGACGAGAAACTATGTATGTGCCTACAATGCCCGAGACTACAGCAATCAATAATATTGCCACAAATGCATTAATAAAAAAAGAATATTGAACTATATCCATCATCTCTACCGTTGTATACGTCTTTCTGAAACAACCAATAAAACCTCATCTCTAATAGATAGTGGAAGTTCAATGCCTCTCAAACACAAACTGCGTACCCAACCGGCAACTTCATCGCTCTGCAATGTATAAAATACCTCTTCAAATGCCGATACTGCAATTTGGTCATACTCTTCACATGGCACTCCTTTATATGCATCTAATTCATAATCGTCGTAATATTCAATCTTACTACTAACGCCTGTCAACAACGAATCCTTTTCGCATGTCTCGTGCATTCCACAACATTCGGAATCAACTTTCTTGGCCTTTGCCTCTTCCTCTTTTGTTCGCTTTCCTATTGTGGTATAGCGCGACACGAGGGCTGCTGTAATACCCAAAACAAGAATTGCTCCTATGATTATACAAACTGCTAACATTCTTCTACTATAAATCCTGCTTTAGATAAATCGGTCCAAAATGAGGGATACGATTTAGTTACAACCGTTGCATTGCATATCTCTAATCGGGGAAATATAAAAGATGCTAAAGAAAACGACATAGCCATACGATGGTCGTCGTAAGTGGCAATGCTTATATTCTCTTCGGGCAATACTTTTTCTCCATTCCACGAAAGAGCGCCCTCTTCTGATGCGTCCAAAACATATCCAAGTTTCTTCATCTCCTCAACAAGAGCCGCAATCCTGTCAGTCTCCTTTATTCTCAACGACTGCAAGCCTGTTAATTTAAATGGTATATCTTTTAATGCTGCGGTTACAACTATTGTTTGCGCTAAATCGGGAGTATCTGTTAAATCTGCCTCATAGAGTTTACGAACAGCATTGCACTTTCTTAATGCAATATAGCCATCGTTATACTCTGTTGCAACGCCCAAAGGAGAGAAGAGCGATGCTACTTTTGAATCGCCCTGAATACTATCATTATCCAATCCTTCCAATATAATATCGGCATCATTTGAGAGAGCCACAAATCCATACCAATAAGATGCTGCCGACCAATCGGCTTCTATCCGGTATGGAATGGGGTTATATCTTCCCGATGGCACAGTTATAACATTGTCTTTTACGGTAGCCGATACCCCATAACGAGCCATAAGGGCAAGAGTCATTTTTATATAAGGGAAAGATATTATATCGCCTGTCAATATCAGTTTAAGACCATTCTCCATATATGGCGCAATCATAAGTAACGCTGATACATATTGAGAACTTACTCCTCCGTTAAGCTCAATAACTCCTCCTTTTAATAGGCGTCCTCGTATCTTTAATGGCAAAAATCCCTCTCGCTCAACATACTCTATATCTGCTCCTATTTTGCGTAAAGCATCAACCAATACGGCTATGGGTCGTTGTTTCATACGTTCCGACCCTGTTAATATATGCTCGCCTGCAAGCATTGAAAGGTATGCTGTAGCAAAACGTGTGGCAGTACCTGCAGCTCCTGTGTCAATAACACTCTCTTTTGCAGATAAAGCTCTTTGCATCATCTCCGAGTCGTCACAAACAGCCACATTCTCAGGAGAGATTTTACTTTCGGCTAATTTATTAAGCAACAACACCCTATTGCTGATACTCTTTGAGTATGGCAAATTCATATCTCCTCGTATGCTAAGGGGTGCTGTAAGTTTTATATTCATATTAATCTATTATTTAACAATAGTGTTTTGTCCAACCTCCTTTATTGCTCCGGTATTGGGGTGCAATATCAAATATGCGGGTTGCTTTTTATCAACAAACAATTTGGGAGCCAAACCAAATTTTATACCAAATTGTGTTAATTGGACTCTCTTTTCATCAAGAGTTTTACCTTGATATTTTAACGACATTAATGCTTCGCCCGGAATATTATATATAATAGAGTTTTCGGGTAAAACTATCGGATTACCTTTAGCATCTAATGGAGCTGTAGCTCTGACCACATTGCTTAACGATATATAAATAGGCTCTCCACTTAAATTATCAGCTCCAACCAATCCCTCTATCTCTGATATACGTGCAACAACTACATCTTCACACTCCCCTTGAGGAATCCATCTAACACGTACACTTTTTTTCTGAGTAGTTGTTGTTCCTGTAAACATTACAGAGAGACGATTTTCTTGTTCGTCAAGTTGTTGTAACATAAGTTTAAGAGCTTCACCATCAAACTTCTGGTCAGATTCTCCTGTAATTATATCGGTACGGCTCTCCCTTATCCTATAAATCTGTTTTGCAGCCAACTCAGCCATACGAATATTAGAGCCTGACAACAACATCTCCTCTGTAAATGCCAACGAATATGTATTATCTTCAAGAGGTGATTTTTGTACTTTCACAACATTCTCCTCTTTTAGCTCTTCATCAAATTGAGGTTCAGCATTAACAGCCATTAAAATGCCCTCTTCATTAACATAGATATATGGCGACTCGGCACTCTTCAATTGAATAGCATAATATATATCTTTATCAGGGAGACTTGATACTGTAGCCGAAATACTTACTACCTCCCATTTATTAGAGTTCTCTGAAACTTTTGCCGGTACTCCAAGATATTTTTGAGAATAATTGGCATACGGCCCTGCCGTTTTTTGAGTCTGCTTTAACTCAATATCAATATCTATTACCGTTTTTGGCAAAATATACGATACTGTATAATCATTGAATTTACCTGCCATCTGCTTCCCGCTTTCAGATGAATAAGTTGCGATAGAAGAGATTAATAAAATTGTTGCTATAGCTATACGTTTCATAATTATCTCATATTATTGTAGGAATGTAACTTTTTAAATGCTCTTCCCAAGTTTTTAATAATATCTGTTGCCAATAGAGACTCTTGCGATTCCTCTTCAAGAGCTAAATCTCCTGCCATTCCATGCAAGAATACTCCAAGAACTGCAGCATCTGATGGAGCATAGTTTTGAGCTATCAAACCAGAAATTATTCCGGTTAATACATCGCCACTACCGGCGGTTGCCATACCCGGATTTCCGGTGCTGTTAAAGCATATCTCACCTGTTGGTTTTATGACTGCAGTGTTGGCTCCTTTCAAAACAATTGTTATTTCATGCTCAACAGCAACCTGTTTAGCTTTAAGTAGTCGCTGATACATAGTTTCGCTTGCCCCAAACAGACGATCAAACTCATATTTATGTGGAGTTATAACCGAGAATTGCGGAACTTTTGCAAACATTCCTTTTGTTTCGGCTATAATATTCAAGGCATCTGCATCTATAACCAATGGCACATTAGCTTTGTTTAAAAGATAGTTAAGAGCCTCTACCGTATCGCGATGACGCCCCAATCCCGGACCAATTGCCACAACATTATGCCATTTTGATAACGAACAATTTGTAACCCTGTTCATATTTGAGTCGGCAATAAACATAGCCTCAGGAACCGCAGTTTGCAAAATCTCTTCGCCACAAGCTGCCGTATGAACGCTTACCAAACCTGCTCCCGAACGTAAAGCCGCCTTTGAAGCCATTACTGCAGCTCCCATCATACCTGTTGCTCCAGCAACAAGTAACATGTGCCCATATTGGCGTTTATCGGCATATTTATCTCGTCGTTTTAATAGTTTTACAGCATCTTCGGGCTCAATGTAGTATAGCGGAGTCTCCTTCTCCTCTATTATTTCGGGAGATATTCCAATATCGGCAATTCGCCACTCCCCTACATATTGAGCATTCTCCTCAAGCATAAATGCAAGTTTGGGGTATTGAAACGAAACTGTAATATTTGCCTTAACAACCCCTCTATAATCGTTTTTTGAGTTATCCTCTGCAAACAAACCCGAAGGCATGTCAATAGAGAGAACCGATGCTCCCGATTCATTGATATATTGTGCCAAAGAGACATATCCTCCAACCAAAGGGCGATTAAGCCCTACACCAAACAATCCGTCAACTATCAGAGTATTTGATGTTATTTCAGGAGGAATAAAAGTTAATATAACCTCTTCGGCTTTAATCTCCCTCTCTTTTAAAAGGTCAAAGTTTTTTTGACAATTTACAGATGCAGAGCGTGTAGGATTAAAGAAATATACCGATACCGCATAACCCTCATCTGATAACATTCTGGCAACAGCCATTGCATCGCCACCGTTATTACCCGGACCTGCAAAAACAACCACCGGAGTATTACGGCGCCAACGCGAAATTATCTCGTATGTAACTGCCGAAGCGGCACGTTCCATAAGGTCATAATAGCTTATCGACTCCTTATCTACCGTATATTCGTCTAACTCTTTATTATCTTTTGCGCTGAATATCTTCATATTAACGTTTTTATCAAAACAACATTCCTGCAGGTGTAAAGATAATTTTTTTTATCAGTATAAAAAAATAATTTATAAAGTTGTTTCTATTTTTAAGAATTTATTCAAAATCAAAAAGGGGGAACATTTTTTTGGAGGTATCGTTTCATTAGATTATCTTCGCAGAGTAAATTGCCGTAGTTTGTTTTATTAGGTAACAATATGGCATTTGCCTATTGATTATAGCAATATATAAAATTTGAAAAACAACATAAAACTCAAAAGAAAATGGAAAAGATGCTTAACATCGTTATCTTTGGCGCACCCGGTTCAGGCAAAGGAACTCAAAGCGAGAATTTAATAGAAAAATATGGTCTTGCTCATATCTCAACCGGTGATGTTTTAAGAGCTGAAATTAAAGCCGGTACTGAACTCGGAAAAGTTGCCGATAGTTTCATTTCAAAAGGGCAGTTGCTTCCCGACGAACTGATAATTGACATTCTTGCCGATACTCTTGATAAAAAAGAGAAGACCAAAGGTGTTATATTTGACGGATTCCCACGTACCATTCCACAAGCCGAAGCCCTTAAAAAGATGTTGGCAGAGAGAGGCATGGAGATATCAATTGTTATAGGATTGGAAGTTGCTGAAGAGGAGCTAATTGACCGTCTTCTAAAACGCGGACAGGCAAGTGGACGTAGCGATGATAACATTGATACCATAAAGAGCCGTTTGGTAGTTTACAATAACCAGACAAACCCTTTGAAAGAGTTTTATATAAAAGAGAAACTTTACGCAGGAATTAAGGGAGAAGGAACAATTGACGGCATTTTTGCCGACATCAAAAAGGCTATTGCCCTATTAGACTAACCAACTAAGATAATCTGGATTTATGGCGGAATCGAATTTCGTAGATTACGTTAAGATATATTGTCGCTCGGGACGAGGAGGTGCAGGTTCGGCTCATCTTCGTCGCGAGAAGTTTGTGGCAAAAGGCGGACCCGACGGAGGCGACGGCGGACGTGGCGGTCATATAATTTTACGTGCAAACCGAAACTATTGGACACTGCTTCACCTTAAATACTCTCGCCACGTTTTTGCAGGCAACGGAGAGAGCGGAAGCAAAGCTCGCAGTTTTGGTAAGGACGGAGAGGACAAGGTTATTGAAGTGCCCTGCGGAACAGTCGTGTTTGACGCAGATACAGGCAAATATCTTTGCGAAGTTACCGACGACGGAGAGGAGAAGATACTTCTTAAAGGTGGTCGCGGAGGATTGGGCAACTGGCACTTTAGAACTGCTACAAACCAAACCCCACGCTTTGCACAACCGGGAGAAGATGCTCAAGAGCTAACCATTATTCTTGAGTTAAAACTTCTTGCCGATGTAGGTTTGGTTGGTTTCCCAAATGCAGGAAAATCGACTCTGTTGAGTGCCGTATCGGCAGCAAAACCTAAGATTGCCGACTATCCTTTTACAACTCTTGAACCGAACTTGGGTATTGTTTCGTGTAGCGACAGCCGTTCGTTTATAATGGCAGACATTCCCGGTATTATTGAGGGCGCAGGCGAAGGCAAAGGATTGGGATTGAGATTTTTGCGACATATTGAGCGCAACTCTCTCCTACTCTTTATGATACCTGCCGACGCAAAAGACATTGCCAAGGAGTATGAAATTTTGCTTAAAGAGTTAGAGACCTTTAACCCCGAACTTTTGGATAAAGGGCGAGTTATTGCAGTTACCAAATGCGATATGCTTGACGATGAGCTTACCGAAGCAATTAAAGCAGAACTTCCGAAAGATATTCCTTCGGTTATGATTTCGTCCGTTACAGGACAGAACATAAATGAACTTAAAAATATTTTGTGGGATATTCTTAATAGCGAAGAGAACCGCATAACAACCATTACACACCGCAACCTCGATGTTAATCGTAAACGTAACGAAGAGGACGATTATGATTTGGAACTTGACCAATTTGCCTCAGATGATGACGAAGAGGAGGTTGACGGTTTCTACTACGAAGAGGATTGGGAAGAGTAGTTGTTAGACATATTAGTCTAATTGGACTAATTAGACCAATTAGGCATATAAGATAAACGGAGTTGCACACATGAAGTGCAACTCCGTTTAAAGTAACAACTAAGGTGCGTAGCACCGTACAACTAAAAACTAACAACTATTTCTTTGCCACTTTCATAACTTTTAATAGTCCACACTCTCCCTTAACTTTGATGAAGTAGATTCCTGCTTCGCCATCTACCGCTATAGGATAAATCTCTCCTGCAACTGCATTCATCGATGCTTTGTTTAGCATACGTCCTGCGTTGTCATATAGCTCTACGGTATAAACTCCGTCTTCTGCAAAGTTAAGATATACCTCATTCTCAAATGGGTTGGGGAATGCCTTCATCATCTCCTCTACAGCTACTTCTTCTTCAATTCCTGTAGGTTGCACACTTACTACTTCAATAGTTTTTGTGTCTGAACCCCAACCATTGCTAAGAGTCAATGTTGCTGTATAATCTCCTGCCTCTGCATATATAACTTTTGCATTTCCTGCATCTTTATTTCCGGTTGAAGATTGAAGGCTTGCTCCTTTTATTTTCCAAGTAGGCAATGTTTCTATTTTGTAGATAGAACCAGAAATAAAAGGAACTCCAACTATAAAAGAGATTGATTGAGCCAAATATTCATTTCCTTCCGAAGAGGGCACAGATGGATCATATAATTTAGCAATCAAACTTGTATTACCACCTGTGCTAATCAAACAGTTTTCACTGTTACTATCTGTTTCAAAGTCCCAATAACCAATAAAGTTCTCATCAGTTATAGGCAACAAGTGATGTTGCATTGTACTCTTAATCTCTTCTGCAGTAAGAGCCTTGTTATATAAGCGAACCTCATCTATAACTCCATCTAATCCCACACGACCGAAAGCACGTCCTCCAATCATTATTATATTTGATGATTTCCATGAACTGATTCCATAATCTCCTAATTGGCAAGAACAATGCAACTTACCATTGAGATATATCTCAAATGTACGATTGTCGTCAGTATATCCATAAACAAAAGCAACATGATACCAAACTCCCTCATCAAAAGATATATCTTCCAGCATCTCTATTTTCATCCCTGCTGATGATAAATCAGATCTAAACGATGCCGAAAATTTATTCTCATGATCAAATAAACTCCAAAAATAGCCCCAGTCAGACTCCGGCCATATAGAGGCTGCCGAACGAATATTTACAAACTGAGTTCCATCCTCTTCATGATTAAATTGATTTACCTTAAACCAAAACGATAACGAAAATTTTGTTTGGTCATTAAAACCAAGTTGGTCAGCAGGAATACCGAATGCTTTTTCTCCAAGAGCCATACCGCGTGATACATATCCGTCGGCATCTGCTCGACCTGTATAGGAGTATGTTACCTCTTCTCCTGCCTCAACCCAATCTTTTCCGTATGATCCGCTCATTGTCAAAGTCTTGATTTCGGGCATTGCTCCAACTGCGGCGGGTGAAATTTGTATTTTACCTCGATACACCTCTGTTGTTCCATTCTGAATTAGATATAGGTCATATATACCCTCTTCGCTTAATGAAGTTGTAAATGATTTTGCGTTGAATGTTCCTTTTTCTTCATCGTTCTCTGAGGCTTTGATTACCCATGTTGCTGCCGGGTGAGTTGGATCATCAAATGCAACCCTAAACTCTTCTCCCGCTTTAATGATTGGTTTGTCTATTGAGAATCCTTCAACTGTTTGGTTAGCAGGTACGCTCATATATGAGCCCCAACTAATTGAGCTCTCTCTATTTCCATCAAGAGATACTGCACTTACTCCTATACGAATTTTACCTCCTTTTTCAAGATCGTATGGTGCTCCTACCACGTATGCCGCCCAAGATGTTGTTGCCGTGCATAATACAGGTTCACAACCCTCTTGTTGAGTGTAGATTTTATAGAACCATGTATTAACATCTGTGTTATAAATTGATTGATATGATTGACGTCCTGAAGAGTTTTTATCGTGTGCTGTCATATCAAATATAACTTTTACGTCAACACCTTTGTAGTTACGTGCCATTGTTTTTGAACTTACAATAGCAGGCATTCCGGGAGTTATTGATGTTCCACGAGTTATAGAGATCTCTCCTATTAATACCTTAAAGTCAAATGATGTATCTTCAAATTTCAGACCAAGAAGAGCAAGAGTCTCACCATTTAATTTAATACCATTACGGTCAGCAACTTTAATCTCTTTAACTTTCCACTCATCTTCTGCTTTTGCATTTGATACTATTGTTCCTGCAATCTCTGTTGTAGGTGCAGATTCAGTTGATGTGGTTAATGCTATTGTTCCTGATCCTGATACTACTTTATAACGAATGGTGAAAATATCGTTATTTACCAAAGGATATTTTGTTTTGAATAGTTGCAAGTAGGCTTTATCTGTTGCTCCCGAAATTTGCAAACATGAACCACCAAACCATGCATCGTCCCATGTGAACTCTGCTACCATATCGGTTGAAGCATCTGCTGCATTTTTACCCATAAAGGTTTTTGTCCACCACCAACGCCACGAAGGCAGGTAATCTTGCATTCCAAGGTTGTACCACTCTTGATTGAATGTGGTTACACCCTCCTCTTTGAAGAACATTCCGTTACCCAAGTTGAAGTATGTTACAAAGGGGTCATCTGCCAATGTTCCATCGCCATATTGAGGAGTCATAGAACTATGGGCAGTAATAAAACTTGAAAATCCATGAAAGTCGGTTGCTGTTGATGTATGGCGTAAAATGTCAGTTATAGCAGGAGTATTTACCGGATTATATGATGATCCTGTAAATGAGTTCTCTGAAATCAATTGATATGTTTTCTGCCTCTGTTTTGGCGACGATCCTAACTCTCCGCGACTCTCATAAATCATATTCATATTGAGAGCACCCCAAAAACCAACTGAAATATTGTAGTTTTGCAAAGCTCTCCATGATGCTGTTGAACGTCCTTGATAGTCCATACCTGCATACACATCAAAACTTGAACGACCATGACTTTCGGCTGTTTGTTGAGAAGTATTTAATTGAGAAGCGTACCAATTATAATTCAAGAAATAAGCATCTGATACTTTTTTCCCATTATAATGAAACCATTCATCACATTGATTATTCAAATAGCTGTAATCCTCGATACTTGATCCGCTATTCGCTGTAAATGAATACCATGCATTGTTGAAAGGCACTCCATAAGAGGCTGCATTAGCATAACAATTTCCCATCATTTCCTTAAAAGCAGTAGTATTCAAATTTCTCCAACTAAACTCAGAATTAAAACCTATACAATCAATTCCATAGTAACGAAGATATTTCAACAACTTATCATATCCTCCTGTTACAAGGGCATTTATATTTGAGCCATGACCTCCGTCGTTCGGAGAAGGAGCTGCTCCATAAGGAACTGCTGCTGTAACACCTGAATGCACTCCATTTTTATGGCAAGCATCAAGAAATGCGGCAGGGGCTTGAATCATAGGAGTTGTCCAACTATTATAAATATCTGTATAACTCCACATAGAAAAAACCTCACCTCCAAAGTTATACGAAGGAATAGCATTCCAATTCTCTTCTGTTGTACCTATGGGACACCACCACAATAGTTTTCTTTCAGGATTAAGACTCTCTTTTACTTGAGTTCCTGTAAACACAAAACGCTCACGAGGTTTTACACGAGAGATAAAAAATTGCTCGTTTTCTGCTGCCTCACTATCTCCGCTATAAAGGGCTGTGCCCGGAGACCAATTCTCATATGCTGTGTACCAAGAAGTTGAACCTCCTATACTCACATATTGCTCGTGAGAAGGAATACTTTGTGCAGATGCAAAACCGCATACTATAACTAATAGCAAAAGTAGATTTATCTTTCTCATAGACTCAAAATTTAAAAGGTTTATATTCTAATATATCGCTTTAAAAATATAATATAATTTTATTTCCCACAAATATATTGTTAATATTTTATATTACAACGATTATTTACGGTATGCATGTAATTTATCTATGAATGTATGAAATAGAGCATACAAACAAAAAAGAGGCTATGTCAAAACGACACAGCCTCTTTGCTATCTATTAATATTAGTTTCTAACAACTAAGGTGCGAAGCACCGTACAAATAAAAACTAACAACTTTTTTATTTCTCATCTTTACGAGGTCCGCGTGGTGCTCGGGGTGCTCTTGCTGGACGATCTTCCCAACCTTCGGGTTTGGGTTGAAGCGCTCTCATTGATAAGCGGAATTTACCTGTTTTCTTGTCAATCTCAACAAGTTTTACGGTTACTTCGTCGCCCTCTTTGATGCCTGACTCTTCCATTGTCTCCAAACGTTTGTAGGCAATTTCAGAGATGTGTAACAATCCGTCTTTTCCGGGCATAAACTCAACAAATGCTCCAAAGGCAAGTATTGATTTTACTTTTCCTGTATAGGTTTCGCCCTCTTCGGGTATTGCTACTATTCCTTTAATGCGAGATAGTGCTGCATCAATAGCATCGCGATTTGATGCTGCTATCTCAACAAGTCCTCCCTCTTCTGTCTCCTCTATTGTTACAACTGCTCCCGACTCCTCTTGTATTCCTTGTATTATCTTACCACCGGGGCCTATTACTGCTCCAATCATATCTTTAGGGATAAGCATGGTCTCAATGCGTGGTGCGTGAGGTTTGAAGTCCTCGCGTGGCTCGGGTATTGTATCAAGGATTTTGCCAAGTATGTGCATACGTCCTTCGTGTGCTTGCATCAATGCTTTTTCAAGAATTTCGTATGGTAGTCCGTCAACTTTGATATCCATTTGTGTTGCTGTGATACCATCTTTTGTTCCTGTTACCTTGAAGTCCATATCGCCCAAGTGGTCCTCGTCTCCAAGTATATCTGAAAGAACTGCATATTTTTGATTGTCAGTAATCAATCCCATTGCAATTCCTGATACCGGTTTTTTGATTTTAACACCTGCGTCCATTAGGGCAAGTGTTCCTGCACAAACTGTTGCCATTGATGAAGAACCGTTTGACTCAAGAATATCTGATACTACACGTACTGTATATGGATAGTCGGCAGGTATCATTCCTTTTAATGCACGACATGCCAAGTTTCCGTGTCCCACCTCGCGACGTCCTACTCCGCGTGATGCTTTTGCTTCGCCTGTTGAGAATGGGGGGAAGTTATAGTGCAACAAGAAGCGTTGGTGTGATTGGTCAAGTACATCATCAACGATCTTCTCATCAAGTTTTGTTCCGAGTGTAACGGTTGTTAATGATTGTGTCTCACCGCGTGTAAATACTGCCGATCCGTGAGGTCCGGGAAGGTAGTCAACCTCGCACCAGATAGGACGGATTTGTGTTGTTTCACGTCCGTCAAGACGTTTTCCTTCGTCAAGGATACAACGGCGCATTGCCTCTTTCTCTACATCGTGGTAGTAACGTTTTACCAACGACTCTTTTTCTGCACGCTCCTCTTCGGGCATTGCCTCCAAGTACTCGTTCAATACAGCCTCAAATGCCTCGCCTCGTGCGTGTTTGTTTGCGTTGCCTGATGCTGCTATTGCATATGCTTTATCGTAACATTTCTCTTTTACGTCTTTACGAAGTTCTTCGTCGTTTACTTCGTGGCAATATGTACGTTTAACGGTTGTTCCGCACATCTCAGACAACTCTAATTGTGCCTGGCATTGTACTTTGATTGCATCGTGAGCAAATTTCAAGGCATTCAAAAGGTCTAACTCTGAAACCTCGTCCATCTCTCCCTCAACCATCATTATGTTCTCCATGGTAGCTCCTACCATCAAGTCCATATCGGCTTTTGCCAACTCGTCAAATGTGGGGTTGATTTTAAACTCGCCATCAATACGTGCCACACGCACCTCTGATATTGGTCCGTTAAATGGGATATCTGATACTGCAAGTGCTGCTGAAGCTGCCAATCCTGCAAGTGCATCAGGAATATCTTTACCATCGGCAGAGAACATCACGATATTTACATATACCTCTGCGTGATAGTCATCGGGGAACAATGGGCGTAATGCACGGTCAACAAGACGCGATGTCAATATTTCATAGTCCGAAGCTCGTCCCTCGCGTTTTGTAAAACCTCCGGGGAAGCGTCCGAACGACGCAAATTTCTCTTTATACTCTACTTGCAAAGGCATAAAATCTACACCTTCATTTGCATCTTTGGCAGCACACACTGTTGCCAACAACATGGTGTTACCCATGCGAACCTCAACCGCTCCGTCGGCTTGTTTTGCCAACTTCCCGGTCTCGATGGTGATTACTCGTCCATCACCTAAATCGATTGTCTTCTTAATCGGATTAATCATAATTTATTTTCTTTCTTCCAAAATTTGAACAAAGATAACCAAAATTATTTGTTAAAAGAAGTTTGAAAGGACTTTTTTGTATATTTTGATGATTTATTGGGTTATTAGTTTAGGGTAACCACTTGCTTAATAATTTAGGATAAATTTTTAACAAAGATGAGAATTTAGGAAATATAAGAAACCATAACATATAAAATCGGAGATAAATTATATGCTATGGTTCCAAAATAGAGTAATATATACGCAAGTTATACTTTTTAATCTATTGTCTTAAGATTTACTATCATTTTATCATTCATAACTCCATCATCATCTATAATGTAAAGTATTTTTATTACGCCCCATGCTTCCCCTTCTACACCTACCAACACTATATCTCCAATTTTAAGATTATTTATATAGTTATTTTTAATTGACGCACTATATGTTGATTTCATTGAACTACTTGTTGCCTCAGCATAATTAAAAGAGTTATTCAATGCAAATGTTATTTTGCCATCCATAATAGCGGTATTCCATTCTATCGGCATTTGCTCAGCAGAGAGAGACAACTCCTCTTCTGTATATTGACGAAGCCAAAATGAATATATTTCATCGGTAGCAGCCAGCGTTTCTTTTCTGATTGGACATTTTGTTTGAGTATTTAATCCGTCATTTTTACCGGAAAGAGGATTGTGTAATTCTATTCCGCTACGCTCCTGCAAATCAGAACCTACAACCATAATGCTTAACGTATAACGTTCTTTATTGCCTAAATTATCAACAGCCGTTATATATATCTTTACCTGAGTATTCTCTTTTGATACTTGCGGAACCTTATATATATATTCCTCTATATATTTTTTAGTACAAGGATTTTTTGAATATACTATACTTTCCCCCTTATCGGCATCAAAATTGGAAATTGTTATTTCTTTGATATATTCATTGGAAGTATATGCAGTTATATCAAGTTCTAAATACGTTCCAGCCACAAGAGTTTCAGGTATATCTGCTTTTACAAATATTCCAATATCAGAGACATCTTCCTCACTCTCACACGATACAAATAACAATAAAGAAGAAATTAAATATATATATTTTTTAATTGTTTTTTCAAACATAATTCTTAATAAATTAAGGTTTTATATTACAAAAGGGTGAGTCAAAATTTTGTTTTTGGCACACCCTAATTTGTATAATTTACAATTATAAAAATCTAATTAATATAGATCTATTACTTATCATTAAAATCCTGCGCATTAAATTTATATGCTTTAACAAGAGCTTTAACCGTTACTTGACTACCAAGGAACAGACGCTCCTTTATTTTAGTTTGTGATATCGGTTGAAAATATGTTGCATCAGGATATTTTTTTATAAGTTTAGTTGTAGCCTTATTAATTGGACCTGTCAATAATGAAGAGCCTATTTGAGAACACAACTTAGCCTCTTGTATATTTGTTTGGTCATACACTTCTCCGTTAACACTATCTATAACTCGAATAAAACCTAAGTATGTACGATAAGTAACGTCTATTTTTGTTTCCCCCAAATATTCGAGATCAGCCATATCTATGTTAAGTTGAACTTGACCGGGAGCATACGTTTTGCTTTTTGTTAATGTTCCGCAAGATGACAATAAAAATATTGTCAATACAAACGAAATATATAATTTTATTTTACTTTTCATAAATTCGTGCTTTTATTACCAATTACTTCATATAAATATTACTTCTTAGCAAAACTTATTTTTTAAAGTAATATGTAAAAGTTACTCTGAATTGTTGACCTATTTCTCCTTTTTTTGCTTTTAGATCCTCATATTGTACAGATGACTCTCCGAATATTTCAGGATCTTTAGTATAGAAAACTTTTTTATTTCCTTCTTCATCAACAGACTCATTCTTATATTTTAAACCTGTTTGAAAAAGGCTTGAAATTCCATACTCAACACCTATTGCAAATGGAAGATCTGCTATATATGCTTGTAATCCTATAAATGCACCCAATCCTATATCAAAAGATGTTTTCTTTATTGAAGAACTATATTTCCCAATCTCACTACTATTAGAGTTTTTACTCCAACCTAATGGTAGTTCTGCCCCAACATATACGTCTAAAAGATTTTTAGATGTAAAATGATATGCAAATCCAGGATAGAAATAGTTTCGGGATTCGACTTGTGAAGATAGCTCCGAGCGAACTGTTTCGGAATCAACAATAGCATCTCCTTTATATTTTGTCCTTTGTTTATAAAATTCAAAACCTAATCTTACCTCCCAATTGTCTGTTGCCATATATTTAAAGTTTAGCAAAGGTAATGCTGTTACTTTCAATCCTCCGTCAAACCAGCCTTTAAACATATCAGACGTTAAACCCATATACAAACCAAAATCTCCGGCCTCTGCTCTATTACCTCCTTTAAATTTTTTTGCAGAAGGCTCTACTGTTGATAATTGAGCATTTGTAACTGCAGTTGAAAATGCTATAGCAAGTAGCATCAATGTAAAAGTTTTCGTAATAAATTTCATAATAAATTGTGTTAAATCAACCTACTCTTAAGATTTTCGGCATCCTCTATTCTGTTTTATTTTTTTTATATTTTTATGATATATATGTTTACGTTGACAAATATATATATATTTACATTAGATAACAAAAAAAAAAAAAAATTAACTAATTTTATGCCTATTCATTACAGATTAGAGGATATTTTAACATTATTTAATACAAAACGATTATATTATAGATATATTATAAAAAAAAATCAGTTACTTAGAAACCCAAGTAACTGATTTAAATTTGAAAGACAATATTCTTTACTACATAACAACCATTAAAGTAATAACTGAGATTATTACCCACAATATTACTCCAAGCATAAGGGGTTTTACTCCTACTTTTTTTATTACCCCAATGGTTAAACCACAGCCTATCAGGAAGAGGGTTGCTGCCATCACTCTTTTTGCCACTAATACTATATTTTGGGTTACAATCTGAGGCAAAGGGAGATATGTGTTTATAATCATAGCTATCACAAACAATACTATAAACCATGGGATTGATGCTTTGCGCCCTTTGGTCTTAAATATAAACGCCGAAACAAATGCCAACGGTATTATCCATAGCGCACGTGTCAGTTTTATGGTGGTTGCTACTTTTAAAGCTTCATCTCCGTATGCTGCTCCTGCCCCCACAACAGAACTTGTATCGTGAATGGCTATTGCAGCCCAAGTCCCGAACTGCTCTTGACTCAATTCAAGCATCTGCCCTATAACGGGGAATATAAAGAGTGCAACTGCATTTAGCACAAATATGGTTGCCAAGGCAAGTGAGGTATCGTTTTCGTCTGCGTCAATAACAGGTGCAACTGCCGCAATGGCACTACCGCCGCATATTGCCGTACCCGATGCTACCAGATAGCTGTTTTTCTTATTTATTTTTAATAATTTACCCAATAACACTCCTAAAACCATTACTCCTACAACAGAGATAATGGTAAATAACATTCCCTCTTTACCCGACTGCAAGGATTGATATAAATTCATACTGAATCCCAAACCTACAACCGATGCCTGCAACATATATTTTGAGGTTTTCTTCGCAAACTTAGAGTATGGCACTCCTACTGTAAGCGACAATATTATTCCTATAAAAAGTGCTACTGCAGGGGACAGAAAAAATGATGCCACAAATAAAACCACAAAAAGTGCTTTTGCTATTTTATCTCTATTCATAATTGGTATATTTTATTTTTTATTAGCGATTGCAAAGTTAACAACAAAATAGTTTTTTGAGAAAATTTATTTACATTTGCATTAAACTAACCCTAATTTATTATTGGTTGCTACAATGAACTACTCTTTTGAGATTGAGATAAAGGTGCGCGACTATGAATGTGATGCGCAAGGTATTGTGAATAACGCAAATTACCAACACTATTTTGAGCATGCCCGACATGAATTTTTGGAAGCTGCCGGCTGCTCTTTTGGCAAAATGCGCCAAGCTGGTATTGAGCCTGTTGTTGCCCGCATTGAGATTAACTATAAAAATTCTCTTCGCGGAGGAGAGATTTTTGTATGCAAACTTTACCTTAAACGTGAAGGTATTAAATTTGTTTTTTATCAAGATATTTTCAGAGTGGCAGATGGAGCTTTGTGCGCAACAGGAAAGGTTACTACTGTTTGTACTCAAAACGGCAAGTTAATTAAAGGCGATGAGCTTGCCGATATGCTAAGCGGATATATTACAGAGTAATACAATATGATTTTGAGTGAGAGGAGATATTTTATTGCTTTATCGGCGATCAAAGGTATAAACTTTGAAACAGCCAAAGCTTTGATTGAGAAGTATGGCTCGGCTGAAGCTGTTTTCTCGTCCGACTCATTATCTCTCCCCGACTTTGAAGGTAATGAACAATTGATAGAGCTTTTCACAAAATCGTCAAAAGAGAGCCTTCTTGATTATGCCGACCGCGAAATTGAATTTATTGAGAGAAACAATATTACTCCTATTGAATTTTGTTCTCCCAAATATCCCCAACGGCTGCTGGGGTGTAACGATGCCCCCATTCTTTTATATACTCTTGGGAATGCCGATTTCAACTCCGAAAAATATGTAAGTATTGTTGGTACACGACACGCAACAACCTATGGAAGAGAGTGGTGCGAAAAGTTTGTTGGAGAGCTTGCCGAAATGTTCCCTGATGTGGTTATTGTAAGCGGATTGGCTTATGGTATTGATATTTGCGCTCACCGCGCGGCAATGGAAAGCGGAGTAAGAACCATTGCTGTTTTAGGCAACTCGTTAGACTCTATCTACCCTGCTACACATAGAGATTCTGCCAAGCGGATTTTAAATAATGGTGCTCTTATTAGTGAATACTCTTCGCAAGCTCCTACACTGAAGGTTAATTTTGTAGCACGCAACAGAATTGTTGCCGGTATGAGCGATGCAACTGTTATTGTAGAATCGAAAGAGAAGGGTGGCTCATTAATTACAGCCTCACTTGCTGCAGGCTATTACAGAGATGTTTTTGCACTTCCGGGAGATGTTAACAAAGAGAGTTCAAAAGGGTGCAACAATCTTATAAGGGACAACAAGGCTCAACTGATAACTTCGGCTAAAGATATGGTTGATATTATGGGTTGGGAATCTCTAATGAAATCAAAAAGAGTACAGGAGACTCTCTTCCCCGATATAGATGATACGGAGCAAAAAATTTTAGATATTTTGGAGATGTTAGGAGAAACAGATATAAACACTCTTTCTCTACAATCGGGCATTGCTACCTCATCTCTGCTATCTTCGCTTATGGGACTTGAGTTTAAGGGCATTATAAAATCGTACCCCGGTAACAGATATAAAAAATTTATCTGAGTTATTAATTAGGTTTTGCTCACTCGTAAAATTCCTAATTTATAATTGTTGCGAAGCAACGAACTAATTCCTAATTTAACGAGCAAACGCTCGTTAACAAACAACCACTCTCCCCTCCTCAACTCTTATTATGTGATTTGCCATATGGCTTATTCCATCAAT
This sequence comes from Candidatus Caccoplasma sp., assembly GCA_045587545.1. Classification (GTDB taxonomy): domain Bacteria; phylum Bacteroidota; class Bacteroidia; order Bacteroidales; family G3-4614; genus Caccoplasma_A. The sequence continues at coordinate 37,222 of JAZNCN010000021.1, forward strand.
ATTATGTATTACCATAACTATGGTTGTGGTTTTACGTAACTCGTTGATAATATCATAAATTTTTTTAACCGATTGCTCATCTAAATATGATGTCGGTTCATCTAAAACAAGTATTGAGGGTGATGATATTATTGCTCTTCCGAAAAGTGCTCTCTGAAATTGCCCTCCCGACACATCTCCTATTCTATTGTTCTGAACATCGCCGAGTTGCAACATAGAGATAATTTTATCGGTTTTTTCTCTAATATCTGATGTTGACACTCTCTTATTCATCAATCCACTCTCAATCACTTCGCGAACGGAGATAGGAAATTTCATATCCAAACTGCTCTTCTGTGGTAAGTATCCTATATCTGTTCGGGTTTTATCTCCGCCGTAAGTTACTACTCCCTTTGTTGGTTTTATCAGCCCAAGCATAAGGCGTAACAAAGAGGTTTTGCCTCCTCCATTAGCACCGGTTATCAACATAAAATCGCCCTTATTCAAGGTCAGATTTACATTGTTCAGTATTATGCGATTTTCGTATGCGAGTGTTACCTCTTTAACTATTATATAACTATCTTGTAATTGCATTTGCTACTTTTATTATCTCCTCTGTAAAGTTATATGCCAACGGATTTATCACCACTATTTGTGCTTCTATCTCTTTTGCAAAAGTCTCTACTTGTCTGGGATTAAATTCATTTTGGATAAATACTGTAGTTACTCCATTTTCCACTGCCTCCTCAATTGCCCGTTGCATGGTCAGGGGTGTCATCTCTTTTCCTATCAGCTCTAATGAGAGCTGACGCAATCCATAATCACGCGCAAAGTATGATAACGAAGGGTGAAATATAGCAAATTGCCTATTAGCTACATCTTTCAACTTTTCAGTTAAAACATAATCAATTGAGTCAATTTCTGATATAAAAAGATTATAATTATGCGTGTAATATTCAGAGTTTTCAGCATCTAATTCAACAATTTGATTATATATATTCTCAGCCATAACCTTTACGCACTTTGGAGAGCTCCAATAGTGTGGGTCATAATGTAAATGATGTTCTCCTACATGATTACAAACAGCAGATAATGGTTCAATACCCTCCGCTGTTTTTACCAACTTTATATTGGGTGCGTTCTTTAATATTGAAGGCAACAGACTCTCTTCAAAGCCCAATCCTCCCACCTCAAAATATATATCTGAAGATGTTATCTCTCTTATCTGATGCGGTGTTGCATCAAACTCTTCGGGATTGGCTCCCGAGGGGATAGCACATACTACATCTATTAAATCGCCAACAATCCTATCAACAATATATTTTTGTGGCTGTATGGTTACTGCCACAATAGGCTTTTTATCTGTTGTTTGGGAAGTACACCCTGCTAAAAGGAGTAATGTTATTATAAGATTTATAATTGAACCTTTATTCATTATTTTGTTTTGTCCTAAAAGAGCGTAGGAGCATAAATCCTCCTGCAATAAGCAATATCGCTATTGAGGTGTATGCTATTCCGGTTGTTACCTTTAATGATGTTGGCTCAAATTTAAACTCTATATCATGTGTTCCTGCCGGAATATTCAAGCCTCTTAATACATAATTTACTCTTGCCATCTCAACCTGTTTGCCATCTATTGATATCTGCCAACCCCATGGGAAATATATCTCTGAGAATACTGCAAAGCCTCCGTTTTGTGAAACAGATTTGTAGTTGAGTTTGTTCGGCTGATAGTGTGTCAAATATATGGTATCTCCTTCGGCTCTTGCAGGTATTGGTTCTGAAACTACTGTTTTAAAATATTTATCTGCTACAGCTGTTTTTGATACTTCAAATTCTGATAATGCCTCCATCTCGGATTTGGCATCATCTACCCACTTAATCTCATCTACAAACCACGCATTACCCATAGCTCCGGGATTGCGGAAGGCTTGTGGGACTCCATCTTCTCCTTGCGATATTACATATTTGGTATTAAGCATATTAACTACCGCCATATTACCTTTTGAGAGTTGATGTTTTATCAGGTCGTCGTATCGACGAAGTTTTGCGGCGCTATATCCTCCCACCGACTTATGATAATAAGATGTTGTAGGATCGTTATATGTGTCAACAGTCATATTCAATACCCTGTAATTGGGATCTTTATCTTGTAATATAGCCCTGTCTGCCTCACTCATTGGGAATGGATTTTGTACACGTCGCTCGGGCACAAAATTATTGCTATTTAAATAGCGTTTGTTTATTGGATACATATCAAATATTACAAGAGCTGCAAAGAGTGCTGCGGCAACTCCTGTTTTAATTTTTCCGTATGCAAATAACATTATTACTCCTGCGGCAACAATTATAAAGCCAAAAGTACGCCATGCATCTGATACAAATATTGATTCTCGTACTCGTGCAAGTTCGTCAAAAACATCGGAAAACTCCGGTTGTGATGCAAATGCTGCCTCCTCTTGCTTTGACATAAAGTCAAAAAATAGCGAAGGCATTACTGCAAACAGGAATGCAACTCCTGCCGTAAAGGCTAATGGTATATATAAATTCTTCTTGTTCTCTTTTATAATTTGAGGGTTGTCAAATAGCTCTTTGAGAGCGAGTACCCCCAAAAGTGGTATGGCAAACTCTGCTACCACCAAAATACTTGATACTGTTCGGAATTTATCATATAGGGGAACATTGTTTACAAACCACTCAGTAAGTGGCATAAAGTTATGTCCCCATGACAAAAGAAGTGATATTATTGATGCTACTATACATGCCCATTTTATTGGTCCTTTAACAATCATACACCCTAATACAAACAGAAACATTATAACTGCTCCTGCATATACAGGTCCCGATGTAAAGGGTTGATCGCCCCAATAGTGATTCATTTGCCCCACATATTGACGTAACGAGGGATTTGCCTCTTTCATAGCCTCTTTATCTGAAGAGATATATCCGGTTGCTCCGCCCTTGGTATTAGGGATAAGGAGTGTCCAACTCTCTCCTATTCCGTAACTCCATTGTGTTATATATTCAAGACTCAAACCTCCACTGCTATTTTTAGTGTCGGCCTCTGATACCAATTCTGATTGTCCTCGCATGGTCTCTTTTGAGTATTCGTATGTATTGTATATACTCGGCAAATTCGCTGTTATTGCAAGTAATGCCGAAACAATAAGCGCGGCTGTTGCTTTTCCGAACTTAACCCATTCTCTCTTTTTATGAGCACATACTGCAAACCCTATTACTAACGGTATTATAAAAAGTGCTGAATAATAGCTCATTTGTATATGGTTGGCATGTATTTGCAACATTCCAAAAAATGCCGCCAATAGTGCACCTTTTAAATATTTCCCACGATATGCCAATATTATTCCAGCTATTGTTGGAGGGATATATGCAAGTGTTATGAATTTCCATATATGCCCGGCTGCTATTATTATAAAAAAGTATGAAGAGAAGGCATACGCTATTGCCCCAATCAATGATAGATACCACTTTACTCCAAGCACCATCATTAATATGAAGAAGCCTAACATCATTATATATATATACGATATGGGTATGGGCAAACCAAGGGAGTATATCTTCTCAATTCCCTTCAATATTATATTATTACCATATGATGGTGATATCTGAAAGTTTGGCATTCCTCCAAAGAGAGAGTTTGTCCAACGAGTTGTCTCGCCGGTTGCCTCTTTAAAGGCCTTACCCTCTTGTCCTATGGCTATACCTTGCTGGGTATCTCCTTGAAAGAGAACTCGTCCTTCAAATACATCGGGAGAGAAATATATCACTGAGATAGAAACTATTACACATAGAGATATGATGTATGGCAATAATTTTTTTACATTAAATTTCATAACCGTCTATTTTGTTTTACTTAATATCTTTGAGTTTAAATATTTTATTGGATACCATGCTGTAACTACGCTTACAAGAGTTACTGTAAGTAATACCATAACAACATCACTGAATACAACTTTTACCGGATAAAATTCGACTATAAAGTTGCTACCCATTCTCAACAACCCTACATACTGTTGCAATAGCGACAATATTAATCCTAAGATAAGACCAACAACTGCTCCTATTGCCGAAATAAGCACGCCTTCGTTAAAAAATATTTGAGTGATAAACTTTTGCGATGCTCCTATATCTGAGAGTGTTTTTATATTGTTTTTTTTATCAATTATCAGCATTGAAACTGAGCCTATTATGTTAAAGGCTGCTATTATCAATACAAATGCAAGCATTAGGAATGTTATCCATTTCTCAATCTTCATCATTGAGAATGCTTCGCTCTTCTGTTCCATTCTGTTTTTGGCAATATAGCTATCACCCAAAGTCAGTATTACCTCTTTTTTAACTTTCTCTACATCATATCCCTCTGATACTTTTACCTCTATTTGTGTTGCTTCTGTTGTATAATTGAACAATTCTTTTGCTACAGAGATTGGCACATATATTACTTGATCGTCATACTCAGGCTGACTTATAGAGAATACTCCTGTACAATACACATCGGCATAATTAAACGAGGCCAACGGGTTTAGCATGTTTACCTTTGAGTTTCGTTTGGGTGAATATATTTTTATGGGAGATACAAAATAGGGTGCAACCATAAGTGTATTTGAAACTCCTACTCCAATAACCGCCTTAGGTATTGTATCAGCAAATGCCGATATTCCATCAACAAGAGATTTATCTATGTCTGATACTGATGTGTAAGTTGATGGCACTCCTTTTATTACTACAGGTTGTTGCCTATCGCCAAAGAGTGCTAATGCATTATCCTCTATTATAGGCGTTACAGCCTCCACTCCCTCTATTTTATAGAGTTGTTGTATCTCATGAGCTGATGTTTGTAGTGTTTTACCGGTTACTGCACGAACCTCAATATGAGGGTCTATCTCTGAATATAGCGATGATATTATCTCCTCAAAGCCATTATATACAGATAGGGTGCATATCATTGCCATTGTAGCTACAGCAACTCCACACACCGAGACTATTGACACCGCATTTATCGCACTATGCGACTTTGGGGAAAACAGATATCGTAATGCTATTTTCAGCGAAAGAGACATTCAATTACTTGTTTAAAAGAGAATCAATATTCTCAATATAGTCAAGTGAATCATCAACAAAAAATATCAATTCAGGCACTTTGCGCAACTGAAAACGTACCCTACCTGCAAGTTCGTAACGTATACTCTTTGCACTCTCCTTTATTGATGCCAATATTGTTTCTGATTTTTCTGAAGGGAAAATACTTAAATATATTTTTGCAACGCTTAAATCAGGACTTACTCTTACTATACTTACCGATACTAATGTTCCCGGCATTTTTTTTGTTTCTGCCAAAAAAATCTCGCCTAACTCTTTTTGTAAAAGACGATTTATTTTGCTTTGTCGTGTTGTCTCCATAATTAAACTACTTTTTATAAATAATGGTTAATCCGTCTCGCGACGGTACAAATACTTTCTCAACCCTTTCATCTGCCGCAACCTTATCGTTAAATTTGCGAAGCCCCACGGTTTGAGGATCGTGTTGAGTTTCATCTATTATCTTGCCTGACCATAGTGTGTTATCGGCAAGCATAAACCCTCCTTTGCGAAGTTTTGGATATACTAAATCATAGTATTCGCAATACTCCCGTTTGTCGGCATCAATAAAAACCATATCAAACTCTTCGTCAAGGGTTGGTATTATACGCTTTGCATCGCCCATTAATAGGCGTATCTTATCTTTATTGGGTGATTGTTCAAGATACTCATTTATAAACTCTTCCAACTCATCGTTCTCCTCTATGGTATAAATAAGGCCATCTTTGGGTAATGCCTCGGCAAAGCATTGTGCCGAATAGCCCGTAAAAGTTCCCAACTCCAAAACTCGTTTGGGATTTATCATTCTGCAAAGCATTTTCAACATTCTGCCCTGTACATGACCTGAAAGCATTCGTGAACGAACCAATTTTACATTAGTATCACGATTTAAGCGACTGAGCAACTCCCCTTCCGGATCAATGTGAGCTTGTATGTATAACTCCTCCTCTGTAAACATATTATTTTTTTGTTTTTACAGCCTCTATTGCAAGACGATAAGAGTCTAATCCAAAACCGGCTATTGTTCCTTTACATGATGACGCTATGTAAGATACTTTACGATAATCTTCGCGAGCATTTACGTTTGAAATATGAACCTCTATTACAGGTGCTTTTATGGCTCGTATTGCATCAGATATAGCAATTGAAGTATGTGTATAGGCTCCTGCATTCAGAACTATTGCATCTACTTCGCCAAAACCCACATTATGAAGCATATCTATTATTTCCCCTTCGTGGTTTGACTGATAATATGTTATATCATCTTCGGTATATCTATTTTTTAGTTCTGAAAGATATGTTTCAAAATCTTTTTTGCCATATATGCTCTCTTCTCTGCGCCCTAAGAGATTAAGATTTGGTCCATTTATGATAAGTATCTTCATATTCTATTATTTTTTGTATATTTGTTCAATATATTATAATAATATTTGAACAGACAAAAGTAATAAATATTTAGGTTATTACAACGGTTTATGCCTAATAAAGAGATTAATCTGATAAAAAAATACAAATCTTATTTAAGATTGGAGAAGGGGTTGTCCGAGAATAGTATCTGCGGATATATAAACGATTTAAATAAACTGTTGGATTTTTTAAACACCTCAGAATATAGTACAAAAACATTTGAAGAGGCTGATATTTTGCAATTCTTATGCATGCTAAACGATATGGGTATTTGCGCCAGATCGCAAGCAAGAATTTTATCGGGGATAAAATCGTTTTATAAATTTTTAATCATTGATGAGTATATAAAGGTTAATCCCCTTTTAAATATAGAATCTCCCAAACTTGGCAGACACCTCCCTGAAGTATTGACTATTGAGGAGATAGATATGATTTCAAACAGTTTTGATATGTCGCTTCCCGAAAGCCATAGGAACAAGGCAATAATAGAGGTAATGTACGGATGCGGACTAAGAGTTTCAGAACTTGTAAATCTCAAATTATCATCAATTTACCCCGACGAAGGCTATATAATAGTTGAAGGGAAAGGACGAAAACAGAGAATTGTTCCCATATCGGACATTGCCATTAAAGAGATAAAACTCTATTTGAATATTCGTAAAAATCTTAACATCAAAAAGGGGTGCGAAGATTTTATATTTTTAAACAGAAGGGGTGGACAACTATCGCGTGTTATGGTTTTTTATATTATAAAAAAAGCTTGCGAAGAGTGCAATATCAAAAAGAACATAAGCCCCCACACTCTAAGACACACATTTGCCACACACCTACTTGAGGGTGGAGCTAACCTTAGAGCCATTCAGCAGATGCTGGGACACGAAAGTATATCTACCACTGAAATTTACATTCATCTTGACAGAGCTTTCCTAAAGCAGGAGATATTGTCGCATCACCCAAGAAACAACAAATGTTAAGCATATTTTTTGTTATATTTCTAAGGTCTGAAGATATGCTCGGCTAAATACAATAAAGTATAATATAAAATTATTATTGTTATTAATTCAAAAAAATGAAATCAATTTGATGTTATTTGCCAAAATTGAAGTATATTTGTGCAATAATATAAACTTTTTTAACGTATTACTTGTATTTTAAATTAAAAAACACAACATATAATACTTTATTTCAGACGATTAAGAGAATTTTTAATTATACTAACAAACCAAAAGTAAATTAACTATGAACAAAAAATTTTATTTACCCTTATTGTTTGCTATCGTAATAGCAATCGCAGGATGTAAAATGGGGGATATCTCATCAGAGAATTTCTCTGTTAATCCTAATCCCCTTGAAGTAGTAGGCGGAAAGGTTGATGCTACAATCACCGGTGTTTTCCCCGAAAAATACTTCAAGAAAAAAGTTACTGTAACTGTTACTCCTTACTTAGTGTATGCTGATGGAGAGACTGCAGGTACTCCTTTTGTTTACCAAGGAGAGAAAATAGTTGGTAACAACCAAGAGATTTCGTACAAATTGGGTGGAACTATCACAATGCCCGTGTCATTTGACTATGTTCCCGCAATGAAAAAATCTGAATTATGGTTAGGTTTTGAGGTAACTAACAAAAAAGGCACAAAAACTTATTCTCTAGAGAGAATCAAAGTTGCTGATGGAATTATTGCTACTGCAGAACTTGCTGATGTAAACAAAGTAAAACCGGCTATTGCAGCTGACGCTTTCCAACGCATCATAAACGAAACTTGCAATGCTGACATCATGTTCCTTATCCAACAAGCTAATATCCGCTCAAAACAACTTAAGAGCGAAGAGATGGAGGCTTTGAAAGCTAAAGTAAACGAAACTAAATCTGACGACAGAAAAGAGTTGAAAGGTATTGAAATTTCTTCATACGCTTCTCCTGACGGTGGTTACGAACTTAACTACAAACTTGCTGAGAAACGTGAGGACAACACAATGTCATACCTTAACAAACAACTTAAAAAAGACACTATCGCTACTGAGGTAACCGGTAAATTTACTGCTCAAGATTGGGACGGTTTCAAAACTTTAGTTGAGAAATCAAATATCCAAGACAAAGAGCTTATCCTTCGTGTTCTTTCAATGTACAACGACCCAGCTCAACGTGAGAAAGAGATCAAAAACATGTCAAGCACTTTCAAAGTTCTTGCAGAAGAGATTCTTCCTCAATTACGTTACTCAAGAATTACAGCAAGCATTGACCTAATTGGTAAATCAGACGAAGAGATTATGGCTCTTGTAGCAACTGATCCTAAAGAGTTGTCATTAGAAGAAATTCTTTACGCTGGAACTCTAACAAACGATAAAGATCAACAACTTTACATCTATGCTAAAGCTGCTGAATACTTCCCTAACGACTATCGCGCATTCAACAATGCTGGTATGGTTTGCTTTGAGATGGGTAACTTCTCTGATGCTAATGCATGGTTTGAGAAAGCTGCAAAAATTTCAGCTAACTCTGCTCAAGTTCAAATGAACCAAGGTCTTATCGCTCTTAAAGAGGGTAACCAAGAAAAAGCTGCTCAATGCTTCGGTAATGCTGCTGCATTAGAGGAGACAAAAGAGGCTACAGGTGTTCTTTACTTAGAGCAAGGTGACTATCAAAAAGCTGTTAAAGCATTTGGTGAGTCTAAAACAAACAATGCCGCTTTAGCTCAAATATTAGTTAAAGATTATGCAAAAGCTCAAAGCACTCTTGATGCTGTTGCAAATCCTGATGCTATGACTTTCTACCTAAAAGCAGTTATCGGTGCTCGCACAAATAACGAAAGCAACCTTTCTAAAAATCTTCGCCAAGCTGTAAGCATTGACGAAAGTTTGAAAGCTGCTGCTGCAACCGATATTGAATTTGCAAACTACGATATCACAGGTATCATCGCAGAATAATTATTTAATCATTAAATAGTTTTTGAGGGTGTCTATTGCAGACACCCTCTTTTTTTTAAGAGTTTATGTGATTTTTTATAAAACCTATAAACTTTTTCTTGATTATATCAATTATAATAGGTAACTTGCAACGATTTTAAACTCTTTTATTAATATGAAAAAAATAAACTCTATTGTTGAAAACTTTGCCATTGAGGGGAAGGTTTCTGAGATAAAACCTCTTGGTAATGGACTTATAAATACTACATATGCAGTTATAACTGACGGTGATAATGACAACTATGTTTTACAATGCATAAATCATAATATTTTTAAAGATGTAGAAATGTTGCAAAACAACATTGACGCTATCACCAAGCAAATTGAAAAGAAACTTATAGAGAAGGGCGAAAGCGATATAAAACGTAAAACCCTACGAACTATACCAACAAAAGATGGCAAACTTTACTATTTTGATGGAGAGACCTATTGGCGTGTTACTATTTTAATCCCTGATGCTGTAACTTTTGAAAGCGTTACTCCCGAACTAGCATATCAAACAGGACTGGCTTTTGGAGACTTCCAATATATGCTATCAGAACTCCCCGAACCTCTTGGCGAAACCATTCCCGATTTTCACAACATGGAGTTCAGATTAAAACAGTTTGACGAAGCTATAGAGAATGATAAAGCCGGACGAGTTGAGTCAATGATGGAGATTATTGAAGAGATTGATGACAGACGCGAAGAGATGTGCAAAGTACAACAACTCTTCCGTGAAGGTAAATTTCCCAAGCGTATAACTCATTGCGATACCAAGGTTAATAATATTCTTTTTGACAAAGAGGGTAAAATACTATGTGTTATTGATTTGGACACTACGATGCCGGGCTTTGTGCTTTCTGACTTTGGAGACTTTATGCGCACTGCCGGTAATAAAGGAAAAGAAGACGATACCGATTTAAGTGCTGTAGGTATTGACATGGAGATATTTAAAGCTTTTGCAAAAGGCTACATTGAAAGCGCCGGAAAGTTTCTAACTCCTATTGAAAAAGAGATGCTTCCATACGGAGCGAAACTGCTAACATATATGCAAACCGTAAGATTCTTGACTGACTACCTGAATGGTGATACATATTATAAAATACAATATCCCGAACACAACAAGCAACGCACTCTTGCTCAATTTAAGCATTTAAGAAGTATTGAAGAGCATGAAGAGGAGATGAATAACTATATTGCTACTTTATAATAGAAGTTCAAAACCATGCAAAAACAAATAACCATCAAGATGACTTGATGGTTATTTGTTTTATGAAATTTCCAAATCAAATTCTTTATATAGGGTAACGAGATTAGGATTCTGTTCTACCATGTAATTGAGTTTGTCAAGAGGAGAATATATTGTTTGCTTCTCAGTCATCTCTTTTTCCTCAATCAGAATATCAATCTTGCCATTAAATAGCTTCTTTCTTAAATATGGCAAAAGCAAGTCGCAATGCTCTTTTAATCGCTGATGCTGATCGGCATTTGTAACCTCAACTTTAAACTTAAAGTTTTGGAGCAACTGCGGTTTAGAGTTTTTCATAGCATTTACAAGGATTGTCTCTGTTGGAATGAGTTTAATATATTCATTCCACGCCTCCTGTAATTGATTTTGTGTAAAAGGGTCAGACCTGTCTTGCATTGCATCTGATTCTGCACTACTTTGCGTCTCCCCTCTCTTTATATGCGTAATAGAGATTGTGCCTGCTTTTTTTAGCGGCATTGTAGATTCAGAAATAGGACGAATTGATACGGTTTTATCTAAATTTATTGAAACACTCTTTTTATTATTATCCGCTACTATGGGCAAAGTTTTATTTATTGGAGAAGTTGTCTCTTGCGTTGAAGTTGTAGCGATAGGAGCATCTGTGGCAATTGAGAGGAGAGGCTCCTCCTCCCACCAATCAACATCTATCTGGTCAGATTTTTTTTTTTGATTGAACTGACTCATTTTTATGAGTGAAAGTTCAACTAAAAGTCGTTTATTACCACTTGCTTTATAATTAAAATCGCAAGTATTGGAGATATCAATTGCTTTATACAAGAACTCATTCGTACATTTTGCGGCTTGATCTTTATATTTAGCGGCTACCCCTTCTCCTACTTGTAATAAAGTTATTGTTGATGGATCTTTACATACCAATAGGTCGCGCAGATGATTACTTAATCCTGTTATAAAATATTGTGCTTCAAATCCACCTTTTAAGACCTCATCAAAAATAAGGAGTGCTTCCGGAACTTTTCCCTCCAAGAAAGCTTCTACAAGTTTGAAATAGTAGTCATAATCAAGCAAATTAAGATTGGCAATTACACTCTTATATGTTACATTACCACCAGAATATGATGCCATTTGATCAAAAACAGAGAGCGCATCTCTCATTCCTCCATCACTCTTTTGAGCTATTACGGATAGTGCCTCTTCTTCAAATGTTATCCCCTCACTCTGCGCTACATATTTCAAATGATCGACTATGTCGGTTATTGATATTCGTTGAAAATCATATATTTGACATCGCGATAAAATAGTAGGTAATATTTTGTGTTTTTCGGTAGTTGCAAGAATAAACAGGGCATGTTGAGGTGGCTCTTCAAGGGTTTTAAGAAACGCATTGAATGCTGCTTGAGACAACATATGAACCTCATCTATGATAAATACTTTGTATTTACCCAATTGAGGGGGTATGCGAACTTGATCAATAAGAGATCGGATATCCTCCACCGAATTATTTGATGCGGCATCTAATTCATGGATATTATATGAACGACCCTCGTTAAATGATTGACACGATTCGCAACAATTACATGCCTCGCCTTCGGGTGTTGGATTACTACAATTTATTGATTTGGCAAATATCCTGGCACATGTTGTTTTCCCGACACCTCGGGGACCACAAAAAAGATAGGCATGCGCAAGCCTATTTGAGTGAATAGCATTTTTTAAAGTATGGGTCAACGATTTTTGACCTACAACAGACATAAATGTTGTAGGACGATATTTCCGTGCCGATACTATATAATTTTCCACTCCTTTTATCTTTTTTTGCTATTCGCGAAGTTACTATTTTTTTAGCAATTTCACAATATATTTACCCCTATTTCTACATTGAAAACGAGAAAGGCATAAAGGTTTTTGCCGACTCGGCAACATAAACATCTTCTCCTGCCGATATTAATACACGTATGGGAGAATTCTGACGCTTTTCATACTCCATCATAACTTGCCTGCATGCCCCACAAGGGAATGATAAAGCAACATTATCTCTGTTCTTGTCGTACGCCACTATCGCTATTGAACATATTCGCTCATTTGGATTTTGCGCAGATGCGGAATATAACGCAACCCTTTCTGCACACATTCCTGAGGGAAAGGCTTCGTTTTCCTGATTATTTCCAATAACGATATTACCATTTGATAATAATACTGCACTTCCCACTCTAAAGTTTGAATATGGCGCATACGCTCCTTGTTCAGCCTCTATTGATAACTCTATGAGTTTTTTATCCTCTTCTGATAGTTGAGAATAAGTGTAAATTGTTATCTTTGCAACTTCAGTTATTTCACGCATGACATTAATTTTTATTTTGCTAAGATAATGAATTTTATTTCAATTTTTAAACAGATACCATATTATATATCATTTTTTGCAATCATAGTTTTTGTTGCATCTATACCGGAAGATATTTATGCTCAATCTCAGAATAAAACTTATTTGATTTATATTGATAAATTCAAAGATGAGGCTATGCGACAACAAAAAAGATATAAAATTCCTGCAAGTATCACTTTAGCTCAAGGACTTTTAGAGTCTGGTGCCGGTAATGGCGAGTTGGCAAGAAAATCAAACAACCACTTTGGAATTAAATGCCACGGTGTATGGCAAGGTGAGAAGGTATATTACGATGATGATGAAAAGGGTGAATGTTTTAGAAAATATGACGACCCTATGCAGTCGTACGAGGACCACTCGCTTTTTTTAACTTCTCGTTCAAGATATGCAGAACTCTTTAATCTTAAAATTACCGATTACAGAGGTTGGGCTGTAGGTCTTAAAAAGTGCGGATATGCTACCGACAAAGCTTATGCAAGTAAGTTAATTGGTATTATAGAGCTATACAATCTTAACAAATATGATCTGCAGGCTTTAAAAAAGGGCAAAAAAAGTCAAGAAAATATTAACCCTCACACTCCCTATATCTCATGGGGACTACTCTATATCGAAGCCAAAGAGGGGGATACTTTTGAAAGTATAAGTAATGAATTTGGTATTAAACGGAGAAAACTTGCAAAATATAACGAACTTCCTAAAAATCACACATTCAAAGAGGGAGAGATTATATATCTACAAGAAAAGAACAAGTACTCTAAAAAAGGGTATAAATACCATATAGTTAAAGATGGCGAATCGCTACATTCTATTGCTCAAAAATATGGCATGAAATTATCAAATATTTATGCACTAAACCGTAAATACGATAGTTGGATACCGAACGTTGGTGATAAAATACAACTTAACAGAAGGCGTAAATAATCAGAGAGGATATTTTCAGAGAATAAAACTCAGATTTTATCTGCTTTCTCTAAAAAAAGAATAAATATAAAAATAAGAGGGTTCGCTTCATTTATTTGCAAACCCTCTTATTTTTATAATTTAGAATCAGTTCTAAATATCATTATGCAATACTCTGCTTCCAAAATTAAAGCTAATACCCATTGAGGCATTTACATGGAATTTGTTAATGGGGGCATAATAGTCGGGGGTTACTTTTAGCCCGGGATAACAATCAATTCCTGCAAATAAATCAAATCCTCTTAATCCTACGTTAAATAATGTGCCAAAAGAGCCTCCCATATTTGATATAGTACCATTTATGGTCATCATAAATATCTTTTTTGTTCTGAAATTCACTGCCAACATTCCTTCTGCATAGGTCTCCTTTCCGAAACGGGTATGCGACAACACTCCTAAAGATATTGCATTATTCAAGAACGAATATTCAGCACCGATATTTAATGATGCTTTTAACATTGATGTTGATCTGCTCTTTTGAACTTCTCTAAAATCAACAAGGTCCGCAAAAGTTTCTCCTATGTCTTCTAAATCTTCATCTGCACCGGTATTTATTCCTTCATATATAACCTCGTCATTTATGGTCTCAAGTGATTTATTATGCCTCCAAGTTATAAAGCCTAAGTCAACGATTGATGCAGAAATTTCAAGGTTTTTAAGTGGACGATATGTTACTCCCAAATCAAGAGCCAATCCTCCTCCTGCAACACCCAAGTCTGAACTATCAAAGTCAACTCCATCAACAATCTCCTGAGGCTCTCCTTTTGAATTTTTCGCTATGGTATTCTCCAACTCTACCCCACGAACAGAGATATCGGCATGACCTTTACTATTAACTATCCATTGAGATGTTGCGTCGTTCATTGTTATGTGCATACGGTCAATATTGACGTTGGCTCTTGCCAAACCTATCAAACCTTTTAACTTCGCACCTACTCTCCACTTCTCATTAATATTACGAGAATGACCTAAAGCAATATCAACATAACTTGTTGCATTTGCATTTATATCTTCAATCTCGTATGTAGTACCTCCATTTGTTGTTTGACGACCGACTTTTAGAAACTCAAATATCTCTTTAGGCATTTGAACTCCAAAGCGAGTTCTTAACGAAACATCAAACGTATTGAATCCTTTCCACTTGTAAAATCCAAATGACAAGAGAGAGAGATCCAACTCTGCTACAATCTTATTTTGGGATTTTAAACTGCCAAGAAACTCTTTTGAATCAACCGCTTTGTCTAAAAAGTTCATAATCTCTCCACCACCAGTAGGATATAAGAATGTTGAGACTCCTACATTACTGCTTGCACCAACATTAATATCTCCTAGCATCGGCATTGAGACATATCCATATTCACTTGCAAGTGCAGGATTTAATTTATGACGTGTGGGCATTCCTTCCATAAAGTATGCCGAATGTGTTGTTTGTGCTATACCCGGTAATACGCATATAAGAAATATTACCTGTATAAATATTTTCAAAATACTCTTTTTCATCATCTTCTGCTTTTACAAGTTATCCAAATCTATTGATATTCCGTCTGGCAATTCAAGGTTTATCTTCATATTTAATTTTTGATATTTTGATATTGCGCCTTGATCCGGGAAATATGCATTAACCCTCCAGTTAATTCTGTCAATAAGTTTCATTTGACCATCTTTGATTTCTCTAAATTCTATTCTCATACTGGTTTGTGCCGGCACAACATCATCAGTAATTCCTATAGATTTTGACGCACTTATCTTTTTAGGAATGATAACTTCTATTCCATCTAATTTTTCGCCATTCACATCACAAAGTTCTGCAAAAATCTCCATCTCTGCAGGGAAGCCGTTTTTTATAATAGCATTTGCAAAAATAGATTTTGCCGAAATTGTCTCAAACACATCGGTATTCAAATCTAATGTTGAGTCATTGTATTGGATTTTAGATCCGGCGTTTAAGAAGAATGGCACATTTAAGTTATATTTTATATCAAGATCATAGGGCTCTCCCAAAAAGAAATCATGTTCCTCGCTTGGATCGTTATATCCTTCACCTATGACATCAATAGAGTATGGTATTTTCTCTGTTAGTTTACCTAAATTTTCACTCCTTACAAAATCATACCCATTTGTACTTAATTCTGCTATCTCATGACATGCCACATACTCATAAAAAGTACTTGGACCATATACATCATGGTCATCACCATGAATAGACATCTCTTCTACACTTATAATAACTTGCTGCCCGTTATCATCACAGATATAGTTTCCGTCTTTATCTTTGGGATATAATTTTATATTTGCCGAAGCAGACATTGGCAATGTTGTTTTTATCTCAATAGGCAAATATGGATTGTACAACGACAACGATGTGTTTTCATCTGTTAAAAATGATGGCAACGAATTTATATATATTGTTTCAGATGTTTCATTAACCTTCAAGTCAACTTTTCCGAATGCCTCATCTACATCTGCCTCCGGGATATATAAAGTCGGAACAACTTTAAAAGACATTGTAGTTTCAGCACTTGCGGTCTTCAATGACAACGATATATCACCTTTTACCTCTACCTTATCATTAAACACAACTTTATTGCTACCATTCAGCATGTTTGATTCAGAATGTACTCCTTTTATGCCAACCTTGAATTTCAATTTAGATGTTTCAATTTCTCCACTAATAATGATCTCATTATTGTTTTGGTTGGTTTTAACATTAATGGTTGATGGTACTTTTATATTATTCTTATCAATTATAAGATCAGCAGGAAAAACTATCTTGTAATTATCAAAAACAACCCTCTTTAGTTCTACTGCACTACTTCCTTCACATATAACAGATAATGTTATCTCTGACAACCACTCTGAATGAACAAAAACTGAATCAATTGATTTTACCCTTGAATCAACAGTTCCTGATTCAATATTTAAGTCTGCTTCATAATTGGTAATTTCTTGCGGTAAATCAACCCTATACTCAGCTGGCCCATACATAGGAATCTTTTTTGAATAAGATTTTATAGTTCCGAAATCAAGGTTTTGAACAGGAACATGAAACTTAGGAATTACATCAACATCTGTTATAAGATGCCCTTCTGTTGTTGTAACTTCATACAAACCTTGATTGTTTACATAAATATCATCTTCTGATGATAGCAATTTTTCAAAAGCCATATCACCTGTATTCAACAATGGGAAACCAACACCATTCTCAAACAGATGAATATCGCCAGATACATTATCCATATCAAATCTTTCATCAACACAAGATGATAAAAATAATGCGATATAGATAAACCCCAACAAATTAAGTAATCTACACTTCCTCATTTATTTAATTTTTAAAAAATATTCACAATATATCTATTCTTGTAGCAAAATTAAGACATAAATGGATACTTTCAAAATATTTTTTTGCATTTTTTAAGAAGTTTAGCAAAAAGTGCAAATATAGTCAGCATAAAGTTTTATAAATAAACTTTTTATCAATTTATATATTTTATAGATTCTCAAAATCCAGCCTGATTCCTTTTGGTAATTCAAGATTTATTTTCATGTTTATAAAATGCTCTTTTTCAACATCTGCCTTTTCGGGGAATAGCACATTTATTTTCCAATCAATCTTATCAATAAGTTTCAATTTGCCGTCCAAAGACTCTTTAAGTTCTATTCTTATATTTGTCTCATCTTTTGCCCTTATCGCATTATCAGGAATTAATACTCCTACTCCATTACCATTTAATTTATTCCCTTCTTTATCATATAAATCTAAATCAAATGTCATATTTGCAAGAAAATCATTCTTTATTACAGCATCAACAAATAGTGACGTTAATGATATTGATTTGAATATATCTGATATATCTTCATTTAAATCTGTTGTTGACTCTTTATATTCTATTTTTGAACCAGCATCTAAAGAAAAAGGCACATGAATGCGATAATTTATATCAATATTAAACTCTTCATCAAAGTAAAATTCTTGAATATCTGAAGCATCACTCTCTCCCGCTGCAACGATTTCAATAGATGTCGGTATTTTTGCACATACCTTATCAAGATTCACACATTCAACATATTTAAATCCATTATTATCATAATATCCTATTTTTTTGCAAGCTACATATTCATAAAAATTAGAAGAGAGACCATCGTCATGATTATCGCCAGGTATAGACAAATCATTAATTGACACCTCAACTCTTTCTCCATTATCATATATATAATTACCTTCTGCATCTTTAGGATACATCTTTATATTGGATTTTACGCTCATGGGAACCGTACTTGTTACATAGAGCGGCATATAAGGGTTACTCAATTTTAACACTGTTCCTCCTGAGGTTATAAACGATGGTAAAGAGCCTATTTTTACTTCATCTTGCATAATCTCAACATCAACTTTTATTCTACCCTTTCCTTCATCTATTTTCACCTCGGGTATAAACAATGTCGGTTTTACCTTAAATGTTTGGTCCATTGAACTTCCGGAACTCACAACCTCTAATGAAATATTTCCGTCAAGTTCAACTTTTTCAGAGAGAACTACTTTTCTGTCGGTATTTATCAGATTTTCACCTCCTCCATCAACTCCTCTAATTTTAACCCCAAACTCCAATATATCTCCATCAACTCTTCCATTGAGAGTTATTTCGTTATTAGGATTGATTGTATAACTAATCCCCTCTGCAACATTAACAATGTTATCAATAATCAATTTCTTAGGAAACTTTAATTTATAGTTATCAAACGTCATTCCTTTAACCTTTATTTTCCCTGACAGAGGTCGCTCTTTTTCATCTACAACAGATAGTGTTATTTTAGACACCCAATCACTATGAGTTGCTACAGAATAAACTTCAATTACCCTTTCGTCTAATTTTTCTGTTTCTATATTTACTCTCGCTTCATAGCTCGTAATCTCTTTGTCTAAAGGAATCGTTTTACCACTAAATCCGTTTATGGTTGCAGTATATGATTTTATAACCCCAAAATTGGGTTGTTGTTCCGAAATTGATATTTTAGGTATTTTATCAATATGTGTATGAAAATTCTTCTCTTCTGAATAAAATTCATAGACACCCTCCTCATTCAATCTTATATCATTTTCAGAAGATATAAGTTTTTCAAATCTTAAATCCCCTGTACGCAACAAGGGAATACTCACTCCATTTTCAAACAAGTGCATATCATTGGAGATATTATCCAAATCATATCTTTTATCAATACATGAAGATAAAAATAATATTATATAGGTAATTACTAATAAAATATGCATTCGATTTTTTTTCATCTATTTTTAATTTTAGGTGTTTGCGACATTAATATCCCTAATGCAAAAGTAGTATATAAAAATATTCTATAAATATATATATTACATTTTTTTTAAATATAAAAAAGTCAATTTAAACCTTTATCGGGTTTTGGCGTCTAATTGATAAACTTGGTTTATGAGAAATAAAAAACATATATTACTTTTATTATTATTATTTATTTTCAACTCACTAATATTCTCTCAGGTAAATAACTATACAGTTTTAGGAGTTGTCAAAGATGAAACAGGCATACCATTACCTCATTTAGGAGTAAGAATATTAAACAGCCAAGATAGTTCATTAGTAAGAGGTTCTACCTCTTCAGACAAGGGCCGATTTATAATAAGAAATCTGTCGCAAGGGCACTACATCGTATCTTTATCATATATGGGATACAATACTACTTACAAAAACATATCACTATACCCCGGAAATGAATATATAAACTTAGGCACAATAACCATGCTGCCAACTGATGTTATGTTGAGCGAAGCTGTGGTTATGGGCAAAACGCCCGATGTTGTTGCAAAAGAGGACACTCTTGAATTTAATGCATCGGCATATAAGACACAACCTAATGCGGTAGTTGAGGATATGATTAAAAAGATGCCCGGAATTGAAATTGGAGAGGACGGAAAGATAACTGCAAATGGTAAAGAGATAACAAAAATATTGGTTGATGGTGAGGAATTTTTCTCAGACGATCCTAAAGTAGCAACAAAGAATTTACCTGCCAATATGGTTGAAAAGCTCCAGGTAATTGACCGAAAGTCTGATGAAGCAAGATTTTCAGGTGTTGATGATGGAGAAGACGAGACAGTTATAAACTTAACCGTAAAAAAAGGAATGAAGAATGGTTGGTTTGGCAACTTTCAAGCAGGAGGTGCCACTGATGCCCGCTATGAAGCAATGCTTATGGCAAATCACTTTAAAGATCAAAACCAATTAACTATTATTGCCGGTGCTAATAATACAAACAATATGGGGGCTGCAGATTTAGGTGCAACCATGTTTTCAGGAAGTTCAAGAAGAGGAAGGGGAGGCTGGGGCCCTATACAAGGAGAAAACACATCGGCAGTAGCCGGACTTAACTTCAATGCGGGAAAGAGCGACAGATTTAGAGGCGGAGGCGATGTTAAGTATGCATTCAGTGATTTAGATTTGAAGGAAATAAGTGAGCGACAAAACTTCATATCGTCAGATAGTACAACTCATGACAACTCTTATAAGGTAAATAGGAATAAGAGCCATAACATTGAGATGAATTATCGTCTTTTATGGAAACCTGATGATTATACTCAAATTGAATTTAGACCTCGCTTTGGGTTTAACCATTCAGATATGAAAAATAATAGCATTTCTCGCTCATATGGGACAAACTCTCTTTATCCCGAATGGGGTAATGATACTATAACAACAGGTTCTTTAAACTCATTCAGTAAAGCTAATGGATTTAATATTAACGGACGATTAAGTATAAGCAGGTTATTAAAAGGTAAAGAGGGACGACAAATAAGTTTAAGCTTTTCGTATGGATATAACGATAGTAGAGAAAACGGTTACAGCTACAATAATACAAGTTATTTCAAAAGCGGTGTAATTGAAGGTATAAATCTGAAAGACAATAACAGAACGTGGGGAGGTAATTATGGAATAAGAGCTTCGTATATTGAACCTATAAACAAACACACTACATGGTCTGTTTCATATCATTACAGATACAGCTATACTTATGCCGACAAATTCTCTTACAATATTGACGAAAACGATATCATCGGAAACTTAAACAGTGAATATAGTAATAGTTTCAGAAATAATTTCCAACGTCATCGTGCAAGCACTGCTTTTAATGGGACATACGACAAAATGTCATATAATGTAGGTATTGATTTTGAGCCTTCTAAATCGGTTTCAAAGAACTTAATTGATTCTAGTAGAGATATTGACGGTAAAATGCAATATAACTTCTCTCCATTCTTGAGATATAAATATGCTATTAGCAAAAGCGATAATATAAGAATAGATTATAGAGGAAGAACTCAGCAACCTTCTATATCGCAATTACAACCAAGTCAAAGCATATCTGACCCTCTACGTCGAACTGAAGGAAATCCAAACCTTAAGCCTTCATACGATAACTCGTTACGTCTTAGATATAATAGTTATAATGCAGAGAAACAGCGTTCTATTATGACGATGTTAAATGCCAACTATGTTATGAATAGCATTGTAAATGCTACTTTTTACAACGAAGAGGGCATTCAAATAACCAAACCTGTAAATGAAAACGGAGTGTGGAGTATATGGGGTATGATTATAACCAATATGCCTTTTAAAAATAAAAAATTCTCATTTAACAACCACACAAGTTTAAGTTGCAATAGACAAATAGGATATTCAAATGCCTTACGTAACACCTCAATGAATTATAGTGTAAGAGAGAGACTTGAGTTTGTATATGGAGATACTTTCGGTGATATTAGATTAAGTGGAAACGGAGCTTTTCAAAGGACAAAGAACTCTATTCAAAACACAAATAATCAAAATACATTTGATTATGGGGCTAAATTTGCAACAACACTTTACATTCCCGGCGATATAACGTTTACCACTGATATAAATTATAATGGTAAGGCGGGATATACCGAAGGTTATGACAAACAATCATGGATATGGAATGCTCAGCTCTCTTGGAATTTTTTAAAGCAGAAACAAGCATCGCTCATAGTCAGGGCATACGATATTCTTAACCAACATAATAATATAAGCCGTACCGTTACCGGAAACTATATTCAAGACGTTGAGACAAATAGTGTCGGACGGTATGTTATGTTCTCTTTTGCATACCGATTTAATTCGTTCTCTAAACGAAGTGAGGCAACTCCCCAAATTGATATGAATACAAGAAGAGGCCCTCACGGTAATTACGGAGGACCTCCCAGGTTCTAAATTAATCTTACTTAATTATGGTTACAGAGCCGATACAATCTCCTCTGTATCTTTTGCTATCATCAATTCCTCATCTGTTGGTATTACAACAACTTTGACAGCCGAATTATCTGATGATATAACAACCTCTTCTCCTCGTGAGTTGTTTTTTTCATCATCAATCTTTATTCCAAGATATGATAATCGTTCGCAAATGTTTTTACGTGTTGATATTTGGTTTTCGCCTACACCTCCCGTAAACACTATTATATCAACACCGTTTAACGCTGCAGTATATGCTCCTATATATTTAGCTATACGATAGTGATACATATCTAATGCAAGTTTTGCTTGTTCGTTACCCTCTTTTATTGCGGCATCTATTTCTCGCATATCAGAAGATACTTCCGAAACACCCATAACTCCGCTCTTCTTGTTTATCAAATTTGATAACTGCTCGGGGCTCAAGCCCTCTTTCTCCATTATATATATTAAAGCTCCGGCATCAACATCTCCTACGCGAGTTCCCATAACAAGACCTTCAACCGGTGTAAGTCCCATAGAGGTGTCTATTGATTTACCATCTTTTATTGCTGTAATTGAACCACCATTTCCTATATGGCATGTTATAATACGTTGTTTTGCAACATCTACTCCTAAGAATTCACAAACTCTTTTTGATACATATCGATGACTTGTTCCATGGAATCCATAACGTCTTACTCCATATTTTTTATATAGGTCGTATGGTAGCGCATACATATATGCATATGAAGGTATTGTTTGATGAAATGCAGTATCAAATACTCCTACTTGTGGGACATTGGGTAAAATTGATTCAACAGCTTCAATTCCCTTCATATTTGCAGGATTGTGCAATGGAGCAATATCAAAGCACTCTCTAATTTTATCTTTTACCTCTTCGGTAATCAATACCGAACTGTTAAATTTCTCTCCTCCATGTACTATACGATGACCTACAGCTCCTATCTCCTCAAGAGACTTTATACAGCCATACTCCTCGCCTACAAGTGTATTCAAGATAAAATCTATACCTGCAGTATGCTCCGGAATATCTTTTTCAAGTACTACTTTCTCTCCCGAAGGAAGTGTTATCTTCAAAAATGAACCTTTTAAGCCTATTTTCTCAATTCCTCCTTGAGCCTCAACCGAATGATCTTCTGTGTTAAATAGTTTGTATTTGATTGAAGAGGAACCACAATTTAAAACTAAAACTTTCATATCGTAATATTTTTTACACGAACAAAACCCACTACAAGAGTGAGTTTTGCTCTTATATTTTGTTGAACTATTATTTATTTCGTGATGCTTTAAGTTGTATTGATTGTACAGCAGCTACGGCAACTGTCAAATATATATCTTCGGCCGAGCAACCTCGAGAAAGATCGTTGATAGGAGCTGCTAATCCTTGAAGAATAGGTCCTATCGCTGTCGCACCTGCAAACCTTTGGACAAGTTTATATCCTATATTTCCAGCCTCAAGAGACGGGAATACTAATACATTTGCTTTGCCGGCGACAGGGCTGCCTGGAGCTTTTGCTACACCAACTTCAGGTACTATAGCTGCATCTAATTGCATCTCTCCATCAAGCATTAATTTAGGGCAACGCTCTTTTGCCAACTTTGTAGCTTCTATTACCTTATCAATTCTTTCGTGCTTTGCACTTCCTTTGGTTGAGAAACTTAACATAGCAACTCGTGGTTCAAAACCTGCAAGAGCTTTTGTTGTTTCGGCTGTTGAGATAGCTATTTGAGCTAACTCTTCAGCTGTTGGATCTGGACATACTGCACAATCTGCAAATGTCATAACTCCATCTTCTCCCAAATTATTGTCTTTTAAAACCATAATAAACAAGCCCGAGACAACACTTACCCCAGGAGCTGTTTTTACAATCTGAAATGCTGGGCGCAATACACTACTTGTTGCATTGCATGCTCCTGCTATTTCTCCGTCAGCGTCTCCTTTTTTTATCATCAAAGGCGCTAAATATAAAGGATCTTCTGCCAACTTCATAGCCTGCTCCATTGTCATTCCTTTTGATTTGCGAAGTTCATAAAGGAAAGACGCATATTCCTCTTTCTTAGGGTTATTTATGGGATCTATAATAGTTGCTCCCGACAAATTTTCAAGACCTAACGCCTTTGCCTTGTCATTAATCTCCGCGGGATTTCCCATTATAATAATATCCGCAACTTTATTTGCCACCAATTTATCAGCAGCAATAAGAGTTCTCTCATCTCCTCCTTCAGGCAATATAATACGCTGAATATCAGCTTGAGCCTGCGATACGATTTTTGCTATTACGTCCATGATTTATTATTTTATATGACGAATTTAATTCGTTGGTAGTTTTTTGAATACAGATGCAAAAATACAAAAAATTGTAATATCAAGATAGCAAAACGCGATTTTTATAATGATATTCTTTTCATTATCTTTAATGTTGCTCCGGTGTTGCAATTTATATATTCACCTGCTATAACTCCAGCCTTCTCTCGCGTTTCTTTGTCAGATAAATTTTGCATGATATTTTCAAATTCCTCTTTTGAAGATATTGTAAATGCGCCTCCAGATGCAATTAATTTTTTTGCCTCCTTAAACTTCTTAAAGTTTGGTCCAAATATAACAGGAATACCATAAACGGCAGCCTCCGGAACATTATGTATTCCACTTCCAAAGCCTCCTCCAATATATGCTAAATCGCCATATCGATATATTGATGACAGCAAACCGAAACAATCTACTATAAGACAATCGTATTCCGAAATATTTTTACCCTCTGCTTGAGAATAAAGCAATACAGGACGTTTAATTTTTAGCATAAGATACTGCATGTGCGCATCATTTATCTCATGGGGAGCAATTATAAGTTTTAGTTCAGGGTGCGAATTAAAATAATCCATATAGATATCTTCATCTGCTTGCCACGAACTTCCTATAATCATTGTATATGAATCCTTTGAAAATTGCTCAAAAACAGGTAAATCCTTAAGCTGCGAGGCTATCTCAGCCACTCTGTCAAAACGAGTATCGCCAACGACAGATACATTTTCAACTCCTATTTTTGCCAAAAGTTTTTTTGAAGTCTCATCTTGCACAAAAAGATGTTCATAATTTTTTAGCATACCTCTAAATATAGAGCCATAGGGTTTGAAAAAAATCTGATTTTCTCTGAATATTGCTGATACTAAGTATGTAGGAATAGCTCTTTTATGTAATTCATTTAAGAAATTACCCCAAAACTCATATTTTATAAAAATAGCCATTTTAGGATTTACAACATCAAGGAAACGTCTGACATTTCCAGGCAAATCAAAGGGCAAATACGAAACTACGTCTGCCAACGGGTAATCTTTACGAACGGTATATCCTGATGGAGAAAAAAAGGTTAATAAAATTTTTTCTTGAGAATTTTTCTCTTTTATCTTTTCTATAATTGGACGTCCTTGCTCAAATTCGCCTAATGAAGATGAATGTATCCATATATATTTCTCTCCTTTTTCAATCTTTGACTCTAAATCTGAAAAAAGTGTTTTATGCCCCTTAACCATAAGTTTTGCCTTTGGATTACGCGCAGACACCAATCTTACAATTTGCTTGTATAAATATATTCCTAAATTATATATCAGATTCATATTCTATTTAATATATACCTTTTAAATATGGTTTATTTTTTCTATTTGCTTTATCTTTCCATACCATCTCGTTCAAATTAAACCTGACAGCTAATTGTTGTTGAAAATTAAACGAGTTTGGCAATATATGAAATGTCAGTTTTGCCGAACAATTCACAAAACTATTCCTATAAAAAAACAGGTCTATATCGGTTTGATTATACCACTCTTCTGCTCTGTGAAACGGGTCTCCTTGATACAACTGAGACCCACATAAACCATAAAATGGGTACATATCATCTCCGTAATAAAACGTATTACTCATTCCTATATATTTCCATGCCAGATTAAACTCAACCAATGGACCGTTAGGCGTATGTTTCTCACCGGTACCACGATGACGCTCTATTCCCGCATAATATCCTACTCTAAGGGCAAGGGTATCTAATTTGGGTGTTAGCGATGTTAAATCAACTCCAACATAGGGTGATATTGATATATGGTCCATTACCGACTCTCCTTCAACAGGTTCAGATGTGCGAGCAAGGTGATTCATACTAAAATGCCCACCGGCAATAAAAATATTAGGAGTCCATCTACCTGCAGCAAGAATTATGAATGCCTCTCTTCGTGTTGATGATTGCATTTGAGTCCAATCAATATAAGTCTCAATATATCCTTTTGATGCTTGATACTGAAACAACACTCCTGTTATATTAGGCCGGAATATTGCAATTGAATCATATAGCATATAAGATGGCAGATTATCAATGAGCTGTGTACGAGGGAACATTCCAAAACTCATTGAAAAGCCTTTTTTTGCATAACGATAATAAAGAGTCGGATATAATTTACTTTCATCAACCTCTGCTCCAAATGGCTGAACCCAACTTGCTCCTGCCATAAGACGGTGCGAATTGGCAAATTCAACACCAATTTCAGGAGACAATCTTACGCCAAAAAGTGTTTTCGCTGATGTTAAATTAGTATCATACTCGCGGTTATCAAAGAAGCCTAAGAAATCAATATCCCAGACCAACTTTTGAGACAATGCAGGTAAAACACTTATTGCCAAAATAAATATGCAAACAAACCTTTTCAAAACTAAATACCTACTCTACCGGTTTTATCTTATCCAATCCTGTTTTAAGACGTGCAATTGTTTCTTCTTTTCCTATTACTTCTGTAATATCAAACATATGAGGACCTCTACACTCTCCTACTACAGCCAACCTAAAGGCATTCATAGTGTTTCCAAGATGATATTCATTTTTTGCTATCCATGACAATACAACCTCCTCTAATGCCGCTGATGCAAAATTTTCTTCTCCTTCTAAAAGAGTAACCAACTCGGTTATTATTTGTGGCATACCCTCTTTCCAGCGTTTACGAATATCTTTCTCGGCATAAGTTTGTGGAGCTTCAAAGAAAAATGAGGTTTGCGCCCATAAATCTTTTGCAAAGTTTATACGCGACTTAACTAACGATACTATTTTTTCTACATTATAAGCCTCAATATCTATCTTCTTCTCTTTCAAAATAGGAATAAACATTTCTGCTATTTCAGCATCGCTCTTCTCTTGAATATATTTATGATTAAACCATTTTCCTTTTTCGTAATCGAATTTTGCTCCTGCTTTACTACACTTCTCAATATTGAATAGTTTTATCAACTCCTCCATTGATAGTAACTCCTGTTCTGTTCCAGGATTCCAACCTAAAAGAGCAAGGAAGTTAACTACTGCCTCAGGCAAATAACCACTCTCTCTATATCCTGATGAGACTTCTCCGCTTTTTGGATCTTTCCACTCTAACGGGAATACAGGAAATCCTAAACGGTCACCATCTCGTTTGCTTAATTTTCCGTTACCCTCAGGTTTTAACAACAATGGTAAGTGTGCAAAACGAGGCATTGTGTCTTCCCAACCAAAAGCTCTATACAACAATACATGTAAAGGAGCTGAAGGCAACCACTCTTCTCCTCGAATAACATGCGTAACTTCCATTAAATGGTCATCAACAATATTTGCCAAATGATATGTTGGCAAATCATCAGCCGATTTATAAAGTACCTTATCGTCAAGAACTGATGAGTTGATTGTTACCTTGCCGCGTATCATATCATCAACTACAACATCTTCATCAGGCTCAATTTTTATACGCACAACATATTTCTCCCCCTCTGCAATAAGTTTATCAACCTCTGCTTTTCCCATCACCAAGGAGTTACGCATCATTCCGCGAGTTTTTGAATCATATTGGAAATTTGCTATTTCGTTTCGCTTTGCCTCTAACTCTTGCGGAGTGTCAAATGCAATATATGCTTTTCCTGCTTCAAGAAGTTGATTTACATATTTACGGTATATGTCACGACGCTCTGATTGGCGATAAGGACCATACTCTCCTCCGTAGTTTACACCCTCATCAAACTTAACACCCAACCACTCTAATGCAGTAATAATATAATCTTCTGCTCCGGGGACAAATCTCTGAGAATCAGTATCCTCAATTCTCAAAATCATATCTCCTCCATTCTGTTTTGCAAACAGATAGTTATATAATGCTGTTCTTACTCCTCCTATATGCAGTGGTCCTGTGGGACTTGGTGCAAAACGCACTCTGACTTTACGTTGTTCCATATATAAATTCTTTAATATTCTAATATCTTAAACCTTTATATTAAGGTAAGACGTTACAAAGTTAAAACATAATTTTGGTTTGTAATAATTATTTAACAATTATGTTTAATTTGTTTTTATACACGACTATAAATAAAACTTCTAAGAGAGTTTTTATCTGTTTAATTCTTAAAAAATTATCCTTATCCTTTTTTATGTTTGTCATTACAAAAAATATTCGTATCTTTGCGCCGCTTTTTAGTATTCCGTGCGATGGGAAATTAAGGAGTAAACAGACTTAATTTTTAGTAACACAAAATTTTATTACAATGAAAACATTTAAATTAGAAGGTTCTCCCCGCGTAGAGTTGGGTAAAAAAGAGAGCAAATCTCTTCGTAAAGAGAACATGATTCCTGCAGTTCTTAATGGTGGCAAAATTGTTGAGTTGCCTTATACCGGAGAGTTAAAAGCTGGAGAGAAATGCGTAGCAATGAAAGACGGAAAAGGTATGATTGTTACAGACTTCAAAGTTTCAACTGAGGCTGTTCGCAAACTTATTTATACTCCCGACATCTTCGCTATTGAACTTAAAATAGGAGAAAAAGAGGTTATGGCTGTGCTTAAAGACGCACAATTCCACCCTGTAACAGGCAATATCCTTCACATGGATTTCCTTGAAATTTCAAAAGAGAAACCCATTGTTATGGCAGTACCCGTTGTTCTTGAAGGACACGCAGAGGGTGTTAAAGCCGGAGGTAAATTGGTTCTTAAAATGCGCCGTCTAAAAGCAAAAGCTATTTATACAAATATACCTGAGAAATTGACAGTAAACGTAGAGTCTTTAGGTCTTGGAAAATCAATTTCTGTTGGCGAACTTAAATATGACAACATTGAACTAATCAATCCCAAAGAGGCTGTTGTATGTTCAGTTATGATGACTCGTGCCGCTGCTGCTGCCGCTGCTGCTGCCGCTAAGAAATAAATTTGAATGAAATATCTTATTACAGGTTTGGGCAATATCGGAAGTGAATACGATAACACCCGCCACAATATAGGATTTAAGGTATTGGACGCTCTCGCAAAGGCGTCCAATACTGTTTTTGCCGATGCCAGATATGGGGCTGTTTGCAAAATATCAATAAAAGGAAGAACTCTTATTCTTCTTAAGCCTTCAACGTTTATGAACTTAAGCGGAAATGCTGTAAGATATTGGTTACAAAAAGAGAATATTCCTAACGAAAATCTACTGGTAATTGTCGATGACCTCGCCTTACCATTAGGTCAACTACGACTAAAAGAGAAAGGAAGCCCTGGAGGACACAACGGCTTAGCTCATATTTCGCAATTGATAGGACAAAACTTTGCCCGCTTACGTTTTGGTATAGGTAACGACTTCCCAAGAGGTGGACAAGTTGATTATGTCCTTGGTAAATTCACCTCCGAAGAAGAGGAGACAATTGCACCTCGCATAGAGATAGCAAAAGAGATCATCACAAGTTTCTGCTTTGCCGGAGCTGCTCGGACAATGACTCAATACAACAACAAATAAACAAATAATGGCTAAAGAAGAGGTAAGAATAGATAAATGGCTTTGGGCTGTACGAATATTTAAGACTCGGACACAAGCCGTTGATGCTTGCAAAAAAGGAAGAGTTGAGATGAAGGGTGTTACCGTAAAACCTTCACGCACGGTCAAAGTGGGTGATGAAATTTCAGTACGCAAGCCTCCTATAACATACACCTTCAGAGTATTAGCATTGAGCGAGAACCGAATGGGAGCTAAACTCGTACCTGATTTCTTAGAAAACATTACCCCTCAGGAGCAATATGACATATTAGAGATGTCGCGCATAAGCGGTTTTGTTGCAAGAAATAAAGGCATGGGGCGCCCCACAAAGAGAGAGGGCCGAGAACTTAAAGCTTTTATTGAAAGTGAATATTCATTTGACATTCCCGAATTATGGGACGAGGAGGACGATATATAAAAACATTTTTTTATATTTGCAATCCATTACAAACTTATTATAAAAGAAGATGACAACAAAAGAGATTGATTGGGCTAATTTATCATTCGGATATATGCCTACCGATTATAACGTTCGCAGATATTACCGCGACGGCAAATGGGGAGAAATAGAAGTAAGCTCTTCAGACTCAATAAATATGAGCATGGCAGCAACTTGTCTTCATTACGGTCAAGAGGCTTTTGAAGGATTGAAAGCTTTCCGTGGTAAAGACGGGAAAATAAGAGTTTTCAGAATGAAAGACAATGCTGAACGACTACAATCAACATGCCGTGGCATCTTAATGCCTGAACTACCCACCGAAATGTTCTGCGAAATGGTTGAAAAGGTAATAAAATTAAACGAACGTTTTGTCCCCCCCTACGAAAGTGGAGCATCGTTATATATCAGACCTCTTTTGATTGGAACAGGCGCACAAGTTGGTGTACACCCCGCAAAAGAATACCTATTTTTAATATTTGTTACTCCCGTAGGTCCGTATTTTAAAGGAGGTTTTGCTACCACCCCATACGTAATAATCAGAGGATACGACAGAGCTGCTCCTCTCGGAACAGGACGTTACAAAGTTGGAGGTAACTATGCGGCAAGTCTATTGGCAAATCAAAAAGCTCACGAATTAGGATACTCTTGCGAATTATATTTAGATGCCCGTGAGAAAAAATACATTGACGAAGCAGGAGCTGCAAACTTCTTTGGAATTAAGGACAATACCTACATCACTCCAAAATCGTCGTCAATTCTTCCTTCAATAACAAACCGCAGTTTAATGCAATTGGCAGAGGATATGGGAATGAAAGTTGAACAACGACAAATACCAGAAGAGGAGTTGTCAACTTTTGAAGAGGCAGGAGCTTGTGGAACAGCTGCTGTAATATCTCCAATGCAACGCATTGACGACCTTGACAATAACATAAGCTATGTTATCTCAAAAGATGGACGTCCCGGACCTATGAGCACCAAACTATACAACGAATTAAGAGGTATTCAATACGGTGAGGTTGAAGACAGACACCAATGGATAACAGTAATAGAATAGACTGCATAGCAATAATAGAGAAGTATTATACAAAAAATACACCTCTATACAACCTACTTATTGCTCACAGCAAAAGTGTTGCTGAATTGGCAGTAGAAATTGTGGCATCGCACCCCGAATTGGGTGCTGATGCCTCTTTTGTTTACGAAGCAGCAATGCTTCACGATATTGGAATATTCCTAACCAATGCTCCAAAAATATTTTGCGTAGGAGATAAACCATACATCTTACACTCAATCTTAGGTGCAGAAATATTAAGAGTTGAAGGTTTAGAAAAACATGCTTTAGTTTGTGAAAGACATACAGGTGCCGGAATATCTGCCATTGAGATAAAAAATCAAAACTTACCTCTCCCTAATAAAGATTTTATTCCTATATCAATAGAAGAAAAAATAGTTGCTTATGCCGATAAATTTTTCTCAAAATCTTCTCCAAACAAACGCAAAAGTATTGCAGAAGCAAGAGACTCTCTTCAACGATTTGGAGATGAAATCTTAGCCCGTTTTGATGAATGGAGTAAATTGTTTGCATAAAAAAGCCTATATTTTCGGTAAGTTGCATTAAAATAACTATCTTTGTAAGTTGATTGAGAAACTATCATCATCTCATAAGATGACAAAAAGGAACAGAGTCTTCGTTATAATTCTATCATTGCTCGCAGCTACGCTGTTTGCAAACTTATATGCCATGCCACACTTTGACAACAAAAGTGTGTCAGAAGATATTATATCTGATAGCATAAAAAATGACTCTTACCTCACCGATTCAATCAATATAAAAAACATCAGCAACGACTCTACACTTACAGACTCAACAACACATATCAAAAAGAAGCCTAAAAAAGAGGCTTTGGAGGATATAGTAACATATACGGCAAGCGACTCAATGGTTTTACGAAACGGGAACATGGCATACATGTTTGGTTCAAGCAAAATCAACTATCAAGACATTGAACTTACCGCTCAAGAGATAAGAATGGACATGGATAGTAGCACCGTATATGCCATAGGAGTAACAGATTCTTTAGGAAATACAATAGGTTCTCCCATATTTAAAGACCCCAGTGGAGAATATGAATCAGAAACAATGAAATATAACTTCAAAAGCGAAAGAGGTTATATTACCAATGTAAAGACTCAACAAGGCGAAGGCTATTTAATTGGAGGTAAAACAAAAAAAGACGCTGCCGGTGATTTCTATCTTGCTAACGGCAAATACACCACTTGCGACAACCATGAAAATCCCCACTTTCATCTTCAACTCACAAGAGCAAAGATGCGTCCGGGTAAAAATGTTGTTACAGGACCTGCATATATGGTATTAGGAGGAGTTCCTCTTCCGTTAGCACTACCTTTCGGTTTCTTTCCCTTTACCGAAAAATACTCATCAGGAGTAATATTCCCTACTATCGGAGAAGAGATGACAAGAGGTTTATACCTAAGAAATGGAGGTTACTATTTTGCCATAAATGATTGTGTTGATTTGGCATTAACCGGAGAGATATACACAAAAGGTTCTTGGGGAGTACAAGGTCAATCAATATATGCAAAACGATACAGATTTTCAGGATATCTAAATACCAGCTACATAACAACCATTTTAGGAGATAAGGGAATGCCCGACTACTCTAAACAAACGAACTTTAGGTTTATATGGCAGCATAGACAAGATACAAAAGCAAACCCAAACATGAGTTTCTCCGCACAGGTAAACTTCACCACAAGTGGTTACGACCGAAACAGTATTAGTACATATTATAATGCATCGGAATTTACACAAAACACAAAAAGTTCAACTGTAAACTTTACTTATTCATTCCCTAATGCACCCGTATCAATATCGGCAACTACCAATATTACCCAACGAAGCAAAGACTCTACTATAGTGGTATCGCTACCCGATTTCACTATTAATGTAAGCCGCATATATCCCTTTAAACGTAAAAAACCTGTAGGGAAAGAGAGATGGTATGAAAAGATAAGTTTCAGCTACTCTGGAATGTTCCGTAACTCTATTACCACGAAACAAGATTTATTATTTAAATCAAATTTGATAAAGGATTGGAAAAATGCAATGCAACATACCGTACCTATATCTGCGACATTCTCTCTTTTCAAATACTTGAACATAACACCATCATTTACATTTACTGACCGCATGTACACAAATAGAATCATGAAACAGTGGGACCCCCGCGCATCGGCAGTAGTAAACGACACCATATATGGCTTTTATAACGTATATAACTACAGCGGAAGCCTTACCATGCAAACCAAACTATACGGATTCTTCCAACCCGCAAAATGGTTTGGCGGTAAAAAGATAAAGATGATACGCCACGTTATGACTCCAAGTGTAAGTATAACCGGAGCACCGGACTTCAGCCATGAACGTTTTGGATTTTGGCAACGATATACACAAATCAATAAAGATGGGACAACAAGAGAAGTAAAATATTCACCTTTCTCACATAATCTATTTGGGACAGCCCCGCAAGGCAAACAGGGAGTGGTCAACTTTAGCCTTGCAAACAATATTGAAATGAAAGTAAACTCCGATAGAGACTCCACAGGAGTACGAAAAATTAGTTTAATTGAAAACCTTGGAGTAAATTGGGGATACAATATAGCAGCTGACTCGCTAAATTGGAGCAATATAAACATGAATTTGTTGTTGAAATTGACAAAAAATTTCAATCTACAAACAAATTTCACGTTTGACCCATACACATATCAACTAAACTCATACGGCAACCCCGTAAGAGTAAATGTACCTCGTTGGAAAGTAGGAAAAGGATTAGGTCGTCTATCAAGTACAGGAACATCATTATCTTATACCTTCAACAATGATACTTTCAAAAAACTATTTAAAAAAGGAGATGATAAAGATGACGATAGTACAAATCCAAATATCAATGAATTAGGAGAGCCGATAACAGATATTGAAGAGTTGGCAAGATTGCGAGAACGCCAAAGCGAACTTAAGAAAGAAAACGGAGATAATGAAAAAGATGAAGAGAGTGAAATGAAAGACGGATACCTAAAATGGAAAATACCATGGAGCCTTTCAATAAACTACTCAATAAACTACGGATATGGCGATTTTAATAAAGAAAAATTAGAATATAACGGAAGAGTAACACAAAACCTAAGTTTCTCAGGAAATATACAACCAACAAAGAATTGGACATTTACATTCTCAGCAAGTTACGACTTTGACATAAAAAAGATTGCATACATGAGTTGTGGTATAACCAGAGATATGCACTGCTGGAGTATGAGTTGTAATTTTGTACCATGTGGTCCATACAAATCGTATGACTTCCGTATTAGTGTTAAATCATCAATGCTACAAGACCTCAAATACGAAAAGAGCAGTAGCCCCTACGACAACGAGAATTGGTACTAACGTTTAAGTACAAAACAGGACTCATCTAAAATCGTAATTATGAGAGATTTCGGCACGTAAAAAACCGAAAAAAAACATTGTTGTTACAATAAAAAATATTAACTTTGCAACGATTTTGACAACATAAAGTCTAACCCATTAATTATTAAACAATTAATTAAAAAAATGGAAAAGGAATTATTACAACCCATTGAAGATTTCAATTGGGAAGCCTATGAGAAAGGCGAAACTGTAGGCGCAAAAAGCCGCGAAGAGTTGGAGCAGGCATATGACCAAAGCATCAACACAATTAAAGACAAAGATGTAACAGAAGGAACTGTTATATCAATGAACAAAAGAGAAGTAGTTGTAAACATCGGCTACAAATCAGACGGTATCATCTCTATGAACGAGTTCCGCTACAATCCCGATCTTAAAATCGGAGATACAGTAGAGGTATATGTAGAGAACCAAGAAGACAAAAAAGGACAACTTTTACTTTCACACAAAAAAGCACGTGCAGCACGCTCATGGGATCGTGTAAACGAGGCATTAAACAACAGCGAGATAGTAAAAGGTTATATCAAATGTCGTACTAAGGGTGGTATGATTGTTGACGTATTCGGAATTGAAGCATTCCTTCCCGGATCACAAATCGATATCAGACCTATCCGCGATTACGATATGTTCGTAGGCAAAACAATGGAGTTCAAGGTTGTAAAAATCAACCAAGAGTACCGCAACGTTGTTGTATCACACAAAGCTCTTATTGAGGCAGAACTTGAGCAACAGAAAAAAGACATCATCTCTAAACTTGAGAAAGGTCAAGTACTTGAGGGAATCGTTAAAAACATCACATCATACGGTGTATTTATCGACCTTGGAGGCGTTGACGGTCTTATCCACATCACAGACCTATCTTGGGGTCGCGTAACTCACCCTGAGGAAATAGTTAAGAACGATGAGAAAATCAATGTTGTTATCCTTGACTTTGATGATGAGAAAAAACGCATCGCTCTTGGTCTTAAACAACTTACTCCCCATCCTTGGGACGCTCTTGACGCAGACCTTAAAGTTGGTGATAAAGTATCAGGAAAAGTTGTTGTTATGGCTGACTACGGAGCATTCATTGAAATTGCACCAGGCGTAGAGGGACTTATCCACGTATCAGAAATGTCATGGTCACAACACCTACGCAGCGCACAAGACTTCATGAAAGTTGGTGACGATGTAGAGGCAGTTATCCTTACACTAAGCCGCGAGGAGCGCAAAATGTCATTGGGTATCAAACAACTTAAAGCTGACCCATGGGAGAATGTTGATACAAAATATGCAGTAGGAACAAAACACACTGCAAAAGTTCGCAACTTCACGAACTTCGGAGTATTCGTAGAGATAGAAGAGGGAATAGACGGACTAATCCACATCTCTGACCTATCATGGACCAAAAAAATCAAACACCCATCAGAGTTTACTCAAATAGGTGCAGATATTGAAGTACAAGTATTAGAAATAGATAAAGAGAACCGTCGTTTGAGCCTTGGGCACAAACAACTTGAGGAGAATCCTTGGGACGTATTTGAGACAGTATTCACAGTAGATTCAATCCACGAAGGAACAATCACCGAGCTACTTGACAAAGGTGCAGTAATAGCACTACAATACGGAGTAGAGGGATTTGCAACTCCAAAACACCTTGTAAAAGAGGACGGAACTCAAGCTCAAGTAAACGAGAAACTTAACTTCAAAGTTATAGAGTTCAACAAAGAGGCAAAACGTATCATTCTTTCACACAGCAGAATATTTGAAGATGAAGCTAAGAAAGAGGCAGCAGCAGCTAAAAAAGCAGCTAAAAAAGCAGCAGAAGAGACAGCCGCAGCAATGCCAACAGTTGAGAAATCGACACTTGGAGACATCGAAGAACTTGCAGCATTGAAAGAGAAACTTGACGCTTCAAAAAAATAATTGAATAACAATTCAGTTACTAAATAACGAAAGAGGCTGTGTCAAAATGTAATTTTTTGGCACAGTCTTTTTTTTAGCACAAAGTCCCGACTTTCACAAGCCAGGACTTTGTTATTACCTAAAATATTTGTAACTTTAGGTATAACATTTCAACTTATGACAAAGTAACATTTTCGCCCTTACATATCCAATCAATTGGTATTATTTCCTCAAAGAATTGATGAAAATATTTCAGATAACGACCCTGTTCGAGTTGTCAATGCAATCGTAGATAACCTAAATATAGAATCTTTTCATAAGCTATATAAAGAGAGTGGTCGCAGTCCTTATCACCCCAAGATGATGTTAAAGGTTATTCTCTATGCCTATATGAACAATATTTACTCATGCAGAAAAATAGAGAAACTTCTATCTCGGGATATTCATTATATTTGGCTTGCAGGATACGAGAAACCAGATTTTGCAACAATTAATCGTTTTCGCAATCGAGTAAAAGAAGAAAAGAAAGCCTTAGGCAAGAAAAAAAGGAAATAAAAGAATTAGAAAGACATTGAGATAAACTTACAGAATATAACACAAGATTAGAACAGATAGGAGAACGTAACTCGATGTCTAAAACAGATTCATCAGCAACGTTTATGCGAATGAAAGAATATGCGATGAATAACGGACAAACAAAGCCGGGATATAATTTACAGATAGCTTCCGAGAATCAATTTATTACTAATTTTGGTTTATATCATAATCCCAACGATACACTGACTCTAATACCATTCAATCAATCATTTAATCAGTGATATAATCGTCTGCCAAACATTGAAGTTGCCGATTCAGGATATGGAAGTGAAGAGAATTATCAATTTTTAGAAGAAAATGGCATAGAGCCCTATGTTAAGTATAATTATTTTCATATAGAACAACGAACCAAGAACAAGCCCAATCCTTTCCTCCCTGACAATATGTACTATAACAAAGAGGAGAATTATTATGTCTGTCCAATGGGGCAACATTTGGAATTTATAGGAATAAGAGATAATAAAACCGAAAGCGGATATATATCAGAAAGTTCTCAATATAGAGCAAGAGATTGTAGAGGGTCTCCTTTAAGAGGAGAATGTTATAAAGGGAAAAGTAATAATCGAACAATTGAGGTAAATCATAAATTGAACAGATATAAAGAAAAAGCCAGGCACTTACTCACTTCAGAAGCTGTCTCTTTTTTATTTGTATTTTGACACAGCCCCTTAATTTATATCAACACCAACAATCTTATCAACAAAATAACTATATTTGTAAAGAAAATTATAAAAACGATGACAACAGAAACACCACAATTCAACGAACATAACAAAACCGAATATCCTCCTATGCATACTGCAGAACATATACTCAATGCAACAATGGATAAGATTTTCAACTGCGGAAGAGCAATATCAGCCCATGTTGAACGAAAAAAAAGTAAATGCGACTACGCTCTTCCTAATGAATTAACTGCAGAACAAATAACTCAAATAGAGGAGCAAGTAAATAGTGTAATTAAACAAGCTCTGCCGGTAACAGAATCATTAATAAGCATCGAAGAGGCAAAAGGCAAATTTGATCTTACTCGCCTTCCTGAGGGCGTTAGCTCAACTCTAAGAGTAATTAATATTGGGGAGTATGACAGTTGCCCATGCTTAGGATTGCACGTAAAAAACAGCTCTGAAATAGGCAAATTCAAGATTATAAGCTACGGCCCCTGCCCCACAGGTTTCAGAATAAGATTTAAATTAGAAGAGAAGTAAATAATATAAATTTTTTAGGCAATAGAAAAGCAATTATGAAAAAACTCA
Source organism: Candidatus Caccoplasma sp. (assembly GCA_045587545.1). Taxonomy (GTDB): domain Bacteria; phylum Bacteroidota; class Bacteroidia; order Bacteroidales; family G3-4614; genus Caccoplasma_A. The sequence goes on from JAZNCN010000021.1 coordinate 75,958, forward strand.
TAGTTGCTTTTACTTTATTATTTTATTTGATAAGAGGTATATAAGAAAACTATGGCTACTAAGATAAATAAGATTGCTAAGAGGACTAAGAAAAGTTGATATTACAGAGTATAACTTAGTTGTCTTAGTTATCTTAGTTATCGTAGATATCTTAGTAAAAAGCGGTTGTAACTTTGCCCCTTTCTCGGACAGAGCATGCTCTGTCCCTTCTTTGACGGTATTGAAATAATTGGAAATTTAGCCTAATATTTGTATTCTATCTCTTATCTCTTTAAGGTCCTTAATGACCCCTATGACTTTTATTGTCATAAAAGAAATAATTCAAAAGGTTAGTAACGATGGTGTTTGCTCGTTATAACTAACCGTAAAAAAAAAGAGAGAAGTTTTAAGACTTCTCTCTTCTCTAAGGGGCGGCTACCTACTCTCCCACTTGCGCAGTACCATCGGCGTGGTCAGGTTTAACTTCTCTGTTCGGGATGGGAAGAGGTGGAGCCCTGACGCTATAGCC
>JAZNCN010000022.1:0-13722 GCA_045587545.1 Candidatus Caccoplasma sp.
CTGCTTGATGAGAGGACTTCGATAATAATATTATCTCTTGGAGTGATGTTATAACAAAGGTAGCAATTCCTTTCCATTAATTGATGTGCAACCTGTGGATTTTGCCACTACTTGATTGTTTGTTGCTGTTATCTCCGATGATAATCCAAAAGATATTAGCAGTGCTAATAGAGTAAAGATCTTTTTCATAACAGTCTCCTTTTTTATTGGTTAATAGCATGTCTTGGCTATAAATTTAAAAAAATTAAATTAAAAAAACAAATAAATTTTTACTTTCCCATAAAAATGAATATTAAGAGTATTCTCAAAAAAATAATTTTATAACTTTGAACTTTAATTTCAATTACGGTTTTTATTTGACAAATTAAGATAAAAATGAGAGTATCCCTATTGCTTTCAGCACTGCTTTTAATAATAAATATTCTTTGTGATATTTATATTGCCAAACAACTTCCTTCAAGTTTTCGGAAAGGGGTAAAGCGATGCTTATTGTGGGTTGTTAATAGTTTGATTTATCTATTATTTATAATTATCATTCTTCTTATTTATAATAAAAACACTCACATACTAAGTTCTAATATTGAGTTGCTGGTATTTTCGTTTTTTACCATATCGTTCCCAAAACTGATATTTGTTTTAATATCACCTTTAGACTATTTGCTAAAATATATAACTAATAAAAAGATGAAAATTTTTACTATTGTTGGTACAATTTTATCTTTTTCATTGGTTGCTACACTATTGTTCGGTTTTGTTTATGGTCGTAAAAATATTAATTGCAATGAAGTTGATGTTTTTGCACCAAATTTACCTGCCAGTTTTGATGGTTATAAAATAGTTCAGATATCAGATCTACATCTTAAAAGTTTTTATGGAGATACTCTATTTTTAGAAAGAATGGTCAAAACAATAAATAACTTTAAACCTGATATTGTATGCGTTACAGGTGATATTGTATCTTTAAAAGCTGATGAGATTTTACCATACAAAGGTGTATTGTCTTTGATTAAGGCAAAAGATGGTGTTTTTTCGGTATTGGGTAATCACGATTACGGAGACTACGTCAATTGGAAATCAGTTGAAGAGAAAAGCCTGAATCTTCTGAAACTCTCAACCTATCAAAAAGAGATGGGGTGGACTCTTTTGAACAACGATTATAATTATATTTGCAATAACTCTGACACTATATCTGTTATAGGTGTTGAAAATTGGGGCAAACCGCCCTTCTCGCAATATGGCAATTTAACTGCTTCATACCCTACTCTTTTTGACGATAAATTTAAATTTTTACTTTCGCATAACCCTGAATATTGGGAAGAGGTTTTAAATAAAAGCAATATCAATTTAACTCTATCGGGACACACTCACGCAATGCAGTTAAAATTTCCATTTAAAGACGGCTATGTTTCGCCAGCCTCATTAAGGGGTAAATGGTGGAGTGGTTTATATAAAGAAGGAGAGCAATATTTATATGTAAACGATGGCATAGGTTGTACCCTGTTTACTTTTAGAATGGGTGCATTCCCAGAAATAACAGTTATTACTTTAAAGAGAAAGAATGAATAAAGCGATATTAGGAATAGGTTCAAATTATCCTGATGCATATATACGCGTTGAGGAGTGTTGCAAACGTATAAAAGACATGGTTGAGTTTGCTGCTTTTTCATCTATTTACCAAACAGAGGCTGTTGGTGTAAAACCTGCTCCTCCATATCATAATTGTGTTGCGTTGGTTGATACTTCAATTTCATATGATAAACTAAAAGCATTATTCAAAGATATGGAAATTAAAGCCGGACGTAATGCTAAAGATAAAGTGCAAGGGCTTGTAATAATTGATATTGATATTGTTACTTGGAACAACGAAGTTTTAAAGCCTGCCGATATGGAACGCTCATATATGAAAATAGGACTTGAAGAGTTAGATATTAATAGTTGAAAGAGTTTAAAAAAACAACTATTTTTGTAGAATAAATTTTTACAACTGTAAATTATAAAGAAGAAGGGAAATGAATAAACTTATATCTCTCATACACCCTGTTCCAAGAATGCCCGAGTTCCGATTTAAAACTTCCATAATGTGGGAGATAAATATTGGCGAACAGTGGGCCATAGTGGGGGCTAATGGTTCAGGTAAAACACTATTGGCTGATATGATACAGGGACGTATAGCCTTACGCGATTTGGACGGAGAGATTAAATATAACTTTTCAGAGCCACTATTTTCAGCTATAAGAACAATCGCTTTCAAGGATATATACAGCATGGTTGATGGTTCAACTGCATATTATCAACAACGTTGGCACTCGCAAGATTCCGAGGGGATAATTACTGTTAAAGAGGTACTTACCCCAATTGCTCCCATTGAAGAGATTGAAGTTCTATTTGAGAAACTACACCTAAGCGATATTTTAAATAAAAGCGTAATATTCCTTTCAAGTGGAGAACTAAGAAAATTTTTACTAATAAAGGTTCTGCTGACTCACCCAAAGCTTTTGATTGTTGATAATCCTTATATTGGTTTAGATGCAAAATCGAGAGAGAGTCTTAACGACATGTTTGCCTCAATGGCCGAGTTAAGAGGAATGCAATTAATTCTTTTACTATCAAACCCCTCTGATATTCCTGAAATTGTAACTCATGTTATGCCCATTAAAGATATGGAGTGTTTAAGAGCTTGCTCGCGCGAAGAGTTTATAAAGGATACTGAGCTTCATCGCAAACTATTCAGGCACACAGAACAGCAACCCAATCTGCCCTCTTCTTCAAGAGAGACATCAGGACATAAGGTTACTTTCAGAATGGAAGATGTTAATATAGCTTATGGTAACCATTCGATATTGAAAAACATTAATTGGGAAGTAAAAAATGGAGAGAAGTGGGCTTTAACAGGACCAAACGGCTCGGGTAAAAGTACTTTATTAAGCCTTATTTATGCCGATAATCCCAAATCATATTCAAATACCCTCTATCTGTTTGACCGCAAGCGTGGAACCGGAGAGAGCATTTGGGATATAAAATCTCGTATCGGTTATGTTTCGCCCGAAATGCATCTCTATTTTATGGAAGATATTCCCACAATCCGCATTGTGGCATCGGGCCTGTTTGATTCAATAGGTGTATTCCGTAAATGTTCACCTCAACAAGAGGCTATTGCTCTTGAATGGATGAAATGTTTTGGTATTGAGAATATTGCTGAACGCTCTTTTTTGTCGCTTTCATCGGGCGAGCAACGTATGGCTCTGCTTGCAAGGGCCTTTGTTAAAGACCCCGACTTGCTTATTCTTGACGAACCATTACACGGGTTGGATATAGTGAATAAAGAGCGAGTTTCTCATATAATAGAAATTTTTTGTGACCGCAAAGGTAAGAGTCTTATATATGTAACACATTATGCTCACGAAATTCCCTCTGCCGTAACAAAAGAGTTTAAACTAACTAAAAATTAATATAGAGTGATTAGTTATCTTCAAATAGAAAATCTAACCAAATCGTTTGGAGCAAAGGTACTCTTTGAAAACATATCGTTTGGAGTTGCCGAGAATCAACGTATAGCCATAGTTGCAAAAAACGGAACAGGAAAGACAACTCTACTTAATATAATTGCCGGAGATGAGGATTATGATTCCGGGAAAATAACTTTCCGTAATGGATTAAGAGTCGGTTACCTATCTCAAACTCCTTCATTCCCCAAAGAATTAACAGTACTTGAAGCGTGTATGCGCTCAGATAATGAAGTTGCTCGTACCGTTTTTGAGTATGAGAGTGCAATGCTTGACCCTCAGACCGAAAAATTTGAAGAGATTCTTTCAAAAATGGATATGCTCAAAGCCTGGGACTATGAGGCTAGAGCAAAACAGATATTGGGAAAACTTAAAATTGATGATTTTAATCAAAAGATAGGAGAGTTATCCGGTGGTCAATTAAAACGTGTTGCGCTTGCAAGCGTTTTGATAGGAGAACCCGATTTACTTATTCTTGACGAGCCTACAAACCATCTTGACCTTGAAATGGTTGAATGGCTTGAAGAGTTCTTGAAACGTGCTGCAGGCGCATTACTTATGGTTACTCATGACAGATATTTTCTTGACCGCGTTTGTACCGACATATTGGAACTTGATACCATGGGACTCTTTCACTATGAAGGCAATTATCAATATTACTTATCTAAACGAGAAGAGCGTTTAGCGGTTTTTGATGCAGAGACTGCAAGAATGAATAATCTCTACCGTACTGAGTTGGATTGGATGCGTCGCCAACCTCAAGCAAGAGCTACAAAAGCAAAATCAAGGATAGACCGCTTTTATGAGATTGAACAACGTGCTAAAGTACGTCGCGAAGAGCGAAACGTAAAACTTGCTGTAAAAGCAACCTATTTAGGTTCAAAGATTTTTGAGGCTAAATATATCTCAAAAGCATACGGAGATTTAAAGATACTCGACCAATTTTACTACAACTTTGCACGTTATGAAAAGCTTGGTATTATTGGCAAAAATGGTACCGGCAAATCAACTTTTTTAAAGATGTTACTTGGTACTGTAAAACCGGATAGTGGCTCGTTTGATATTGGAGAAACCGTCTCTTTTGGATACTATAGTCAGGAGGGGTTGCAATTTGATGAAGAGAAAAAGGTTATTGATGTTATTCGCGATATTGCCGAAGAGATTGACCTCGGAGGTGGTAAAAAATTATCTGCTTCGCAATTTCTTCAACACTTTCTATTTACTCCCGAGACCCAATATAATTATGTTTACAAATTGAGTGGTGGAGAGAAACGCCGACTATACTTATGTACTGTATTGATGCGTAATCCCAATTTCCTTGTTCTTGACGAGCCAACCAACGACCTTGACATTGCCACAATGAATGTTTTGGAAGATTACCTATGTTCGTTTAAGGGTTGCGTAATTGTTGTATCGCACGACCGATACTTTATGGATAAGGTTGTTGACCATCTTTTAGTTTTCAATGGCAATGCTCAAATAAAAGATTTTCCCGGAAATTATACAGATTTTAGAGAATGGAGGGCTCTTGAAGAGGAAGAGCAACGCGAAAAGGCAAAAGAGCAAGAAAAGAGAGTTACTAAAGCTACTGAAGAACCCAAAGATAAACCACGAAAAATTTCATATAAAGAGAAAAAAGAGTTAGAAACTCTTGATGTGGAGATTCCTCAATTGGAAGAGGAGAAAAAAAAAATTGAAGATAAATTATCTTCCGGTTCTCTCTCTGGCGAAGAGATAACGTCTCTTTCAAAGAGATATGAAGAGCTGAATAATATTATTGACGAAAAAACAATGCGTTGGATTGAACTATCCGAATTGTAAGATTAATTATCTTTGCAATAAGATAAATACCCCAGAATAGATAGCACATCGATTTGTCAAATTATAATTTATGTATATGATTATGAGAAATTTCACCTCTTTTTTCCTATTTATACTACTGTCTTTAACATATATACCTGCTAATGCTCAATTAAGCGAGTTATCGGGTAAAGTTATTAATGCCATTGGTAGCGAAGCCTCTTCTTTTTCCACTAACCAATGGTATATGATGTATAATAGAGGTAGAGGTACGTATGCTTATGAGCGCACTGATGGCTCTATATATGTTAAGAGTACAGACATTCCTGCAGTTAACGACAATGCTACTGATAAGTGCGCCTTTTTAATCAGATTTGTTAATAGCGGTACTGATGGTAAATATTATCTGCAAACAGGTTACGGTAACTATTTTGGCACTTTGACATCTGGCAATAATAATGGTGTTACTACAAACCAATCTGTTCTTTATAGTTGCAACACTATTAATGGGAATACCGGACATTTTTATTTTAACGACGGCAATAATATGATTATGGACGCCAACGGACCCGGAGATGCATCTCTTGCCGGTTGGGGTTATGGTAGTGTAACTTCTACTAATGGTAATAACGATTGGGCTTTATACCCCGTTACTTTGGGTATTCCTACTAATCTTTCAGGAGCTGAACTTTTAAAGTATCAATTATCCAATTACTCTCTTTTCAGACTTAAAAACAGAAATGCATACTCAACCGGGTGGAATAATCCTATGCTATCAGAAAATGATAATAACAATTTAAGTATTAAGGATAAAACATCTGATAGTGACCTTTCTCAAATTTGGATTATTGAAAAGAGTGGCAACGGTTACTCTATACGTAATGCAAACTCAGGCAGATATATAAAAGACTTGACAACAGGTTCTACAAGTTCTTCAAGTACCGAACCAAAAGATTACTTTATTAAATATGGTGATAATAATTCAAATAGCAGTACTAATTATATTACTATTAGTGCTACTGACGATTTCTCCGGAAGAAACAGTTTACATCACCAGAACTATGCTTGTGTAGGCGGTGGACAAAATCTTGTGGTATGGGACGCCGGTAGTGGAGGAAACTCTACTGCTTCAGACTGGACTTTAGAGGTTGTTACAAATATTACTGAAGAGACAATACGGGAGCATCTTACAGAAATGGCAGGCGTTGATTCCGAAGTTGTGGCTGGTAAAATTTACAGATTTATCAGCAACTCTTATGGTAATATTATGACCGAAATGTTCAATGATAATTCTGTCAAGTGTATACCTCTTGATGAGAATAATTTTGCCCAATATTGGCGAGTTCTTGCCAATGGTGATAATTTTATTCTTCAGAATGTTTTGACCGAAAGATATATTCAAGCTCAAAGGGGAACTTTTTCTGTTCCTTACACTACAGGCACTTCCCAACATACTTTTGCTATTAATAGTGGAGGAGATAAATGGATCTCTTCTCATACTATTACAGATTATAGTACTGTTGGTTTACATTGTGCCTCTTCTCAAAATTTCAATGTTGTGGGTTGGTATACAAATACCGATGCATCTGTTTGGCGTGTACAATCTATTGATTTAACTGATGAACAAATTGAAGAGGCTCAAACAAAGTATAATAATTTTAAAGATTTACAAGACAATAAAAATGTTATACAATCACGTTTAATGAATTTCTTTGAGGATTATGCTTGTACTTCTCTTAAAGCAGAGTATCAAGCAATGTCCGATGATGTTTTACAAATAAATCTTAAGAATAATGGTATTACCAATTCCCTATTGCAAGAGATGATTCTTAAAGTTAAAAATAATAATTGGCAAACATACGATGCAGCATGGGATAAGACAGAAAAAACTTTCCGTATTGCCGATTATAAGGTTTATAGTGATTGGGATTGGGACGCATGGACCGCAATTACTCAAAACGGTTATTGTTTCAGCAGGTTGAGTAATCCTACCGGTATAAGCGGAAAGAGTGGAGATGTGATATTGATTTTTGTTGATAACGATATTCCGAGAGGTGTCTCTTTGCAAATTGAAGCTGTTAATGGAACTAACAGTGCAGGAGAAACAACTACTCTTACTAAAGGGTTGAACTCTATCATTTTAAGCGAAGATGCCAACTTATTTGTTTACTACACTGCAGAAGTTACTAACGATGAGAATGGCAATTATTCATATCCCAAACTTTCAGATATTGCTGATATGAAAATTCATATTGAAGGAGGTTACGTTAATGGATACTTTGACCTTACAAAAGGAGATAACAACTTGGACTGGAGCAAATTTCAATCGCATCTTCTTAAAGACAGCAAGGTTGTAAACTTAAAAACAGACTACTTGATGTTTAATATGAACTGCGATTTGGTTAAACAAAATTGTCCTATATATATGGTTGAACTTTTGACCATTTGGGATAATATTATTAAATCGCAACGCGAACTTATGGGATTTGAAGACTACGAGGGTTATTTCAACAACTTACTTGTTGCCGCTTCAATTAACAATAGCTATATGTATGCAAGTTCGTATGGAACCTACTATAACGAGACAACTTTGCCAAGTGTTATGAATTATGAAGAGATGAATACTACCGGTGCTATATGGGGTCCTGCCCATGAGAACGGACATATTCACCAAAACGTAATAAATATGGTAGGTTGCACAGAGGTTTCAAATAACCTATTCTCAAATGTTGCTGTTTATAAACAGGGCCGCTTTACTATGCGTGCTGATGAGCTTTCAACTACAATAAATAATTTTGCCAATGGTGTTCATTGGACTGCTCGTGATATTTGGGAACAGTGTTTGATGTACACAAAACTTTATTACTACTACCATGTTTTGGGTAATAATCCTGATTTTTATCCAAATCTTTTCAGGTCGTTACGTAACGACCCTTTAGACAGGAGGAAAGGTGTTACTATCAGAATAAAAGACGAAAGTTTGAAATTTGTTCGTCATGTTTGTGATGTCGCAGGTGAAGATTTAACCGAGTTCTTTAAAGTTTATGGTTTCTTTGAGACTCCTCAAAGTAATGGTTATGATTTGGGATATCATAAAGATGATTATGGCAGTTTTTATATTGACACTAACGAATCTACGGTTACTGCTGATATTGAAGAGACTTTGGAGTATATAAGAAGTAAAAACTATCCTAAGAATAACAATATTATATTTATTGACGACCGTATAAAACCATCGCCTGCTAATTACGATGGCATGCCTTTTGGTGCTGTAAGAGGAGATTTTAATAATGAACACCCAATAGGTGAAGTTGGAGATGTTGGGCAATATGGAGACTATACAGATGTATTTAAATGTGATAGTTACAAGTTCACAATAAATAACGGTAATGTTTCTATTACCGGTGATGGTGCTGTTGGCTTTAAAGTATATGATGAAAACGGAGAGTTAGTGTATATATCAAATACTAAATCATTTACTATCCCTTCTAATATAATGTCTGAGATTGGTAATAATTTCTCTATTGTGGCATGCGAAGGTAATGGCTATGATATAGCAGTTGCTAATGCTGACCAAACACTCTATTCTTTAGATGTATATTATGGCTCAAAAGATAAAAACGTTGTATATTCAAATGGCGATACTCCAACTTTACCTGAAAACGCCCTTGCTTTTATTGTAGGAGATAACAGATATTATGCTCCCTCATCGTTAACAAATGGCGTGAACGTTGTTAATGCATATAATATTGCTTCGGAGGTTATCTTGAAAGAGAATGCTGATTTCTACTCACCTTATGACTTTACTGCTACTGTAGCAGATTTTGACAGAGAGATAGATGCTAACGGCATGAAGTTGTTAGTTGTTCCTTTTAATGTTAACAGCAATAATATTGTAGGGGATATATACTCGTTTGATAAAGTTAAGGGAAATATGGTAAACTTCACATTGTACAATGGTGTACTTATTGCCAATACTCCTTACTTAATTTGCTCAGAGAGTTCCGATAAGATTATAAAGGGTGCAGAAAATGTAACCATTAAGGCTACACCGGATAATATGTCTGTTGTTAACGGTAATGTTGAATTAGTCGGCTCGTATAAGACTTCATCTGCTACAAATAATCTTTTTAATTATATTGAAGGTGGATTTGAAAAGTTACAAGAGGATTGGCTCCCCTTTGAAACTATGTTAAAGATTAATGGAGAGCCTGCTTTTGACCGATATATTATATCGTTTAATGGAGAACCGACTGGCATTGAAATTTCTGTAAGTGGTGACTCGTTATTCCCTGGTGATGTATATGATTTGAATGGACGCATGATACTAAAAAATGCTGAAACTTTTGAAGGTCTTGCTAATGGTATTTACATTATAAACAGTAAAAAAGTTATTTGGAACGAATAGATATTATAAAAAAGGAATTAGCGTGCTAATTCCTTTTTTATATTACAATATGAAGTTATAATATTATGATTAATTGATTATTTGTTGTAATTTCGCCATAATAATATAGTTATTGTCTATTATATAAACTTTTTGCGATATGGAGGGTTTTAATAAGAAAGAGATTATTCTCGTTCAGATTACAGGTGATGACAAACCTGGTGTTACAAGTGCATTAACTAATATACTTGCAAAGTACAACGCTATTGTTTTAGATATTGGTCAGGCCGATATACATCACTCATTATCATTAGGTATTCTGTTTGTTACTGATAGTAAGAACTCGGGTGAAATTATTAAAGAACTTCTTTTTAAAGCGACTGAAATAGGTGTAAATATTCGGTTCTCTCCTATTAGCGAAGAGGAATATAACAGTTGGGTTGGCAGACAAGGTAAAAGCCGATATATTATAACCATCTTAGGACGACGTGTTACTGCTCGACAAATTGGCGAAGTTACAAAAGTTGTTGCAGAACAAGAGTTAAATATTGACGCTATCAGACGTCTTACAGGACGTATGCCTTTAGAAGAAGTTGAACAGGAGGTGGGTGTCTCATGCATTGAATTATCAGTACGAGGAACACCTAAAGACAAAAACAAAATGCAAGCTGCCTTTATAGAACTTTCTTCTGTATTAAGTATTGACATTTCGTTCCAAGAAGATAACATATACAGAAGAACAAGACGTTTAATATGTTTTGATATGGACTCTACTCTTATTGAAACTGAAGTTATTGACGAACTTGCAGATAGAGCTGGAGTAGGTAAAGAGGTTAGAGAAATTACTGAATCGGCAATGAGAGGAGAGATTGATTTTCATGAAAGTTTTACAAGAAGAGTGGCTCTTTTAAAAGGTCTTGACGTTAGCGTAATGAAAGATATTGCCGAAAATTTACCTATGACTGAAGGTATTGAACGATTAATGAAAACTCTTAAAACGGTTGGATTTAAAATTGCGATTCTTTCGGGAGGTTTTACCTACTTTGGAGAGTACCTTAAACAAAAATTTGGAGTTGATTATGTTTATGCTAATGAACTTGAGGTTATTGATGGTAAATTAACAGGTAAATATGTAGGTGATATTGTTGATGGTAAACGTAAAGCAGAATTATTAAGATTGCTTGCCCAAATTGAAAATGTAAATATAGCTCAAACTATTGCTGTTGGTGATGGTGCTAATGATATTCCAATGCTAAATACTGCCGGACTGGGTATCGCATTCCATGCTAAGCCGAAAGTTAAGGCAAATACTTCACAATCTATTTCAACTATTGGTTTGGACGGTATTTTATATTTTCTCGGATTTAAAGATTCTTATTATAATTCGCCTCTTAACTAAAATTTTCATATGAGTTTTGTGCGAAATTCTATAATTATACTCACAACACTCCTTCTAATCTCATCATCTGCATTCTCTCAGAGTGTTGGATTGGTTATGAGCGGAGGAGGAGCTAAAGGAATTGCGCACATAGGAGTTATAAAGGCTCTTGAAGAGAATGAAATTCCCATTGATTATATTACCGGAACATCAATGGGTGCTATTGTTGGTGCATTTTACGCAATGGGATATACCCCTGAGGAGATGCTTGAGATTGTAAAATCGACTCAGTTCGAGAGTTGGTCAACAGGAAAGATTGAGAGTAAGCACCAATTTTATTTTAGAAAAGGAGAACCATCTCCAAGATTTGCCGCAATAAGTATAAATATAGGCGATAAAAACAAAAAAATTACACCTCAATTTTTACCCTCAAGTTTGATAAATCCTGTTCCTATGAACTACGGATTTTTGCAGCTATTCTCAGCATATACTGCGCAATCAGGGGGTAATTTTGACAATCTGTTTGTCCCTTTCAGATGTGTAGCCTCTGACGTATATAATAAAACTGCAGTTATTTTTAAAGACGGCGATTTAGGTGATGCTGTTAGAGCTTCCATGACATTCCCCTTTGTATTTAAACCTATTGAAAAAGACAGCATTTTACTTTATGATGGAGGCATATACAATAACTTCCCTGTTGATATTATGCGTAATGACTTTGCCCCTGATTTTATAATTGGTTGTAAAGTAGCAGGAAACCCATCAAAGCCTAAAGATGGAGACATAATGGCTCAGATTGATGCTATGGTTATGCAAAAAACCGATTATAATATAAATCCTGAAGAGGGAGTCCTCATATCATTTAAACTGGATTCGATTATAAATCTTCTTGATTTTGCAAAGGCCGATATGATATACCAAATTGGTTACGAAAAGGGTATTCAAATGGCAGACTCCATAAAAGGACGTATTAACAGAAGATTATCTGAAGATAGCAGAAGTTTGATGCGAATGCAATGGAAAAGTATGACTCCAGAACTCCTATATGATAAAATTGAGATTGAAGGAGGAAATAATACGCAACAAATTTTTATAAAAAAACAGTTTGAGGTCGAAAAAAATGCTTCAAATCTTCTTGATATTGAAGGTGCAGAAAAGGCTTATTATAAGCTCATGTCAGATAACAAAATCTCAGAGATTATTCCACATAGTATATATAATGATACTACCGGGTTGTTTACTCTTAAATTAAAAACAAAATTAAAAGATAATTTTCAGATTGGCTTAGGGGGATATATATCGTCAGGCAATACAAATATGATATATATTGATACAAAATACCGAACACTTAGTTTATATTCAATGGACATTGATTTAAATGGCTATGTGGGACGGTCATACAATTCAGGAATGCTATCGGTAAAATTTGAGCTGCCAAGTAAATTGCCAATGTATCTTAAAATTTTCGGAGTATTCTCAAAGAAAAAATATTATGAGAGTGAAAGATTATTTGTCCAAAAAGAATCTCCAACATTTATAACTAAACAAGAAGCTTTTGCTAAAATAAGAATCGGTCTGCCTTTTCTAACAAATAGTAAAACAGAAATCTCATTGGGATATGGATATTTAACTGACACATTCTATCCTTCAAATGTAGTAGATTATGCAAATACTCATTACGACAAAAGCAATTACAGCCTTTTTATGGGTTCTGTTAAATTTGAGCATAATACACTTAATAATATTATGTATCCATCAAAAGGAAGAAATATATTTATTGTTGGGGAATTTGTTACAGGAAAAGAGCGATTTAAACCCGCTGATACTACTAATGGAGAAATCAAGGATAATCACTCATGGTTAGTAATGCATGCTAAAGCTACAAAATATTTTAACCCGAATAAGCACTTTGCAATTGGCATATTAGGAGACTTAATGTTGTCAACAAAAAATTTTAATGCTTCATATACTTCAACTATTGTTCATGCTCCTACATTCTCTCCTACACCTCATAGCAAAACCGTATTTAATGAAGCATTTAGAGCAAATCAATTTATTGCTGTCGGAATTATTCCTATATGGGAAATAATTAGAAACTTACAACTACGAGGCGACTTCTACTGCTTTACTCCTTTTTTTAAGATAGAACAATCTTATCAACATAGGGGAAAGGCAACATACGGGAAGTTTATGCATAATCCTGAATTTATGGGAGAACTAACTGCTGCATACAATCTGCCATTTGCATCAATTGGCATGTTTGTAAATTACTACTCTTATCCTAAAAATAATTGGAATTTTGGCATTAATCTTGGTATATTACTATACAATCCTAAGTTCATTGAATAAAATCATAAAAAAAAGATTGAATTATTATATGTATATAATACACATTAAAATTCAATCTGATATGAGTCTCTCTTAGAGAGATATTTTTATGGAAGTTTTGAGCGGGAAACGGGGCTCAAACCCGCGACCCTCAGCTTGGAAGGCTAATTGCACTCAATTCCTTCGGAATTGAGATAACCAACTGAGCTACTTCCGCTTATGATAACCAAAATTAAACTCTTAATAAGTCTGGTTTACATATTGGTTTACATGAACACAAGATAGTTGTTAATAAGTTAATAATCTCTCGGCAGTTATTATTGCCA
>JAZNCN010000023.1:0-59347 GCA_045587545.1 Candidatus Caccoplasma sp.
GATATGACTCTAAGAGAGCATTTGGAGAAAAATTCGCCCGAGTGGAGAAAACGTACTCAACAAAACAGTGGCACATATAAACTTAACCTGCCAGATGAAGAGCCTATGTTTGACCTCGGGGATATGACTCTAAGAGAGTATTTGGAGAAAAATTCACCCGAGTGGAGAAAACGTACTCAACAAAACAGTGGCACATATAAACTTAACCTGCCAGATGAAGAGCCTATGTTTGACCTCGGGGATATGACTCTAAGAGAGTATTTGGAGAAAAATTCGCCCGAGTGGAGAAAGTTGCAGGAAAAGAATAAGAGAGACTACAGTATTAATCTTTTTGACAGAGGAGAGAGGTTTCAAATTCAAAAACTGCCAAGTATGAAAACTTTTGACAAATGGGGAAGAGAAATTCCTCAAAAGCACATTACTTGGGGTGGGTTAAACCATGATGATAGATATTCAGATATTATACTTAAAAACATCATTGCAAATTGGGGCGATAAATTAAAATTCAAGACTAATGCTTTTAAATCATTTGATGACATTCCCTTAGAATTCCGTAAACATGTAGAGTCGCCTAATAGTAAAGGATTCTTTAATCCCGATACTCAAGAGGTTGGCATTATTACAAAAAATATTACTGATGAGAATGATCTAAAAGAGGTAATCCTGCATAACGGATATGTAGGAAAGGGATTGAGTTCGGTTTTGGGTAGCGATATTGACGATTTCTATGATGAAATCTATAACAATATGAGCAACAGAGTTACAAATAATTATCCTCGTTACTTCTCCCAAAACGAAATTGTCAAAGCACATCTTGCTGATTTAGCAAACGATCCCTATTTAAACCCAGAAGAGTGGAGAAAGATATCATCATTCTTGAAAGATATGATAAGGGTAAAATCAAACGGAAATATAGTTTCTGACGAAACTCTAAGACGTATGCTATGGCAAAATAATAATCAGATAACCGGTGATGACAGTATAGAGGATATGATTAGAAAATCAATTGGCAAATTTAGAATGGGAGACGATGAATACGCAAAATTAAATCAAAACACAAATACCCATATTCTCCCTGACAAAAGAAAAGATATAAATCTTGGGTACACTGCCAACAATGCCTACATATATAAAAATCCTGAATATGGAACTATATCCCCCTTATTACAATTTGATATTGAGAAAGATAAAAGAATTATAAATTTATTGGAGAATGCTATTAAGAGTGAGAAAATTAACACTACTGTAGATTTAAACAAATTTATGAAAGGTTTATCAAATAAGGGTGTAACGCATTAATCCGTTAAAACACCATAATGAGGCTGTGTCTATTTTGACACAGCCTCATATTTTTATAGTTTAAGTATCCGTTTAGCAATCTTCTTAAAATTTTATACTATCTTTATAGCTAATATATAAATCTTATGTAAGATGTCAAACTTTGAGATTGTTAATGGAAGAGTCATTATTCCTGAAGGAACAACAAAAATAGAGGAGTATGCATTTGCCAAATTGGCAGAATTAAAGAGTATATCTATACCTGAAGGTGTAACAGAAATTCAAAAATATGCTTTTGCAGAATGCAAAAATCTGAAAGAGGTTATATTCCCTTCAACCCTGCAACGTATATGTAATCATGCTTTTGAACTTTGTTCTAGTTTATCAAATATAACCATTCCTGAAAATGTTGATTTTATTGGAACTGGTGCTTTTGCAGGTTGTTCGGGAGTAAAATCTGTGTCTGTTGATCCTCATAATTCAAAATTTGACTCACGCGACAATTGCAATGCTTTAATTAGGACTAAAGATAATGCATTGATAGCAGGATTTAACATAACCTCTATACCAAGATCGGTTACTTATATTTGCAGAGAAGCTTTTGCTCAATGTGATAAATTAGGGAACTTAGTTATTCCATCAGAGGTAACTATAATAGATAAGTATGCTTTTTCGCACTGTGTAAATTTAAAAAGCGTAAAACTACCTGACAATCTTATAAGAATTTGTTCTTGTGCATTTTTTCATTGTTCAAGCCTGACAGAGATAGAGATTCCTAAGAATACAGAGCGCTTGGGGAGTGGAATATTTGCTGGTTGTTCAAACTTAATTTCGTTAAATGTTGCCAAAGAGAATAGAGTATATAACTCTGAAAAGAGTTGTAATGCTATCATTGAAAATGCAACTAATATTTTAATTGCAGGGTGCTCATCAACAGTTATTCCTCAGTATATAAAAGAGATTAAAGATGCTGCTTTTTTTAATCTTTCTGAATTAATCACTATAAATATACCTGACAGTGTAACAAAGATTGGCGATGGTGCATTCTATGGGTGTTCTTCACTTAAGAGCATAAACATTCCTGCAAATGTAAATAAAATTGGGAAGTATGCATTTGATGGTTGTTCCTCGCTTAAATCAATATATATTACAAAAGATCTGACTGAGGGAGTAAAAGAGATGTTACCTAAAGAGTTATATGAGGCTATAAAAGTGAAGAGTTAGAAGAGAGTAGTGAGTAATTTCTAATTGTTGCAAAGCATCTCACCAATTTTTAATTAGCCTTACAACTTATAATATTATCTTCAGACAGAGCATGCTATCTCCCTACTTTGATAACTGATAGCTGGTAAAAAGTAAGAGAGAGTCTTTAATACTCTCTCTTGCTTTCTTTATTTAGAACTCTGCGTTGCGAGGTGTACGCGGGAATGGGATTACATCGCGAATATTGCTCATTCCTGTTACAAATAGCAATAAACGCTCAAATCCTAATCCAAATCCTGAGTGGGGCGCTGTTCCAAAGCGACGTGTGTCCAAATACCACCATATATCTTTTTCTGGGACTTCCATCTCATTTGCACGTTGTGCAAGTTTTTCGTAATTCTCCTCGCGTTGCGATCCTCCGATTATCTCTCCTATTTTTGGAAAGAGAATATCCATTGCTCGAACTGTCTTTCCATCGTCGTTCTGTTTCATATAGAACGATTTTATCTCTTTGGGATAGTCGGTCAATATTACCGGACGTTTGAAATACTCCTCTACAAGGTAACGCTCATGCTCTGCTGCAAGGTCAGCTCCCCAAAATATTGGAAACTCAAATTTCTTACCTTTTGCTACTGCATCTTCTAATATTGATATACCCTCTGTGTATGTTAAACGTTTAAACTCTACATCAATTACTGAACGTAAGCGGGCAAGCAACTCTTTGTCAAACATATCGTTTAGGAATTGCAAATCATCAGCACAATTATCTAATGCCCAACGTACACAATATTTGATAAAGTCCTCTGCCAACTCCATGTTGTCCTCAATTTCATTGAAGGCAACTTCAGGCTCAATCATCCAAAACTCCGCCAAGTGGCGTGGAGTGTTTGAGTTTTCGGCACGGAATGTGGGCCCAAATGTATAAACTGCGCCTAATGCCATAGCTGCCAACTCTGCCTCTAATTGTCCTGATACGGTCAGCGATGCTTGACGTCCGAAAAAGTCGTTATCATAGATTATTGAACCGTTTTCGTCTTTTTTCAAATCGTATAGGTTCATTGTCGTTACCTGGAACATTTGTCCTGCTCCCTCACAGTCCGATGCAGTAATCAATGGTGTGTGAAAGTAGAAGAAACCTCTCTCGTGGAAGAAGCGATGTATTGCCATTGCCATATGGTGGCGTATGCGGAATACTGCTCCGAATGTATTTGTACGTGGACGCAAGTGTGCTATTTCACGAAGATACTCCATTGAGTGTCCTTTCTTTTGCAAAGGATATGTCATAGGGTCTGCTGTTCCGTAAACTTCAAATTCCTTACATTGTATTTCTATCTCTTGCCCTCCGCCTTGTGAAGCTACCAACTCTCCTACTACAGACAGACATGCTCCTGTTGTTACAAGACGCATCTGCTCCTCATCAAAATTTGCAAGGTCGGCAACAACCTGAATATTTTTTATTGTTGTTCCGTCATTCAACGCAATGAATGCAACTTGTTTATTGCCTCTCTTGGTTCTTACCCAACCTTTTACATTTACAACTTCTCCTATTGGCTTTTGTGTAAAAAGATCTGCTATTCTAATCCTTTTCATATCTTGTTTTATATATTTATATTTCTGATTCTCTTGTATTTCCCACTATTCAAATGCTCCCATGTGCAACATGTTTACCTCCTCTTTTGTAAGGTAACGCCAACGCCCGCGAGGAAGGTCTTTTTTTGTTAAGCCGGCAAAATAGACTCTGTCAAGTTTTTTTACTTTATATCCTAACGACTCAAATATACGGCGAATGATACGATTGCGACCAGAGTGTATCTCTATACCTATTTGATCTTTATCGGTTTCAGTTGCATAACTTATTGCATCGGCATGTATAGGACCGTCACTTAGCTCAATGCCATCTGCAATACGCTGCATATCCTCTTCGGTTACATCTTTATCGGTACAAACGTAATATATCTTTTTCTTAACATATTGAGGGTGCGTCAATTTTGATGCCAACTCTCCGTCGTTTGTAAGTAATAAAACTCCTGTGGTATTACGGTCAAGACGTCCTACGGGAAATATTCTCTCAGGACACGCCTTGCGTATTATATCCATAACCGTTAAACGGCCCTCGGGGTCACTCATTGTTGTTACACAATTTTTGGGTTTGTTAAGCAACACATATACTTTATGTTCGGGGGTCACAACTTTATCTTTTATTGTTACAATATCTCCAAATAAAATTTTTGTACCCAACTCTGTTATTGTATTTCCGTTCACCTTAACCTCGCCTCGTTGTATCATCTCGTCTGCTTCACGACGCGAACATACTCCTGCTGTTGACAGATATTTGTTCAAACGTATTGGCTCATCGGGACTGAACGGAGCTTTGTATAGTATTGGTTCGGGAATCTTTTTCTTTTTGGGCTTTGGTACCTGCTTTTGTGGTTTTGCTGAGATAGGACGCTGCTGACGTGTTGAATATGGACGCTCTGCTCCTATTTCCCTATTATCCTCGCCGTTAAACTGACGATATGGGTTGCGATATCCTCCTTGATTGGGTCGTGATGCGTATGAACGACGTTGATAACCTCTCTCTCTCAATTGAGAAGTTTCGCTATTGTTATCGTAATTGTTATATCTGTTTGAACTATATCGAGGAGATTCTTCTCTACTATATTGATTACTGCGTCTTTCTGCACCGTATTGATTTACTTGTCTTGTATTATACGATTTTCTAAAACCTTGTTCTGACGAAAACCTGTCAGTACTCTCTCGTCTCTCTCCTATCCTTGGGCGACGAGGTTTTTGTCTCTCTTCCATAGATGTTTGTTTTTCTATTTTTTCTTTATTGAAAACCTCACGGTTTACTCTCCTGCACACTTTATCCAAAGAGCTAAGGATACAGATGCAAAGGTATTACTTTTTATGGTAATAAACAACCACTTAACAAAAAAAGTTTTTACTGGAGGGAAACCGATATAATAACATTCGTTATCTTATTAATGTTTTATGAAGTAATTTAAAAATATTGTTGTAACTTCGCATTTAGAAACTTATTTGAATTTAATTTGATATGGAAATAATTAAAGACGGTAAATATGTTGAGGCATGTTACGTACTTACAGTAGGTAAAGAGGAAGAGGTTATGGAGACTGTTCCTCAAAACAGACCTCTATCATTTATATTTGGAACAGACCAAATGTTAGAATCTTTTGAGAATAATGTTGCTGGACTTAAAGCGGGTGATAAATTTGATTTCAGAATTGCTTGTGTTGATGCTTTTGGGGAGTATGAGGAGCAACGCGTTCAGGAGTTATCAAAAGAGATTTTCTCTCCTAACGGACAATTTGATGCCGAGAACGTTGTGCCCGGCAAAACTTTCCAAATGATAAACTCTGACGGCGACCGTTTTAATGGTTCGGTTTTAGAGGTTCGTGAAAATACTGTAATCATGGACTTTAACCACCCCCTTGCCGGCGAAGAGCTTCACTTTGTCGGAGAAATTCTTTTGGTTAGAGATGCTACTGAAGAGGAACTTAACCCCAAACATAGTTGTGGCTGTTGTAGCGGTTGCCATGGTGGTGATTGCAATAGCGGAGATTGCGATGGTTGTGGTTGTTAATTGTTAGTTGTTAGTTAACAAGTTCTCGCTTGTTTTTTCGTTTGCTCCTACGGAGTAGTTTTTAAAAGAATATGAAATTTATAGCTATTATTCCTGCACGTTATGCATCAACTCGTTTTCCAGGAAAGCCATTGGCTGACATGAACGGAAAGCCCATGATTCAAAGGGTGTTTGAGCAGGTTAAAAAATGTGTAGATAGAGTCTTTGTCGCTACTGACGATGAGAGAATATTTAATGCCGTAAAGGCTTTTGGTGGCAATGTTGTAATGACATCGGAGAGTCATAAAAGCGGAACTGACCGTTGTGCCGAAGCGTATAATAATATTGGCAGCGGCGAAGATGTTATTATAAACATTCAAGGTGATGAGCCTTTTATAAAGCCGGAGCAGATAGAGGCTGTAATGGCTTGTTTTGAGGATACATCAACTCAAATTGCGACTCTTGTAAAACCTTTTTCTGAGAACGACGGAATAGATGCATTGATGAATCCAAACTCTCCCAAGGTGGTGTTGGGTGTTAATAACGAGGCTCTCTATTTCAGCCGCTCAATTGTCCCATACGTTAGAGGGTGCGATGTTCAGGAGTGGTTGAAAACCAATATTTTTTATAAGCATATTGGCATGTATGCATACCGTGCCGACGCTCTTGCAGAGATTACAAAACTTCCGCAATCGTCATTAGAAAAAGCCGAATCGTTGGAGCAGTTACGTTGGCTACAAAACGGATACAAAATTAAGGTTGGTATAACTTCACAAGAGACCATAGGTATTGATACTCCTGCCGATATGCAAAAGGCTTTAGAGTTTATGGTTAAACAAAACTTATAGGAAGAATTTTAAATCTTAAATAAAAGCCAAAGCCTTCGTCTTGAAGGCTTTGGCTTTTATTTATCGCTAAATATTGAATAGATATTTACCCTTTGTAAATAAGATATATTGCTGGTATTTTATTTATCTCCGGGAGTGATTTACTCCAATCTTTTATTCTCTTGGTTATGATATATTCGTTTTCGCAAGTTATTGATGAAGCTATACATAATCGTGTTTGTGGACGACAATTTTTCACCAAATCTGCCATTAATTTTTGATTACGATATGGAGCCTCTATGAATATCTGAGTAGTATCCTCTGAATATGCCCTCTGCTCAAGCATCTTTATAGCTTTAACACGATCATTAGCCTCTATTGGCAAATAGCCGTTAAAGGTAAATTTTTGTCCGTTAAAACCTGATGCCATTAACGACATCAGTATCGATGAAGGGCCAACTAAAGGCACTACCTTTATTCCTCTGCTTTGTGCTACTGCTACAGCATCAGCTCCAGGATCGGCAACTGCAGGACACCCAGCCTCTGATATTACTCCTACATTAAATCCCTGCTCAGCCGCTTTAAGGTAGGTTCCTATATCCTCGCCTTTTGTATGCTCGTTTAAAGTATAAAAGGTTAAATTATCAATAACAATATCGGAATTTGACTTTTTAAGGAACCTTCGAGCCGAACGAATATCCTCAACGATAAAGTGTTTTATAGTTGATATTATCTCTCTGTTGTATGATGGCAATACATTATCTATAGGCGTATCGCCCAAAGTAACAGGGATTAGATATAGAGTCCCTTTATTCATGCTTTATAACTGTTATTGAAATTACAATCCAAAATAACAACTTAGATATCCCATATATTTGTTACTGCCATCTGCTCGAGGAATCTCCATTCTGAAGTTTGGCGATAATTTAACATATTTGCAAGGTATAATCTCAAATCCTGCAATAACAGTTTGCTTATCGTTATCAATATTCCACTTATTGTTTGAAGTTATATAGTCATATCGAGCATAAACATTTATAAGTTTATGTGCTTTTGCACTTCCATAAACCGAACAACCAAGCAAATTATGATCTTTTACATTCTTATAATTTTGCATCATATTAAACTCCCCTGAGAGAGTAAATTTTTCTGATTTATAAGCTGCCAATGCAGAATATCCATATATGTTGCTTTCGCCAGAAAGGCCTGAGTTGTTAAGGTCAGCATATACTCGAAGATATAAATCTTTAGTTGGATTAAATGTAAATCCTAAACCATACAAAAGACCTTTGTTCTTTTGTAATTTCTTATAACCTTCTCCGTTTACGACAATTGCATCAGCCTTCACCCAATCGGCAAACTTATACTCCATTGACAATCCCAAGTCGGCACTACTTCCAAACTTATATTGGTCGTGGAATACCATCATGATATATCTCTTAGCCCATATCTTCTCTTGTAGAGCAGATTGGGTGGTTTGAATCATACCTCCGTTTATTGTAAAGCCTTTACGCGTCCAACTCACAAAGGCATTTTTGATATATGCCAAATAGTTGTAATCATCAATGGTTGATGGTTTACCAAAATCAATAACTGCTTTTATTCTTATCCCGTTATTGAATTTATACTCATAACCCATATAGGTACGGTCAAGCCCGAAACCAACCTTTGTTTCACCTGCTAATGATTGGTAGTTGAAATTCACAAACGATAGTAATATTACTTTACCCTCTCCTTTCTTCTCTTTCGTCTTTTCGGGTTCTGATGATTGAGTGTTTTTATCCTTTTCATTAGCAATATATTGCTTACATGCTTTATCTTTCTCAGCAACACTCTCTTTTAACTCATCAAGTTCCTCTCGTAAATCCTCAATCTCCTCAATCAGTTTCTCTATACGCTCTTTTTCAACTTCTTGCGCATTTATGGCAAAGCAGATAAACATAGAGAGAAATATTGATAAAATCTTTCTCATATTCATATCTTATCCTTTTATTAAAATGTCTCTTGAAATTTTTTTGCAAATTTATTACATAAAATACAATTATTGACATTTTATAAAAACTAAATTTCATTTATTGGCATAAAAAGATTTTTATGAGTTATTTATACTATTTTTTAGCCCATCTTACCTGTCAAGTAAGCTTTGGTGCGCTCATCAAACGGATTTTCAAACATTTTTAGAGTATTATCATACTCAACAAGTTCTCCAAGGTACATAAACATTGAGTGGTCTGATATTCGGCGTGCTTGACCCATATTATGAGTTACAATAAGTATGGTTACATCTTTTTTAAGTTGCAACAATAGTTCTTCAATATGTTTTGAAGCTATTGGATCAAGAGCCGATGTTGGCTCGTCCATTAACAATACCTCTGGTTTTAGGGCTAATGCTCTTGCTATGCACAACCTCTGTTGCTGACCTCCTGAAAGAAATGTTCCCTTTTTATTCAGCACATCTTTAACTTCATTCCAAAGCGACACACTTTTCAGACAATTCTCCACAACTTCCTCTTTCTCTGATTTGCTCAAATTTATTCCATTAAGAGTAAATCCTGCCAATACATTTTCATATATACTCATTGTCGGAAATGGCGCAGGGCGTTGAAATACCATTCCTATTCTTCGTCGTACATCAATCGGGTGCATTTGAAATATATTCTCATCATTTAATAATATTTGACCACTTACGTGTATATTGGGATAAAGATTATGCATCAGATTGGCTGCTCTCAATAGAGTACTTTTACCACACCCTGAAGGTCCCATTATTGCTGTAATACTATTGCGTTCGATAGCTGCAGATACATATTTTACTGCCATTGTCTGCTTTGTGTATGATACACAAACTTTATCAAATTCTAAAACAGGTTTTACGAATTCCATTTTTTTGCTAATTTTTTTGCTGTTATGTTCAATGCTAAAACAAATACTAAAAGAAATAGAGATGCTCCCCATATCAAGTCTTGCAGATTGGGGTCGTTAAAGAACTCCCATATAAGAAGAGGTACCGCAGAGATAGGTTTGTCAATATCCCATCTTATAATAGAACAGCCCAATGCCGTAAACATTAAAGGTGCAGTTTCTCCTATTACACGCGATATTGCAAGAAGTGTTCCTGTAAATATACCTCCAAAGGCAGCCGGTAACTGAACCAGTGTAACAACTCTCATATAATTTCCTCCAAGTGCTAAACCTGCCTCTTTAAGCGATGATGGTAAAATTTTCATAGTCTCTTCGGTTGAACGGATAATAAGAGGCAGCATCATTATAAAGAGTGCAACGCTTCCGGCTATTGCAGAGTAACCTTTCATAGGGACTACAACCCAAATATAGGTTACAATTCCTATTATGACAGAAGGGGTTCCTTGTAATAAGTCAGTTATATAGCTTACAATGTAAGCAAACTTTTTTTTGGAATTCTCTGCAAGATATATTCCACACATTATCCCTATTGGTAGTGCAAAAAGTGATGCCATACCCAACATTATCAAAGTACCCACTATTCCGTTTGCAATACCTCCGGGTATTAATTCACCTGCGGCTACAGCTTTCATTGCTTTATATGCAGTAGGGGTGGGTTCAGTAAAAAATGCCCATGAAAATTGATTGTATCCTTTTATAAGCACCTCTCCTAATATTGCTAAAAGAGGCACTGCCGTTAAGGCTGATAAAAGAGAGACCATTACAAATAATAGTTTGTCTTTGAGCAGTCTATGTTTTATATATATTTTTTTCATACTTCTGAATTTTTATATACGTGCCCGCTTAATCAAAATTTTACCTACTATATTTATAATTGCAGTAATAAGAAAGAGTATCAATCCTATTGCTATCAATGATGAAAATCGCAAACCATCTGCTTCTCCAAATTGATTTGCAATAATGCTTGCCATTGAATTTCCTGTAGAGGTTATTGATGCAGGTAACTGATTTGTATTACCTATCAGCATTGTAACAGTCATTGTTTCTCCTAAAGCCCGACCGATAGCCAATATATATGAAGAGAAGATACCTGACCCTGCTATAGGGAAAATTACTTTGCGTATAACCTCAGCTCGCGTTGCTCCAAGACTATATGCCCCCTCTTTTAAGTCATCAGGTACCATCTTGATAAATTCGGCACTCAACGATGCAGCATATGGAACTATCATTATTGCCAGTACCAGCGAGGCTGTTAATATTCCGGAACCTTGAGGTGATATATTTAAGGACATTATTATAGGGCGCAATGTATAAAAGCCCCATAATCCATAAATTATAGAGGGAATTCCTGCCAACAAATCGGTTACGGTACTTAATATTGATGCTATTTTTTTACCTTTGAAATATTCTCCCACAAATAACGATACCGGAAGAGAAAAAGGTATGCAAAAAATCAGAGCCAAGAGTGTTGTCAGAAGTGTTCCGGTAATAAATGGCAATGCTCCGTAATGTTCATTTCCTTGCGTATAATTCCACTCATCGGAAGTTATAAAATTGATAAAACCAAAATGATTAAATGCATCATAAGCATCATTTGCGAGGGCATATATTATACCCCCGCAAACTACGGGCATTACAAGAGCCGCAAGGAACAATATTATTTTAAATATTCTATCGTTCATACCCTTATTTAAATAACACCTCTCCGTTGTATGTGACAGTTTTTAGATTTGATATACTTAAATCTATTGCTTGTTGTGGTAACGGAGCATAGTGAACATCTGATGTTATACTCTGTATCTCATCACTTAAGATATATTTCAAAAGGTCTATTGTAGCCTCAGCTTGAACTTTTGAACGGTCAGAATAATTTTGCTCTTTATATAATAAAATCCAAGTAAAACAACTTATTGGATATGCTCCTTTGGCAAAGGAATTTGTTATCATTGTTCGTGTATCTGAAGGCATATCACCTGATGCTGCCAACGAAATAGTTTCAGTGGTAGGTTTTATGAACTCTCCATTTGCATTTTGTATTGTTGCATATGGTATGTTTTGAGCAAATGCATATTCCGAACCTATATATCCAATAGAGTTTTCGGTTTGAGATATTACCCCTGCTACTCCGGGGTTACCTTTTGCCGCTTGACCAACAGGGAAATTAACAGATTTACCTCGTCCATATTTTTCTGCCCACTCCTTGCTTACTTTTGATAGATAGTCAGTAAAGACAAAGGTTGTTCCACTTCCGTCAGAACGGAACGTAGGGATAATATCGGTATCGGGTAATGAAACCCCTTTATTAATCTTAACTATTCTCTCATCGTTCCATTTCGAAATCTTTCCTGAAAATATATCAGCAATAATCTCTCCCGATAAATTTAAAGAATCAACTCCCGGTAAATTATATGCCAACACAACTGCACCCATACATGTTGGGATATGTATAATAGAAGGCATTTCACTCATCTCTTCTGGCGAAAGGAAAGCATCGCTTCCTGCAAAATCAACAATACCATCTTTTAAACTGCGAACACCGCCACCACTACCAATGCCGCCGTATGCTACTCTATCGCCATTTAATGCTCCAAATTCATCAAACACTACATTATAAAACGGAAGAGGGAATGTTGCTCCTGCCCCTGAAAGGTCAACAACTTCACGCTCACTTTTTAGATTAGAAGAGTCTTTCTTCCCACACATTGCAAATAGCATTACTACCAATAAGGTCAATACTCCTAATGTAATAAAAAACTTTTTCATAATATTCTAATTTATATCGTGTTATGTTTATATCCCGAAATAGCAACTTATATAACCCATATACTTGTTTTCTCCTCCCATCTTAGGTATATCCATACGAAAATTGGGAGCTATTTTTACATATTTGCAGGGGATAATCTCAAATCCCGCCATCACCATAGACTTATCCTCATCTACATTCCATTTATCATTTGAAGTTAAAAGATCATAGCGGGCATAAACATTTATTAGTTTATGAACTTTTGCACTACCATATACTGAACAACCAAGTTTATTGGCATCTTTTTTATTTCCTGAGTTTTGTATCATATTAAACTCGCCTGCCAACGAAAATTTATCGTTCTTATAACCAATTAATGCCGCATAATTACCTATATCGCTTTTCCCTGAATCAGAAGCATCGTTAAAACCTCCATACAGACGTATTTTAAAGTTTTCAATAGGAGTAAGAGTCAAGCCCAAACCGTATAAAAGACCTTTATTACCTTGTACCTTTTTATAACCTTCTCCATTGACAATTATCGCATCTGCACTTACCCAATTGGCAAATTTATAAGCAACTGAAAGTCCTAAATCGGCACTACTGCCAAACTTATATTCATCTTGATACGATTTCATTATGTAACGATAACCCCAAAACTTCTCCTGCATATTGAACTGTGTGGTTGAAATCATACCTCCATTGATTGTAAGGTTATCTTTTGTCCAACTGATTTGAGCATTTTTGATGTAGGCAATGTAATTGTAATCTTCAACAGATGATGATTTACCAAAATCAATCACTCCCTTTATTTTAATACCATTATTAAAAGCATATTCATATCCCAAATAGGTGCGATCCAAAGCAAAACCTGTCTTTGTGTCTCCTCCTTTTGATTGAACATTGAAGTTGGCAAATGCTTGTAATATTACTTTACCTTTGCCCTTTTTATCCGTATTTTTTACGGACGATGCTTCAATACTACTACCTTCTAAATCACTTTTACCTTTCTCTTCACCTTGTTGCGCACTCATTGGAGTACATACGAAAGCTACTAAAGCTATCATCAACAAATTTCTTTTTAAATTCATCGTTTTAAATTTTAATTTGACGATGCAAATGTATCGCGACGATGTTACATTTTTATTACACAATTATTATGCTTAGGTTAAATGTTTTGTTGAGCAAAAATTGTTACATTTTTGTTAAATTTTAAGGAACAAATAGCTTTGAATACATTTTTAAATTACATTTGTAGTAACTAATAAATTATAATTATGGAGTGCTACAAATTATTAGTTGTTGATGACGAAGAGACGCTTTGTGAGGTTTTGAAATTAAACCTTGAGAATGAAGGCTATGATGTTGATGTGGCTTATAGCGCCGAGCAAGCCTTATCTATGAACTTACAACCATATTCCCTTATTTTACTTGATGTAATGATGGGAGAAATAAGTGGTTTTAAGATGGCGAAAATATTAAAGGCAAACCATGAAACAGCCAATATCCCAATTATATTTTGTACAGCAAAAGAGACAGAAGATGATATGGTTATGGGTCTTAATATAGGTGCAGACGACTATATAACGAAACCCTATACTATCAGAAATGTTTTAGCTCGAGTTAAAAGTGTATTAAGAAGGACAACAAAAATCAATCTCAACTCAGATAATGAAACAATATCTTTTGAATCAATGAATATTGATACGGTGTTCAAACGATGTAGCGTTGACGGAGAAGAGATAAAACTTACTAAAAAAGAGTTTGAGATTTTAGTCCTTTTTTTAAAGAATAAGGGTAGAATTTTTTCAAGAGACGAGATATTGTCAAAAATATGGAGTAATGATGTCATTGTGGTTGACAGAACTATTGATGTGAATATAACACGTCTCCGTCAAAAGATTGGCAAATATGGACAATATATTATTACTCGATCAGGATACGGATATGGCTTTAAAGATAAGACTTAAATATAACCAAAAACTCCTGTTGGTACTGCTTCTTTTTTGTTGGAGTATGCTCTGCTGTTTTTTATCGTTTCAGTATTGGAGAGAGAAAGATTTTAAAACAGAAAACATAAATTCTCAACTACAACTTTATAACCGTTTTCTACTGAACAAATATGACGAACACACCACCTTTAAAATTCTTTTAGGAAACGAAAATTTATCTTTTGAGAATATAAGAGTTTCTGTAATAGATTTTTCTGGCAACGTACTCTTTGATAACTTTGTTGACCTTACAATGCTGAATAACCATGCTAATCGTTCAGAAATAATAAGTGCATTGAAAAATGGTAGCGGATATACTATTGACAGAGTTTCAGACAGCGACGGACAAAAATATTTTTACTCTGCCACTAAAGGGAAAAATATAATAATCAGAACTGCTATTCCGTATTCAGATTCATTACAAGAACTACTTGAAGCAGATATGACATTTTTATGGATAATGTTTGCTATTACTTTATTAATGAGCTGTTTGGGATATTTTGTAACCCATAGATTAGGAGAACATATTTCAAGACTTAATCGTTTTGCAAAAAAGGCAGAACATGGAGAAACTGTTTACAAGGAAGAATCGTTTCCTAATGATGAACTTGGGGAGATATCAAAACATATTATAAGCTTGTACACAAATTTACAAGAAACTATTTTAGAAAGGGATAAAGAGCATCAACTTGCCATAAATCAAGAGCAGGATAAGATAAGAATTAAAAAGCAACTTACAAATAACATAAACCACGAATTAAAAACTCCCATTGCATCGATACAGGTGTGTTTAGAGACCTTATTGTCGGTAGATTTATCAGATGAGAAACGTAATGAACTTATTCTAAGATGCTACCAAAATTGTGAACGTCTGAGACATCTGCTTAACGATGTATCTCTAATAACACGATTGGAGGAGGGCTCACAATTAATTCAAAAAGAAGATATAAATTTAAAAGATATTATATTTGATGTCCTTTCTGAATTTGAAATTACCTTAA
The DNA here is from genome assembly GCA_045587545.1 of Candidatus Caccoplasma sp. GTDB lineage: Bacteria > Bacteroidota > Bacteroidia > Bacteroidales > G3-4614 > Caccoplasma_A. The sequence goes on from JAZNCN010000023.1 coordinate 15,552, forward strand.
AAGAGAAAAACATAAATATAGAGAGCCACTTAAAGGGAAATATTGAGATTGAAGGAAATCAGTCCCTGATAATATCTATATTTCAAAATTTAATTGAAAACAGCATTGCTTATTCCGACGCAAGAAACATATATATTGATATTGAAGATTACAACGATTTTTATTCTGTTACATTTGAAGATGACGGAATAGGAGTAGATAAAAAACATCTGCCATATCTGTTTGAAAGATTTTATCGTGTAGATAAAGGTCGTTCTCGTAAAATGGGAGGTACAGGATTGGGGCTTTCAATTGTAAAACATGCTGTTTTATTTCATAACGGAGAAATTAAAGCCTTAAAATCAGAGAAAGGAGGATTAAAGTTCCTATTCACTCTACAGAAAAAATAACTCATTTAGTATTTGAGCCTTATTTTTTATACCTTTGCAGTGATAAAAAATAGAACCGATGAACCTGCCTTTGGATTTTACCAACCGAATGAGAGATGTTTTAGGCGAAGAGTTTGACCTCTTTGTAAAAGCATTGGAGACTCCTCAACCTATATCAATTAGGCTTAATCCGCTAAAATTCAGCGCTACTCCTGTAAATTCAAATAGTGTAAGTTGGAGCAACTATGGTTATTATTTAAAAGAGAGACCTTCGTTTACTTTTGACCCTCTGTTTCATGCAGGTTTGTATTATGTTCAGGAGGCATCATCAATGTTTGTTGAGCAAATATTAAAAACTTTTATCGATAAGCCAGTCAGACTACTTGACTTATGCGCTGCACCGGGAGGAAAAACCACTCTTGCACTTGCTTCGTTACCCAAAGGTAGTTTTGTTGTAGCAAACGAGTATGTAATCCAACGCTCACAAATTCTTGCCGAAAATATCATAAAGTGGGGCTACTCCAATTGTATTGTTACAAATAACACCCCTGCCGATTATGGAAAATTGCGACACACTTTTGATGTGATTATTGTTGATGCTCCTTGTTCGGGAGAGGGAATGTTCCGCAAAGATGATGAAGCTGTTTCTCAATGGAGTATTGACAATGTAAATCTTTGCGTTGAGCGTCAAAAATCAATTTTAAGTGATGTCTGGAGCGCTCTGAAACCCGGCGGGCTATTAATATATAGTACCTGCACATACAATTTGGAGGAGAATGAGGAGATTGCTCAATTCTTGGTTGATAAGTTTGATGCAGAGCCTCTTGAAGAGGTAAAGTTGAATAGCGAATGGGGTATTACAAAAGCCTTTAAAGGCAGTGTACCATTTTACCGTTTTATGCCACACAAAACTATAGGAGAAGGTTTTACAGTTACCGCTTTACGCAAAGCCGACGAAAACTACTCCCCTATCAAAGTCGGTAAATCAAAATTTAAAACTACACCCATACCAAACAACCTTAAACCCTTACTTAAAGATTACTCAAAATTTGAATATACACTTTTTAAAGATAAACTTATAGCAATATCGGCAGAGTGTAAAGAGTTTATGCAGTTGATGGAGAGGTTTAATATTCTTCATGCAGGCATTGAGGTTGCCGTTACCGATAAAGGTAAAGATTTTATTCCTCATCATGCACTTGCTCAATCAACAGAACTAAACATAGAGCAATCTCCTAAGATTGAGGTTGATTACAAAGGAGCTATATCTTATCTTCGCCGTGAGGCAATATCTCTCTCTGAACAACAACGGGGTATAGCTTTAATTACCTACCAAAACACTCCTTTGGGTTGGGTTAAATGTGTAGGCAACAGAGCCAACAATCTATATCCGCAAGAGTGTAGAATAAGAAGCGAACATATCCCTGAAATAGCTCCAGTTCTATTTTAAATATTAATTAAAGTTTTACAAACTCTTATACCCTAAATTAATATACTTTTCTTTTGTTAAAACAATTATAAAATGTTATATTTGCGAATATAATACTAATTAGGAGTGAGGAAAAATTTACCTCTTTTGTATTTGTCCAATCAGACTAATTAACAAACAACTAACAACTACCCCATAGGGGCGACGTTAGCCGACAACTAACAACTGAATTATGATAGTTTGTGCAATTAAAGATTTAGAAAAGTTTTTAGGTTTAAACAAAAACTTTGTTACAGTTATTGAGTTTTTGAAAAACAATAATATTAAGGAGTTGCCTATTGGTAAAACCGATGTTGATGGCGATAACGTTTTTATCTCAACACAAGAGTTTGAAGGAAAGACAAAAGAGATTGCCAAACTTGAAACTCATATTAAGTATATTGATATTCAAATGCCATTCTCCACTACTGAAAATATAGGTTGGAAAAACATTTATAATCTTAATATGCCTACACAACCTTATAACGAAAACGATGATATTGCCTTTTTTGATGATGAGGCTACTTCGTATATTGCTTTACAACCCGGGGAGTGTGTTGTTTTCTTCCCCGAAGATGCTCACGCTCCCGGTATTGCAAACGGAAAACTTCGTAAAGCTGTTATTAAAGTAAAAATTTAAAAACCCATAAATTTATTTATTATGGAACTTGATATTGTAAAAAAAGATTCTTGGCTATCACCTTTTGCCGAGATTATAGAGGGTCGCCACAACAGAGTTTTGGACAAAATTAAAGAATTAACAGGCGGGAAATCGTCTTTATCTGATTTTGCAAGTGGCTATCTTTACTTTGGTTTGCATCGTACTAAAAACGGAGGTTGGGTTTTGCGCGAATGGGCTCCCAATGCTCAAGATATATATATGATAGGTGATTTCTCAGAATGGAAAGAGTTAGAGAAGTATCGCCTTAAAAAATTAGAGAATGGAATTTGGGAGATAAAACTAAAAAAAGAGGACCTTCACCATTTGGATATTTATAAACTTTCGGTTCATTGGAATGGAGGTAAAGGAGAGCGTATCCCCGCTTGGGCAACCCGCGTGGTACAAGATGAGAAGACATATATATTCTCAGCTCAAGTTTGGGCCCCAGAAAACCCATACAAATTCTCTAAAAAGAGATTTACTCCAAAATCAGACAATCTGCTTATTTATGAGTGCCACATTGGTATGGCTCAAAATAATGAGGGCGTGGGAACTTATAACCAATTCCGCACCGAGGTGCTTCCCCGCGTAGCTGCCCTTGGTTATAATGCCATTCAAATTATGGCCATTCAAGAACACCCATACTATGGTTCTTTTGGCTACCACGTATCAAGTTTCTTTGCCCCCTCTTCTCGCTTTGGAACTCCCGAAGAGTTGAAAGAGTTGATTGACGAAGCTCACAAAATGGGTATTGCAGTTATTATGGATATTGTACACTCTCATGCCGTTAAAAACGAGGTTGAAGGGTTAGGCAGATATGATGGTTCGTATAATCAATTCTTCTACGAAGGCGACAGGCGTGAACACCCTGCTTGGGACTCGCTATGTTTTGATTACGGAAAGAATGAGGTTATTCACTTCTTATTATCAAACTGCAAATATTGGGTAGAAGAGTATAAATTTGACGGTTTCCGTTTTGATGGAGTAACTTCTATGTTATATTACGACCATGGTTTAGGTAAAGCATTTGGCAGTTATAACGATTACTATGACGGAGGCCAAGATGATAATGCTCTTACATATCTTACTCTTGCCAATATCCTTATTCACGAAGTTAATCCCAAAGCTATCACCATTGCCGAAGAGATGAGCGGTATGCCAGGATTGGCACTATCGTTTGAGAAGGGAGGTATGGGATTTGACTACCGTATGGCTATGGGTATTCCGGATTATTGGATTAAGATGATTAAAGAAAAACGCGACGAGGATTGGTCCCCTTCGGGTATCTATTGGGAGTTGACAAACCGTCGCGCCGACGAGAAGACCGTAAGTTATGCCGAGAGTCACGACCAAGCTTTGGTTGGCGACAAGACTATAATATTCCGTCTTATTGATGACCAGATGTATTGGCACATGAGCAAGGGCGACGACAATATGGTTGTTGAGCGTGGAGTGGCTTTACATAAAATGATACGTTTGGTTACATTGGCTACTAACGGAGGTGCTTATCTTAACTTTATGGGTAACGAGTTTGGCCACCCTGAATGGATTGACTTCCCTCGTCAAGGCAATGGCTGGTCATATAAATATGCTCGTCGCCAATGGGATTTGGTTGACCGTGATGACTTAAAATATTGTTTCTTGAATGAGTTTGACAAAGCAATGATTGAGACAATTAAGAGTGTTACAAAATTTTCAACTGCTCCTATTGTAAAAATATGGGACAACAACGACGACCAAGTATTGGCATTTATGAGAAAAGATTTGCTCTTTGTCTTTAACTTCAGCCCTGTAAATTCATATACCGATTATGGTATGATTGTTCCTCGTGGAAGTTATGAAACTATTATGAGTACCGATGATGCAGAGTTTGGAGGTTTCAATAGAATTGACAAAACCATAGAACACTTTACATTGCCAGACCCTCTTTATAAAAAATACAGAAAAGAGTGGCTTAAACTTTATCTGCCCGCAAGAACGGCCCAGGTATTGAGGATTGTAAAGAACAAAAAATAATTTTATTAAAAAGGGGCTATCTCAACACTTTGTTGGACAGCCCCTTACAATATTAATAAGTTTATAATCTAATATAGAAATACAAACTGATGAGCGATATGAAGAATTTAAGGGGTCTTACTCCCGAACAAGTTGAAGAGAGTAGAAAAAAACATGGAAATAACATTGTTACCCCTTCAAAACGAGTATCAATGTGGAAGTTGTTTTTTGAAAAATTCAATGACCCTATCATAAAGATATTAATTGTTGCGGCTGTTGTTTCGTTGGGAATATCGTTTGTTGAAGGAGGCTTTGAAGAGCCTATTGGTATTTTTATTGCCATATTCCTTGCAACAGGTATCTCATTCTACTTTGAACGTGATGCAAACAAAAAGTTTGAGGCTCTTACACAGGTAAACGACGATCTTCCCGTTAGAGCTATTCGCAACGACAAACTTATTGAAGTGCCTAAACGCGATATTGTTGTTGGCGATGTTGTTCTTATAGAGACAGGCGATGAAATACCTGCAGATGGAACTCTTGTCGAGGCAGTATCGTTACAGGTTGATGAATCGACACTTACAGGAGAGTTGATGATTGACAAGACTACCAATCCCGAAGATTTTGATAAAGAGGCAACTTATCCTTCAAATGCAGTTATGCGAGGAACTACTGTTCTTGACGGTAGAGGTACTTTTATTGTTGAAAAGGTTGGAGATGCTACTCAATATGGTCAAGTGGCAAAGAACGCCACTAAAGAGACCGAAGAGGAGACTCCGCTTAACAAACAGCTTTCGAGCCTTGCCGGGTTGATTAGCGGTATTGCTGTCGTATTGGGATTGGCTACCTTCTTTATAATGGTTTATAAAGAGCTATCGGCTCTACCACAAGAGTCGTTACTACCTGCCCAAAAGGTAACTCTTTCAGCTGTTATTACATTTGCAATTACTGCAATGATGAAAGTTTTATTACCAGCAATTTCAAATACCCTTAGCGTTTTCAAAGTAAACACATCTAAAATTATTGAGTTAAGTAATAAGAGTTGGGGGCTCTTTTTAGCTATTGGTATTATTGTCTCTGCTATTACATATCTCATTGGCGGTGCTATAATTGGGTTTTTCTCTCCTTTTGTTGCTGAAGCATGGGTTACTCCTAATGTGGTAAAATATATTATCGATGCCTTTATGGTTGCTGTTACTCTTATTGTTGTAGTAGTTCCTGAAGGCTTGCCTATGAGTATTACTCTAAGCCTTGCTCTTAATATGCGACGTATGCTTAAAACCAACAATCTTGTTCGTAAGATACACGCATCAGAGACAATGGGTGCTGTTACAGTTATTTGTACCGACAAAACAGGAACTCTAACTCAGAACAAAATGCATGTTGAGTTTTTAAAACTATTCTCTACAAAAAGCGAAGCTATTGATGATAGCATAAACAGCAAGATATTTGCTGAGTCCATTGCAGCAAATACTACTGCTCAATTAGGCTTGGACACAGAGGGTAAAGAGAGTGTTTTGGGCAATCCAACCGAAGGTGCTTTACTTAACTTTTTAAAAGAGAACTCTATTGATTATGCTCCTATTAGAGAAAAAGCAAAACTTGTAAAGCAACTCACATTTACCACTCAACGTAAGTATATGGCAACATTGGTTGTATCTGATGTTACAGGTAAGAGAATGCTTTATGTTAAGGGTGCTCCGGAAATATTGATGGCCAATTCTAAAACGGTTCTTACGACCGAAGGCGAAGTGACAATGAACAAGATTAAACCTCAAATTGACGAGAAACTTGTATCGTTCCAAAGTAAAGCCATGAGAACTTTGGCTTTTGGTATAAGAGAGGTTGCCGATAACGATGATAGGGCTCTTGAAGATATCATATCAGAAGAGGGAGTTAAATTTATTGCATTCGTAGCAATTTCAGACCCTGTAAGAGCTGACGTTCCTGCTGCCGTTAAACGTTGTTTGGAGGCCGGTGTTGGTATTAAGATTGTTACAGGCGATACTTTTGCAACAGCAAAAGAGATTGGCAGACAAATTGGTATATGGACAGAAAACGATACAGAAGAAAACATTATTGGCGGCGTTGATTTTGAAGCTTTGTCTGACGAGGAGGCTTTCAAGAGAGTTCAGAAATTAAAGATTATGTGCAGAGCAAGACCAACAGACAAACAACGTCTTGTCTCGCTTCTTCAAAAAGCAGGAGAGGTTGTTGCCGTTACAGGAGATGGAACAAATGATGCTCCCGCTCTAAATCAAGCACACGTTGGGTTATCAATGGGAACAGGTACTGCAGTTGCAAAAGAGGCAAGCGATATTACTCTGTTAGATGACTCGTTTGCAAGCATAGCAATGGCTGTTATGTGGGGACGCTCGCTATACCGAAATATTCAACGATTCTTATTGTTCCAATTAACAATAAACATTGTAGCTTTGATTGTGGTATTTACAGGAGTATTCTTTACTACCGAACCTCCCCTAACCGTTATGCAGATGCTTTGGGTTAATATAATTATGGATACTTTTGCGGCAATGGCATTTGCATCGATACGTCCCGAAAACAACGTTATGCAAGTTCCTCCTCGCAAGAACTCCGATTTTATAATCAATAAAAGAATGTTCCGCCAAATGCTTATAACTTCGGGTATCTTTGTTGCAACTCTTATAACTATGCTTACGTGCCCTATTGAGGGATTTGAGATTAATACGAGAGCCTTCTCTTCGCTATTCTTTACAGTGTTCGTAATGCTTCAGTTTGTAAATATGTTTGTTGTGAGAGGCTACTCTTATAAACGAGTAAAAGGCGAAAAATTCAAAGATTTATACCCTGCTACATTCTTGCTTGTAGCACTGCTTATTTACGTTGGACAAATTATAATTGTTCAATTTGGAGGTGAAGCCTTTAGAGTTGAACCTTTAAACTTTAATAGTTGGGCTATTATAAGCGGCAGTGCCATAATTTTAATTTTGGCAGACCTATTTATAAAGCTATTTGGGAAGAGATAGTTTTTGTATAAAGATTTAGAATAAAAACGACGAGAAGAGGATTTACCGACAAATCCTCTTCTCGTTTTATGTATATTATCTATTAAAACGGATATTCTTCTTGTTCTTTTAAAAACTCTTCGCTATTATTTGTATTGAATTGCGACGGTATTGATGGAGAATTGTTTGAAACCGAACGATTCATTCTTGATTCAATATTTACTATTGAATCGTCATCAATATTTTGGAAGCGAGCATATTCATCCTTAAATTTAAGCCACACACTGCCGGTCTTACCATTACGGTGTTTTGCTATAATCAATTCGGCTAATCCTTGAAGTGATCGTCCATCTGGGTCGGTTTGAATTCCATAGTACTCAGGACGGTGTATAAAGCATACTATATCGGCATCTTGCTCAATGGCTCCTGATTCACGAAGGTCGGACAACTGTGGTCTTTTATCGGGGCGTCCCTCCAAGGCACGACTCAACTGGGACAATGCTATAATTGGAATCCCCAACTCTTTTGCCAAACCTTTTAACGAACGAGATATAGAACTCACCTCCTGCTCACGGCTACCAACTTTTAATGCGCTATCTCTATCATCTTTGCTGTTTAGGGTCATCAATTGCAAATAGTCTATAATTATCAACTCAACATGATGTTCGCGAACTAATCGGCGAGCCTTACTCCTTAATTCAAATACTGATAAGTTTGCTGTTTCATCAACATATATAGGTGCATCTTCAAGTTGTTTTATCTTGTTATTCAACTGATCCCATTCATGTGCGTCAAGTTGTCCGCTCCTTATTTTTTCACCTCTTATCTCGCAAGTATTTACAATAAGACGATTTACTAACTGAACATTTGCCATCTCAAGAGAGAATAGAGCTACTCCCTTCTTATAATTGACTGCAATGTTTTTTGCCATAGAGAGCGAAAATGCAGTTTTTCCCATTGCCGGACGTGCAGCAATAATTATAAGGTCAGATTTTTGCCAACCTGAAGTTATCTTGTCAAGTTCATGAAATCCTGTTTGCAGACCACTCAATCCTTCGGGTCTGTTTGATGCTATCTGTAATTGAGTCAAAGCCTCAGATATCACAGGGTTAATCTGAATTGCATCTCGTTTAATACTCTCTTGTGATATTTCAAATAGGTCAGCCTCGGTCTGCTCCATAAGATTATCTATATCATATGTTTCATCAAAAGCCTTGGCTTGAACTTTACTTGAGAATGTTATTAGTTGGCGGGCTAAATATTTTTGGGCAACTATCTTTGCGTGGAACTCAATATTTGCCGCTGAACTTATTTTTGATGTCAAATTGTATATAGCATACTCGCCTCCTACCTCTTCAAGTTTGTCCATTTGCTTTAGTTTCTCTATAACGGTTAACATATCTACCGGTAGAGATTTATGCGCAAGAGCTACTATAGCTTCGTAGATATATTTATGAGAAGGTTTATAAAAGCTATCAGGCTTTAATATATCGCAGACCTCCGAAAAGGCATCTTTTTCAAGCATAAGAGCTCCTAAAACAGCCTCTTCTAACTCAATAGCTTGAGGTTGTAATCTACCCATTGATGCTGATATTTCACTATTTCGTACTGTTCTGTTTCTTCCTGATTGTTCGCGTGCCATAATTATAATTTCTTTTACTATCTGCAAAGTTAATTTAGTTGAGCAATATTACAACTATTTCTTTGATTTATCTTTTCAACAACTTTCACGGTTGTTATCAACAATGTTTATTAAACATTTTATATGTTTTGGAGACAAAAAACAGGTTGTAAATACAACTAAAAGAAAAAGGTTATCGCAACTGAACGTTGGATAACCTCGCTTTGTGTCCGGAATGAGACTCGAACTCACACGGCCGAACGGCCACTACCCCCTCAAAGTAGCGTGTCTACCAATTTCACCATCCGGACAAAGATATTTCTGTAATAAAAAACTCTTGCCTCTGCAAGAGTTCCTCTTTTGAGCGAAAAACGGGACTCGAACCCGCGACCCTAACCTTGGCAAGGTTATGCTCTACCAACTGAGCTATTTTCGCATTTGCGGTTGCAAAGATATATTATTTTTTTATTTCTTGCAATACTCTACTCAAAATAATTAGTAATTAACTACTCTATGCTAATTACTAACAATCCTCAAGAGTTATGGGAGAGTTCAGCATTTCGTAAAACTCTCTGCGTTTAGCTTCATTATCAAATTTACCACTATATAGGCATGTTGTAGTAACAGCATTTTGCTTTTGCACTCCTCGCATTTGCATACATAAATGACGAGCTTCAACTACAACCATTACACCATTATTGGGTACATTCTGATTGAATGCCTCTAATATCTCTTGAGTCATTCTTTCTTGCAATTGTAATCGACGAGCATACACCTCAACAAGTCGTGCCAATTTGCTTAACCCAACAACCTTTTTATCCGGGATATAGCCTATATGTACTTTTCCAAAGAAAGGGAGCATATGGTGTTCGCATAAAGAGTAAAACTCGATATCTTTTACCATCACTATGCGTTCTTTGCCTCCGTACTCCTCCTCAAATTGAGCCGACAACTTATCTGCAGCCGATTTTCCGTAACCCGATACTAAAAACTGCATAGCGCGAGCTATCCTTTCGGGTGATTTTTTAAGACCTTCTCTATCAGGATCTTCGCCTAATAGTTCGATAATTGCCTTGTAATGCTCGGCTATTTTCTGTTGTCTCTCCTCTGAAGTTAATTTTTCCATAATCAATACTTCTCCACAATGTTATCTTTTACTATTCGCATATCGTGATATTGAGGATACATCTTTTTTAGTTCGCGCAATTTTATTGCAGCCTCCTCGTATGAAGAAAAATTACCCACTCTGACTCTCCAAAATGGCGAGTTAAAAGTAACATATGCTGTAAGTTCAGGATATGCTGTTTCTATTGTTTTTGCTCTCTCTTGAGCCATCTCTTTTGCCTTTTTCTGACTATTATCAGAAAAAACCTGTATTCTGTATCCGGGCACTAATCGTTCGTCCATTGATACAGTATCGCGTAACAACATTGCCGAGAGTTCGGGCGATTGATGCACTTTTACAACAGCTCCGTTCTGTGGTCGCTCCAATTTTGACACAATTGATGTATCGGCAGGTGCAGCTATTGCTGAGAGAGAAAATGTCAATATAAATGCTGATAGCAAATTTGCGATTCTCTTATTCATTGCAGACTAAGATTTTATTATAAGAGTGTGCCCGACTTAGTCGGGACACTCTTTTATTGTTTGGATATTTAGAAGTTGTACAACTTCTTAGTTTAATTAAAATGCGTCAACAATACCCATGAATTGCTCTACGTCAAGTGATGCTCCACCTATTAGACCACCATCAACGTCTTTGTTTGCGAACAACTCTTTTGCATTTGAAGGTTTACAGCTTCCTCCGTAAAGAATTGAAGTTGCTTCTGCTACCTCTTCGCCATATTTCTCAGCTACAGTTTTACGGATAAATGCATGCATCTCTTGTGCTTGCTCAGCTGTTGCAGTTTTTCCTGTTCCGATTGCCCATACAGGCTCATATGCAAGAATAATTTTGCTCCAATCCTCTGCTGACAAGTTAAATAAAGACTCTTCAATTTGAGCTTTTACTACATCAAACTCTTTACCTGCTTCGCGCTCCTCAAGAACCTCTCCTATACAGAAGATAACTTTTAGGTTGTTTGCCAACGCCAAAAGCACTTTCTCTTTAAGAATTTCAGCAGTCTCTCCGTAGTATGCACGACGCTCTGAGTGTCCAAGGATAACATACTCAGCTCCTGTTGATGCAACCATAGCTGCTGACACCTCTCCTGTATATGCTCCTGATACTTTATCGGCACAGTTCTCTGCCGATACTCCTAATTTTTTAGTATCAACAGTTGCTGCGATTGTTGCCAAGTGGATAAAAGGAGTTCCTATAATTACATCGCAATTAGGAGTACGCTCGTTTAATGCTGCCTCAACTCCTTTTGCCAACTCTACACCCTCTTGAAGTGTTTTGTTCATTTTCCAGTTTCCTGCTACAATGTTTTTTCTCATCGTTTTAAAATTTTTAGGTTTATAATAGTATATAAATTTATTTATCTGCTTTTTCAGTATTATTTTCTCTCGCCCTCTCCACTACTTCGGTATGATTACTCTCCTGATTTTCGCCCTCGTCTTCAAGTTTCTCAGACTCTCTTCTCTGTTTTAATGATGCTAAAATTCCGACCACTCCTTTCTCGCACAAATATAATAAAACAAGTGGAATTATATATATTGCCATTAAGAGAGAAAAACGTTTTGCAAAATTATATTTATGGAGTTCTGCCAAGGGTGTTGACTCAATATCTTCAGAATATTGCGATACATCAAGTAATTCTCGCGGATTTATTTTCCAATGTATTGAGCCGGCTTTAAGCATTGCTACCGCAGGATTTCCACGAGCTATCATCTCAATTACAGTTTCGTCCATTGTATAGCATGGGAAAGTTATTCCTGATGCCTCTAACTTCTCTTGCATTGCATTTTCATCGGGTGATAGTGCATAAAAGTTATAGGAATGTTCATAGGCATAATCGTACAGATTAAATATCTTGTCGTCCCACGAATCATCATACTCGTTTACAGATGGCACAAGAAGAAGGAAACTATAATTTTCGTCATCTAAGATAAAATCTGTAATATCTTCATCTCCATCATATATTGTAAAATCGAGCGACTCTTTTACGGAGTTTAAATCTGTTATCTTTTCAATACGTTCAACAAAATGCCATGTTGTATCGGAATATGGTATGTTATTTATATCAAACTCCTTCTCTACTCCATCTCTTTCATAAACAAATATATATTCGGCAGCAACATCAGAACTCTGAACAGCCTCTCTTAAATTTATTCCACTCTTATACGGACGAAAATCAAGCAGAGGTTGATACATATATGATAGAGCCGATACCATCAATGCATATAAAAGAGAGAAAAGAGCGGGTAGCCACCTTACTGATTTTATAAATACCGCATTGCACCAATGGTTATATTTTAATAAAAAGATAGAGGCAACAAACAGAAATAGGTTCTTATAAAAGGTTTGCCAATTTGTTATAACTATTGCCTCTCCAAAACAGCCGCAATCTTGTACTGGATTGGCTATTGCCAAATAGAGAGTTAGCGGGGTCATAACCAACATAAAGAGGAAGAATAACCACGGCGACAATTTGCGATATAATCCGAACAGAAGGGTGCAACCTAATGTAAATTCTCCCGCTGCAAGCAACACTCCTATTAGTATGGCAAAGGTTGATACAAAATCTGCTCCTAATACCGATGAGGGGGATAGAATATCTATTCCCAAACCGACAAAATACTCTTGAAACTTTATAGAAGAACCTATAGGGTCAATTGCTTTTACAAATCCCGAAAATAAAAAAGTAAACCCCGCAACAATACGCAAAAGTATTACTACGGGCTTTATTATTTTGGGTAATGTATTTGAGCTATTCTCCATATTCAAGTTTAATAAGTGCAAATATAGAGTAGTTTATCATATCCATATAGTTGGCATCTACACCTTCCGACACAAGCGTTTTGCCTTCATTATCTTCAATCTGTTTAGTTCTATTGAGCTTAGTAAGAATTATATCGGTATATGATGATATTCTCATGCTACGCCAAGCCTCGCCATAGTCGTGATTCTTAGCCAACATCAAAGATGTAGTTTCGGTCAAATATTTATCATACAACTCAATAGCCTTATCTGCTGAGATATCCTCTTTATCAGAGTGTCCCAACTCTAATTGAATAAGAGCAATTATACCATAGTTTACAATGGCTATATAGCCTGAACGTATATCCTCATCTACCAAAGCCTCTCCGCATATTTCAACACTGCGAATGCGTTTTGCTTTGATAAAAATTTGATCTGTAATAGAGGTTGGACGCATAATACGCCATGATGCTCCATAATCTTTTAACTTCTTAACAAAAAGTTCTCTACAAACCGATGTGATATGATTGAATTGTTCTACTGTATTTGCCATTTTTTAGTTGTTTGTTGTCAGTTTTTAGTTGTTAGCAATTCATTTCTCATTACTAATTGGCACAAAGTGCCGAACTAATTCCTAATTAACGAGTATTAGTTTGTTGAGTCTGCTCACGCTCAAGAATACTCAAATAATTATGCAAAGTTAGGTAAAATTCGTAATATAAACGAAGTTTATAAAAGAATATTCAAGAATGATGGTTATATCAACACATTTATCATCTACTCGTCGCTATCAGAGCAACACTTCAAATCTAAAGTACCAAGATAGTCGTCCCAATCGATGTCAATCTCGGAGTAAATAGTTATTGGCAATAACTCAAATGTTGATAATGCTTCGTTAAGCATCTCGCCAAAAGCGCCGGTGTGGCGGCTATAAAATACCCATATTCGTTTGCCTGCCCCAGTGTATATACCTGTCAGAATAGCAAGTTTATTCTTTTCGGCACCTGTACGAAGAGCATCGCCTACACTCTCCATCAGTTTCGCCTCCTCATCGGTTGGCATACCCTCGCCACCATAACTCCAAGTTACCTCTATTCTGTTCTTAAACTTTCCGCTTACTCTGAAAGCTTCAATATTATCTCTTCCGCTTATTATTACGGTTTTACCTGCTTCATCTTCTGCTAAGGCGGTAAACCATTCGTCTGTAAGTTTCATATAATGCTTTTGTTTTGTGTAAAGATAATCTTTTTTTATGAATAATCTTTAATTTAATCATCATCGTTTTTTTATAGAGCAGATTTTAATTATCTTCGCAACCGAAACCTAATTCTAAGAATTGAAAACTAAATACAAAATATTATGCTTAAAAAACTTTTATTTATTACTGCTCTTGCTGTTGCAATGCCCGCAACTATGATAGCAGACGAAGGAATGTGGTTGTTGCCCTTTTTGAAGCAACAAAATAGCGAGTCGTTAAAGAAGATGGGGTTAAAGTTGGAGGTTGACGACATATACTCTCCGGACGAAGTATCGTTAAAAGATGCCATTGTTATATTTGGCAGAGGGTGTACAGGTGAGGTTATCTCTGACGAAGGTTTAATTTTAACCAATCACCACTGCGGTTATTCAAGCATTCAGCAACATAGTTCGGTTGAACACGATTACTTAACTGATGGTTTTTGGGCTTACTCAAAAAGCGAAGAGTTACCAACTCCCGGTTTAGAAGTACGTTTCATTGATAAGATTGTTGATGTTACTGACTCTGTTTTGGTTGCTGTTAAAGAGTGTGGCGACCCAATGAAGGCTTACGACGAGATGTTCTTGAACAAGATAAGCCGTCGTTTGGCAGGCGAAGATTTTATAAAAGCAAACCCATTTGTTGAGGTTGTTACTAAACCTTTTTACGGAGGTAACAAATTCTTTATGTTCTACCAAACAGTTTATAAAGATGTTCGCATGGTAGGTACACCTCCATCTTCAATTGGAAAATATGGTTATGACACCGACAATTGGATGTGGCCTCGCCATACAGGCGACTTCTCGTTGTTCCGTGTTTATACCGATAAAGATGGCAATGCCGCAGAATATAGCCCTGAGAATATCCCTATGAAACCAAAATATCACTTGCCCATATCTCTTAAAGGTATTAAGCAAGGTGATTACTCTATGACAATAGGTTTCCCCGGAACTACAAACCGCTACGATATATCTGAGGAGATTATACACTACCGCGACATTGTTAATGCTGCGCGTATTGAGATGCGTGGTGTTCGACTTGAAACTCTTAACAAACTTATGCAGGCTGACGACAAAGTCCGTATCCAATATGCCTCTAAGTTTGCAAGTTCAAGCAACTATTGGAAAAATGCTATTGGAATGAACCGCGGTGTTAAAAAACTTTCGGTTATTGATAGCAAATTAAAAGCCGAAAAAGAGTATCGCGAGTGGGCATACGCAAACAATATGCCTCAGTATGCCGAAGCATTGGATAACATGATTATTGCTTTACAAAATCTTTATCCCATAAAATATCAACGTCAAATGCTTCGCGAAGCATTATCTACAGCTGTTGAGTTCTCAAAAGTTCCGAATGCCGATGCTCTTATAAAGGCTTTAGACAGCAAAGATAAAGAGAGCATTAATAAAGAGATTAAGGCTTTCAAAAAGTCATATGCAAAATTCAACGATAAAGATTATGACCCCGAAGTTGACCGTCAGGTTTCAAAGGCAATGATTAAGAAATATATTTCAATGTTCCCTGCCGAGCAACGTCCCGATGTATTTGCTCTCATTGACAAGGAATATAAAGGAGATACCGACAAATTCATTGACGATTGTTTCAATAAATCAATATTTGCCGACTCTGTGAAGTTTAATAAATTTATGGAAAAACCTTCGACAAAAGTGTTGAAAAACGACCTAATGTTGAAATACGCAAACTCTGTAAGAGCTAAAAACAGAGACCTCTCTCTCTCAACAAAAGCTTATAACAAAGATCTTACTTTAGCTAAACAGGTTTATATTGAGGGATTGTTAAAAATGAGAGAGGGTACTCCTGTCTATCCCGATGCAAACTTTACTATACGTATGTCAGCAGGACAGGTACAGCCTTACAAACCTGCCGATGCAGTATCGTATAACTACTTTACCACAATGGAGGGTATCTTTGAAAAAGAGGATAGCACTAACTATGAATTTATTGTTCCTGCTAAACTTAAAGAGATTTGGCAAAACAAAGACTACGGACGTTATGCCGAAGAAGATGGCACTATGTATGTAAACTTTATCTCATCTAACGATATTACAGGTGGAAACTCAGGCAGCCCCGTTATCAATGGCAATGGAGAACTTATTGGTTTGGCATTTGATGGCAACTGGGAGGCTATGAGTGGCGATATTATTTTTGAGCCCAATATGCAACGTACTATTTCGGTTGATATACGTTATGTTATGCTTATTATTGAAAAATATGCCGGTGCTCTAAATATTATTGAAGAGATTGACTTTGTTGAGTAAGATTACTATTTTTTTCAGTTGTTAGATAATCGAGTTGCTCGTATAGGAGCAACTCGATTTTGTTTTAAGGGTGATTAAGGTTTAAAAAGGGCATAAAAGGCTTTTACTATGAAAATAACTAAGATGATAGGAATAATAGAATAACTGAGTTGTAACTATATGCAACTCGGTTTAAACTAACAACTAAGATGCGTGGGTAGCACCGTACAACTAAAAACTGGCAACTGCGGACAGAGCATTTTTTTGACGGACGTGACTCCGTCGCATAGGAGTTTATACCTCCGTCGTGCAGAGCACTGCACTCCCCATTTTTAGGCACAAATTGACATTTAGTCAATTTTAATTACAATGTAATTACCTAAAAATGCCCCATACTGCGGTCGGATTAACATTCAGTTAATCCTATTTGTTTCACAAATACCTTGTATGCATGCTGTGTCCCTACTTGCATAGTCGCAGAATTTTGCACCTAAACTTATCTGATTATAAACGTCTTAATGTAGGGACGTACCATGGTACGTCCGAAAAAACAACCAAAATCGGGGAAATACATTGATTCTCTTTTCGGCGGACACACCCCCGTCGCACAGAGCACTGTGCGACGAGGGAGTGCTTTAACCGACAACTAACAAATCTGCGAGTAAGCAAGTGCAGAGTTATGCTTGCGTAGACTCTGCCGAGCGTGAGCAGATTCAACAAACGAATGTTTGTTAACTAAATTCAAACTCGTTTAAAATCATTCGCAAACCGCACGGACAGAGTGCCCGTTGTAACGGTCGTAGAAGTTCCAGCCCACATTGCCCGAATCGAAGAGCAAGTTGTAAGCGCCGTCGCTGCCGTACGTACTGAGCGAACTTGACCAGTAGCCGCCGTAACTGCCCGCAAGGCTGAGATCGCTATTGTAGCGATAGCCTGCCGCAGGGAGAAATATACTGTTGCCGTTCTTCTTACTTGTTACTTTATAACCATTTACTCCGTTTTGAGTAGTCCATATCCATGTACAGTTATTTGTGTCCATTAACTCTTCTTGCTCTGCTGTCGTTGGCATGCGCCAACTGCCTCCCCAATTTACATGGGCTGCATCATCTGTGAGTTCTAATGTAGTTTTATTATCTACTGTGCCATAATATGAATCTGTGCAGTATTTCATCATTGAGTTATATGTGCCATTGCAATATTTATAGGCACTCCAATCGTAAGTTGTTTTTGGTGTGGTTTCGCCCCATGCAAAATAGTAACCATACTCCTCGAGGGAATTTGCTCCTACATTGCAAGTAGCCCATTTGACTGATAAGCCGAGGTCTACGTAGCCTTTACCGTTTTCCATGCCCGTCGGAGCATAAATATTACTAATAGGGTTTAATAGCGCCTCTTCTTCGTCTTCACTACAACTTGTTATCATTGGCATTGCTATCAGTAATGATAATAGTAATGTTATTAATTTTAAGTGTTTCATAATTGTTTGTTTTATTTAAATTATTATGTTTTGTTTTTATTGGGTCATTTAGGTCATTAGGGTTATTAGAGACATTAGGAATACTAAAGACTGCGGACTGTGCATGCTCTGTTCCTACTTTAATGCAAAAATATGCTAATTTTATTTAAGATACAATAGCGGCATAGTTATAAAAAATGAGTCACAAGGGTATATAAAATATGTGAATATCATATAAATAGGAGAATTTAATAGATATCTATATCTATTAAATTCTTATTTTTTTGTATTTTCGCATAATTGTAATAGTTTTATTTGGTTAATTGAAGAGATGAGAGTTTTGGTTGGAATGAGCGGAGGTGTTGACAGTTCGGCTGTCTGCGTTATGCTTATGGATATGGGATATGAGGTTATTGGTGCTACTTTAAGAATGTGGGACAGAACTTCTGATGACGAAGAGCCTCAGTTTATTACCGATGCTAAAAACTTGGCAAACAGATTGGGTATTGAACACCATGTTATTGATATTCGAGACCTATTTAAAGAGGGGGTAATAAAACCATTTATCGCTGAGTATATGAATGGTAGAACTCCCAACCCATGCGTTATGTGCAATCCCAATTTCAAGTGGAGATCTCTTATGGCAACAGCAGACAAATTAAACTGTGATAAAATTGCTACAGGACACTACGTAAATATAATAGAAGAGAATAATCGTTTTTTTATTGAAGAGGGTGGTGATGGTAGCAAGGATCAATCGTACTTCTTATGGCAATTATCACAAGAGCAACTTTCTCGGACTATTTTCCCTTTAGGCAGATATATTAAAAGTGATGTCAAAGAGATGATGCGCCAACGTGGCTTTGAGAGTAGCGCCAACAAAACCGAGAGTATGGAGATTTGTTTTATAGAAAAGGATTATCGCTCTTTTTTACGCCAAAATGTAAAAGATAT
Source organism: Candidatus Caccoplasma sp. (assembly GCA_045587545.1). Lineage (GTDB taxonomy): Bacteria > Bacteroidota > Bacteroidia > Bacteroidales > G3-4614 > Caccoplasma_A. Next base: position 34,419 of record JAZNCN010000023.1, read on the forward strand.
TGACCAACGTTTTGCAGGTGGCTATTTTGTTGATAAGCTTGGCAAAAGATTGGGACAACACAAAGGGTATCCGTTTTATACTATTGGACAACGCAAAGGTCTTGAAATTGCATTGGGACGACCTGCATACGTTACAAAAATAAACCCTGTTAAAAACACCGTTAAACTTGGGTTTGAGGAAGATTTATTTGTAAACGGAATGAGAATTGACGGTTGTAAATTTGTTGATAAGAGACTATTATCATCTACTGATTTGGTTATCAGAATACGTTACAGAGGTACCCCTTATAAAATAAAGAAATTAGTAATGGAAGGAGATGAAACATCTGTTGTCTTTGACTCTCCTGCTTCGGCTATCGCTCCGGGGCAATCGGCTGTATTTTATATTGGAAACAGAGTTGTTGGAGGCGGTTTTATAAACTCTCCATTATCTGAGAGAGAGATTGAGGCTATACTATAAGCATATCATGAAAAGGTTTGTATTTATTATACTCGTATGCATACTCGCCTACCCTGTTAATGCTGATGAAAGTCTCTTTTTTAGGATATGGTTTACAGACAAAAACGAGTGTGGTTACTCAATAGACAATCCTATTGATTTTTTATCAGAAAAAGCCATTGATAGACGCAAGAAACAGAATATAAGAATAACGGAAGAGGATTTACCTTTAACAGAAAAATATTGCAAAGAAATTACCAATATTGCAGGTAAAGAGCTATGCCGATCAAAATGGCTTAACACAATAGTTGTTGAGAGCAACGACTCATCTTCTATAAAAGTTATAGAACAACTACCATTTGTGAAAAAAGTAGAATTTATTTGTTTTAAGGGCAAAAAGGAGAAGGTAAAAGATGAGAAGTATTTCTCGTATGGCAAAATCAATAGCGATTCAATATATGGAGCGTCGCAAGAGATTATTAATTTTACGAACTGCAAACCCTTACACTCAAAAGGGGTAGAGGGTAACAATATTTATATCGCTGTTCTTGATGCCGGATTTGGTGGGATTGATACTCTTTCGGAGTGGTTTGACTATAAAAGAATAAAATTTGCAACCGACTTGGTAAATCATAAAGGGAATATCTTCAAAGAACATAATCATGGTACTGCTGTACTCTCCATAATGATGTGCAATAATAGAGGCAAGTATATTGGTATTGCGCCCAAATGTGATTATGCTCTTATTCGTACCGAAGATATGAGTATTGAGGCGGCATACGAAGAGGACCTTTGGGTTAAAGGTGCTGAAATTGCAGATAGTATTGGTGTTGATATCTTAACTTCGTCGTTAGGGTACAAAAACATGCAACCTGCGATATCTTCAATTGGCGCAGAGATTGCTGTTCAAAAAGGAATGGTGGTTATTAATAGTTGCGGAAACAGAGATAAAGATGGTATTACAGCTCCTGCTGATGCACAAAGTATAATTGCTGTTGGTTCTGTTAATAAAAAAGGCAAAATCTCAAATTTTTCATCAAGGGGCTACAGAAAAGATAATATTGTAAAACCTGATTTAGTAACATTAGGGGAAGAGTGCCCAATAATTGACTCTGACGGAAATACAAAATGTGCATATGGGTCATCTTTTGCTGCCCCAATTGTAGCCGGCAGCGCAGCCCTTATTTGGCAAAGTATGCCTCAACTTACGGCAAATGAGGTTGCATATTTTTTAAGAGGGTGTGGAAATAGAAAGCGAAAACCATCTCCAATTTACGGATATGGTATTTTTAAAATAAAAAATTTGAGATAACTATTTTAGTTGCAACATGGCTGAAAATATTACACTATACGAACTCAACAATATGGCAAGTATTGCCATTGGTAGCGCGTTACCTGATAAATACAGGGTTGCTGCAGAAATAAGCGAACTGCGTGAGAACTCATCAGGACACTGCTATATGGAGTTGGTTCAGAAAGATGAACAAGGACGAACTGTTGCCAAGGCAAGAGCAAATATTTGGGCTGCCACATATCGTAAACTACGCCCGTTTTTTGAATATTCAACAGGTATAACATTAAAAGCCGGAATTAAAATACTTGTTTGCGTAAAGGTTTCTTTTGACCCTCTTTATCACTACTCTCTGACTGTTTGGGATATTGACCCCGCCTACACCATAGGCGATATGGCTATGCGCCGAACCATGATTTTAAAACAGCTGCAAGAGGAGGGTGTTATTGACGACAACAAACATCTTGAATTAACACCAATACCTCAAAGAATTGCTGTTATTTCGTCAGCTACAGCGGCAGGGTATGGAGACTTTTGCGACCAACTAAAAAGAAACTTAAAGGGATATATATTTTATCCCGTTCTCTTTAAAGCCCTTATGCAAGGCGACCAAAGTGCCGAAAGCATTATTAATGCTCTTAATAGAATTTACAATCATATTGACTTGTTTGATTGTGTTGTTATTATAAGAGGTGGTGGCGCAACTTCAGAATTAAATTGCTTTGACAGCTATGAACTTGCTGTAAATGTTGCACAGTTTCCTTTACCTGTAATTGTGGGAATAGGACATGATCGTGATATTACTGTTTTGGATTATGTTGCAAACCAAAGTGTAAAAACTCCCACTGCCGTTGCTGAATTTTTAATTTCAAGAGCCAATAACAATTACGAATATCTAAATGAGTTGAGCGGAGAGATTACTGAGAGAATAAAAAACTCTCTTTATGATAATAAAATAAAACTCAATGCTATTGAAATGACTATTCCTGCTCATATCTCAAATAGAGTGGAAAGAGAGAGAATGAAATTATCTCAATTTGGCAATAAAATTGCGTCAGGAGTTAATACAAAAATAACAAAAGCAAAGATAAATTCTGCAATTTTATCAACCTCTATAAAGGAGCGTATTGAGAGGGTTGTTGAAAGGGAGAAATCAAAATTGTCACTGATTGAAAACAATATAAACCTATCTTCGCCCGATAGGATTTTAAAACGCGGGTACTCCATTGCCATAAAAGATGGACGCTCCATAAAAAGTATAAATGAGATTAAGAATAACGATAATATAGATATTATGTTTGCCGACGGTACAGCTTCGGCAGAGATTAAAAAGAGATAATAGTTATGGATAAAATTAAGAGTTACAGCGAGGCTGTTAGCGAACTTGAAGAGATTGTTGCAAAACTACAAAGCGACGAATGCAGAGTTGATGAACTAAAAGCATATGCTCAAAAGAGTGTTGAGCTGTTAAAGTTTTGCAAAGGTTATCTTTTTCAGACTGATGAGGAACTTAAGAAACTTTTAGAGAATATCGGGGAAGAATAGGGGGGGGTAATTACCCTATTCTTTATTGATAAATTGTTGCATCTTCTTTATCTCTTCTATTCGTTTTTTATCAAGAGCCTCAACTCCTTCCAACGGATAAGGAATTCCTAACTCTTTGTATTTAAACACTCCTAATGTATGATAAGGTAACCACTCTATTTTTTCAACTACATTATATGGTTTTAAATACTCTATCAGGGATTTAATGGAGTTATCGTTATCGGTTAAAGTTGGCACCACAACATGACGTATCCATGTTGGAATGTTCCTACTCTGCAACTCATCTAAAAAGCGCAGTGTTGCTTGCCCGTTACTTCCGGATACTTTTTTACACAATCCTGCATCAAGAGCCTTTATATCTAATAGAACAAGATTTGTGTAATCCAATACCGAGAGCGTTTTTTCGGTTACTATAGAGCCTGCCGTATCAAGTGCAGTATGTACCCCGGCTTCTTGACATAGTCTGAAATATTCTCGTACAAATAGGGGTTGCATCAAAGGTTCTCCTCCTGTAAGAGTTACACCTCCACTCTTTATGAAATTTTTATAACGCATTGCCTCGTCAAAGAGTTGAGATGGTGTATATTCATATTTTGTTTTTGCTTGAATATCCCATGTATCGGGATTATGACAATAGGCACAACGCAAGGGACAACCCTGCATAAAGGTTACAAAACGAATTCCGGGACCGTCAACGGTCCCGAAACTCTCTATTGAATGTATTTTACCTACTATTTCCATTATCTACTTACATAGATTGGTTGATAGTTCTTGAAATAACGTCTAATTGTTGTTCTTTTGTTAGTTTTACAAAGTTTACCGCATATCCTGACACACGAATTGTCAGTTGAGGATATTTCTCAGGGTGTTCCATTGCATCTATCAAAAGATCTGCATCAAACACGTTTACGTTCAAATGTTGTCCTCCTGTTGGAGTAAAGTATCCATCGAGTAGTCCTACAAGGTTATTTACTCTGATTTCGTTCTCTTTTCCTAATGCGGCAGGCGATATTGCAAATGTATATGATATTCCGTCATGTGCATGTTGGAATGGAAGTTTTGCAACAGATGCCAACGCTGCAACAGCTCCTTTTATATCGCGTCCGTTCATCGGGTTGGCGCCCGGTGCAAATGGAGTTCCTCCTTTTCGTCCGTCAGGAGTTGAACCTGTTTTCTTACCATATACAACATTACTTGTAATTGTAAGTATTGATTGTGTTGGTGTTGCGTTACGGTATGTTTCGTGTTGACGAAGATACTCCATAAAACGCTCGGTTATATCAACGGCTATCTTATCGGTGCTATCACAGTTGTTTCCGAAAGGAACATAATCTCCTTCACGCTCAAATCCTACTGCCAAACCTCGCTCATCGCGTATTACTTTTACTTTACAATCGCGTATTGCGGCTAATGAATCGGCAACGATAGACAATCCTGCAATTCCTGTTGCACGGATACGCTCTACTCTACCATCGTGCAAACTCATCTCAAATGCTTCATATGCATATTTATCGTGCATGTAGTGAATTATCTTCAATGCATTGATATAGACTTTTGCCAGCCAACGCATCATTTGAGAGTATTTTTGCATTACCTCTTCGTAATCGAGATATTCGCTGGTTATAGGGGCAAAACGTGGTGCTACTTGTACTCCGCTTATCTCATCGCGACCACCGTTTATTGCATATAACAAACATTTTGCAAGGTTAGCACGCGCTCCAAAGTATTGCATCTGCTTTCCTATCTTCATAGGCGATACACAACATGCTATTCCGTAGTCGTCGCCATATTCAACACGCATTAAATCGTCATTCTCATATTGGATTGCTGATGTATCAATTGATACTTTTGCACAATACTTTTTCCAATTTTCAGGTAGTTTTTCTGCCCATAGCACTGTTAGGTTTGGTTCTGGTGCGGGACCTAAGTTATATAGGGTATGAAGATAACGATAACATGTTTTTGTTACCAATGTTCTTCCATCTATTCCCATTCCGCCCAACGATTCAGTTACCCAAACAGGGTCTCCTGAGAATAGGTCGTTGTATTCAGGAGTACGTAAGAAACGCACTATACGAAGCTTTATAATCATTTGGTCAACTAACTCTTGAGCCTCCTCTTCGGTTAGTTTTCCTTCTCGTATATCTTTTTCAATATAGATATCCAAGAATGTTGCTGTACGTCCGATGGACATTGCTGCTCCATCTTGGTCTTTTACTGCTGCCAAATATGCCAAATATACAAATTGTACAGCCTCGCGTGCATCTTTTGCAGGGCGAGTTACATCAAATCCGTAACTTGCACACATCTTTTCAAAGTCCTTTAGGGCTTTTATTTGCTCAGTAACCTCTTCGCGACTACGTATTGTCTCTTCAGTTATCTCTTGTATATCCAAACGTTTTTGGAAATGTTTTTTCTCTGCGATAAGAACTTCTGTTCCGTACAATGCTACACGACGGTAGTCTCCTATGATACGACCACGTCCGTATGCATCAGGCAAACCTGTAATAATTGCTGAACGACGTGCTTCCAACATCTCTTCGGTATATGCCGAGAAGACTCCTTCGTTATGTGTTTTACGATATTTTGTAAATATCTCTTTTGTCATAGGGTCTAACTCATAGCCATAAGCGTTCAAGCTATTCTCTACCATACGTATTCCGCCTTTGGGGAAGATACCGCGTTTCAAAGGAGCATCTGTTTGCAAACCTACTACAACCTCATTATCTTTATCGATATACCCCGGTCCGTATGTTGTTATTGTTTGTGGCAATTTGGTTTCGGCGTCGTAAACACCACGTTCACGCTCAACCTTAAACATCTCTGTTAGTTTATTCCATACTTTGCGAGTCTTCTCTGATGATGGTACCAAAAAACTCTCATCGCCTTCATAAGGGGTATAGTTTGTTTGAATAAAGTCGCGGACATTTATTTCGTCACGCCAAACATCTCCCTTAAAACCATTCCAATTGTCGTTACGATACTTCATAAGTGTTCAATTTCTGCTTGAAAAATGTTTTTATTTTCTCTTTTTTTGTTGTCAGGTGCAAAATTACTACAAATTATCCATAGCGACAAACTATGTAAAAGTTTTAACTTATAGTAGACAAACTGAAGAAACGAAATTAAGTGTAGAATATAAAAGCGAAAAGATTTTTCTCTTTTCGCTCTCTATGGTTAAACCTCTCTCTTTGTTAAGAGAAAAAGATATATAACTATTTGCAAATCACCCTCACAATCTCTGAATTTACTTTTACCAACAATAAGCCTTTTACATTCAAATCTAAGGGAATTGCAATCTCTCCACTCTCTACGGGAGTGGGGTTGGGGGCGAGGATAGTTCTCCCCATAGAATCGTATATTCTTATATCAGTTATCTCCTCACTACTTTTCACATACAACACCCCATTTGAAACGTATGCTTTGGTTTGAGGTATATCTGCTTTATTATATTCTACCCCTTGCAATATACCCTCGGGATTAACACCTTCTCCAAATGTAAATGATTGTATTTCTGTACCTATTGATATATTATTTTGTTGTAAAATTTTATACATTGATGCTTTTATCGTACCATTATCTGCCATCATATACCCCTCAGAATCGGTTGTACAACCATTTTCAAAATCCCAATAACCCAAAAGTGATTCATCATTTAGTAATGGCTCATGCATACTTGTCTGTACCTCTGATTGTGTTAATGCCCTATTATAAAACTGAACTTTATCAACGTAGGCATTTAAAGGCTCACGATTTTTTGCCGACCCTCCTATCATTATGATATAATCTTGATACCATTTCATTAGAGTAAAAGGTGGGCTAAAAGATGATTCAAATTTTAATGTTGCCTCTCCATTTATGTAGAGTATCATTTGTGGAGCATTTGTATAATAGGATATAAAAGCAACATAAGTCCAATTGTTAGGAATAAATTGAAAATTTCTCTCTCTAACAAATGGTGTTGATTTAGATGCTCCATTTTCTCTTACAGAGATTAATAGTTCATTGTTTTCCCACACATCTCCATTATCATCAAGCCCGTATTCTTGTAAGGTTGAGAAAACATATCCCCAATCACATAATGGGTAACCGCCCCCCTTATCGTATGCTGCGTTACAATTGGGGTTTCTGATATTTAGAAATTGCGTACTTCCTTTGTCGTGATTAAATTCTTTTACATTTACCCAAAATGAAAAAGTAAAAGGCGTTTGGTTTGTAAAATTTAGTTGTTCGGCAGGTATTCCAAAGGCATATTCTCCTAGATCTATTCCTTGTGGCTGATTATCGTTTGCTCTAACTAATGTTGTAGTTAAAACAACCAATATTATCAATAATAATCTATTAGGTTTCATAATTATGCTTTGTTTGTTATTTTACAATTACTTTTTGTGCATTAATATTGCCGTCAATTATTACAGCAATAATATATGTTCCTGATGCAAGAGAATATTGATATATCTCTTTCCCTGCTTGATGGGTAGAATCAGGTAATAATATTATCTCTTGGGGTGACGTTACAACAAAGGTAGCAACTCCTTTGCCATTAATTGATGTGCAACCTGTGGATTTTTGCCACTACTTGATTGTTTGAAGCTGTTATCTCCGATGTAAATCCAAAAGATATTAGCAGTGCTAATAGAGTAAATATCTTTTTCATAACTGCCTCCTTTTTTATTGCTTAATACTATATTTGTCATAAAGATAAAAAATATAAAATTAAAAACAAATATATTTTTATTTTTTAACTTTTCAAACGTTTATGATAAAAACAGCGTAGCAGTAAAAATAATGAGCAGAGAAATTGTTCTCTACCCATTATGTAATATTTATAACATAAAAGGTGCTTAATTGATTAATTGCATATTACTTTTACAACCTCATTATTAACCTTTACCAACAATAAGCCTTTTACATTCAAATCTAAGGGAATTGCAATCTCTGGCGGCTGTAGATGGATATATTTTAACTAAAATGGATAACCTATTGCAAAATGTAATCCAAGACTGTCTTTAAATTTAGTCATATTATAGTATCCACTCCTGCCTGTGTCATATGGTGCATGAAGCCCTATTCCCAAATCGAGGCGAAGTACTATCATTGAAAGATCGTATCGGATACCGCAACCTGTTCCGAGAGCAATATCTTTAAAGAATGTTTTTCCCTCAATTTTACCTCCCAGACGCATAGGGTCGTTTTGTAACAACCAAATGTTTCCTGCATCAAGAAATAGAGCAAATTGCAATCCGCCATATATCTTTAACCTGAACTCAATATTTGCTTCAAGTTTAAAGTTTGCAGTTTGATCAAAATAGTAGTTTGGATTATCGGTATTTGGGCGATAACTTCCCGGTCCTATTGACCTTACCGTAAATGCCCTAATGCTATTGGCTCCTCCTATATAAAATTGTTCACTATAAGGCATTACTTTTGAATTACTATAGGCATGCCCTGCTCCCACAAGAAAACGAGATACAAGCCAATTTTCGCCCCACATTTTACGTGAATACTTAAATTCAAATTGCCCCTTTACAAATTGAGAAAATTGATTTCCAAATAACTCCTTCTCTCCCTCTATACCACATAAACGTGCAACGCCATCTATAAGATTTCCCGCTTGTGTTGCCTCTAATCGCATATACACCTTGTTTGAGTTTCCTCCAAATGTTTTTGTGTATGTATATGCATAACGCATCATTGGTATAAATTGATCTTTAAAACTCAATGCTATAGCCGGATTTTGATTTAGGGTCTCTTCAAATGAGGTGGTTGTATTAAGCAGTTTATTATATACCAACTTAAACGGATTGAACATGTGCGATGATTCTTTTGATGTTGAGAAGTTATACTCCATCGCTGCATCAAGAGAAAACATTCTGAAATATTTAGGACGATTTAAAATGCTTGCTCCCAAATCAAATTTTGTAGAAGAGAAATATCGTCTCTGTTTTTTTAAATTCTTAGATAATAATAGGCGTGGGAATGTCAGCGACAATCTTGCTCCAAACTCGTAAGAGTTCATTAATGCCGAACCCTCTACCTGATTTGCTCCTGTTTGCCATTCATACGCTCCATTTAACTTTAATGTCAATTTCTCTGCTCCACCCAAAAGGTTATTATGCGATATTGAGAAATCTGCTCCGGGACCTAAGAAACTATTTGATTTTGAAGTTAAATTCATTCCAAATTCGGCTTCAAGAGGTTTACCCATTGTCAAATTTATTTTAAAATCAAGAGTATCGCCATTAAGGGTGTCTGATAGAATCGGTATCATCTGTACCTTACTAAAAACTCCTGTTCTACTTAAATTTGTTTGAGTAAGTTTTTGCTCTTCCAATGAGTATATCTTTCCTGTCCGCATCTTTATATTTCGACGGAGTAATGCCATTTTTACTCTCTTTGGCTTTTGATATGTTACAACAATATTATTTTTCCTAACTGACTTTCTTGGCTTGACTGTTGGTCGTTTACTTTTTTGTTTAAGAGTATCTATCTCTCCTACTCCTTTTACACTCTCAATATAGACATCAATCTTTCCTACCTTATATTGACGAAGTGCTAACTCAGGAATTTCTTGTTCAAGAACCATTTTTACATCAACTTCGTAACGATTTTGAGTTGTGTCTGCCAAAAATCGCAAATAATCTGAACGAAAATAGTAATAACCTCTATTGCGTAATTCCGAAGTTATTCTGTCTCGTTCAAAATTTAAGGTATCCGTATTATATTGTGCTCCTTTTCTTAATAATGACGATGTTTTTAAACTATCTATCAAATTTGTCAATTTATCAACCGGTTCAGGATAGAAAATTTCATCGTATTTCCACCCTTTTGCCACATCAACCGTATATGATATTTTTGCTTTTTGAGGATTGCGTTTTTTTGTCAAAACTTCATATTCTGCATTTGAGTTAAAATATCCCATATTTTGAAGTTTACTCTCAATCAACTTCATACGCAACTGAGGGCTAACCGTACTGATAAGTATAGGTTCTTTTGCAAATTGGTCATAAAACCAGTGTTTAAATCCTTTATCTTTTGTAGGTTGGCAATATGTATATATAAGCAATCCAAAAGGGAATGGCGAACGTATATATGGCGATATTAGCGGATTATTTGGCTTAACACTTAGGTCTGATTTAACTTCGCTACGTGCCTCAGATGATATCTCGGCTCCTTGAGTTGAAACAATATCCATCTTCTTTACTCCTACATATAGTTGCTCTCCCTCTCCCAAACTTTTGGTTGTTGAGCATGAAAAGAATGCTGTAAGCGTAATTATCAGATAAAATATGTTTATATATTGTTTCATCTCTATTGTTTTATATCATTAGGTGAAATAGTATCTCATTTTGTAATACCGGATTTCTTATTTTTTGCTGATTTTTTCTCGGCTTTTTTAAGTTTACGTCCTGAAATTTCAAATAGCTCTTTCAATTTAAGTACCTGTTTTCGTACAGCAAAACCGACTCCATATTCACTGATATTTCCTTCTAATATATCGTTTGTTGAGGAACGGAATATTTTCAATAGCATATTATCTCTTGAATCTAACTGATATTCCAATGAGACATCACCCAATATACTTTGAGCTACTTCATTTGGAGACAAATCGGGATTATATGAACCCCCGACAGCAACTTTAAATCGGTCGTTAAACAGGCTTTTTGAAAACTCATATGAATAATCTAATGATGTCTCTCCTAATGTATTTTTATAACTATCAACACCAAAAGATAAATCTACATTTTTGAGGGTTTTATTTGCCCATTGATTTAACTCTTTTGAAAGGAATGATCCAAGGGCTGAGTTCGCATCAAAATTAGATTCAGTACTTGAAACTCCTGTGTATGTATTGTAAAGGAGCATTGATAGTGCCTGTTCTGAACGCTGATCTTCACTCATTGATGCAAGTTCATTGGTAATAGTCATATTTTCCGGGGCAGACAAATCAAATGTTAAATCCAAATCCTCTAACCTATTTTTTATATCAATTCCGACATAAAAATTTACCATATTACTTGTTCCGTTTTCTGTTACTGTTGCCCTAACCTTATTTTGAGCTGTTATATTAAGAGTTGGGTCGGCTATATCTCCGTTCCACTCAATATAGCTCCCTTGGTTTATATTAAACACCTTTGTTGCCACAACCGGTAATGAATATCTTACTGTTCCGGAAGTAATACTATACCGTCCCGTAAATTGTGTATCCCCAAGCATATTCATCGTATATAGCAGCTCGCCTCCTCCCTGAATATCAATTCCTGATTTTGCATCTGGAGATAGATTCATTGCAACTTTTACAGCCTGTCCTATTGATACTCCGATAGACATATCAACTCCCCATTGAGGTTTATACCTCATCTCTATTTCATCTTGATTAAGGGTATCTGTGAATGCAGTAAATGTAACTAAATCTGAAACATCTTCTTGTTTAGACATTCCCCCGTCGCGTAAAGTATATGTCAATTCGGATCCATTAAGCAGAGCTACATTTCCGCCAACCATCAGATTATTAAGATATCCTTGAGCTACTAAGAACATATCGCTGAAAGCTTTTCCATAGACCAAAGTTTTGTTATTTTTCTTAACATCTACTAATTGAAAATTTGTAGCTGTTATCAATATATCACTCTGTATCTTGCCTATATCTGCCAATGACTCTTCTACATTTCCTAACCTTATAGTACCCTCCATAATCATTGGTTGTTTATTTGGACCTGAGATGCCAAAATTTCGTGTAGATATTGTATTATCAGTCATAGTTATCTTTTCCTCTGACATAGTAAATGAAGTGCCTATCATCGGTAAAGTAACATCTACCCCTTTAAATTGTAAATATCCATTCATTTTAATGTCATGCTCGTTACCTGACACTGAGAATTCGCCATTTAATGCACCCGTAAGCGAGGCCATATCTGAAGGGATAAAAGGATTAATCGCGGCAAACGGAAGTGACTGAAGCATAAGTCTGAGTTTCATTGGTTGTTCTGCTCCCGGCTCATATTTACCTCCAAGTTTTACCACTTCATTGTTATTTATATTTAATGCCATAAGCACCTGTTGCCCTCCTTCTGTAAGTGCTTTATATCCTGCCTTAAGATTTATATCTCCGACCAAATTCTTATCATAAGAGAGAGATTCAATTGTCATATTTCCTCTCATACCAAAACGTTCGGTCGAGAGATTAATTCCCATATCTGAAGATATATCTCCATCAATTGGAGGCGCAAGCGGCCACAACTTCAATATTGAGCCAATATTTAAATTAGCCATCTTTACAAAAAGGATATTACCTATTGTATCATTTTTAGATGTTAAAGCAAGCTGTTTTTCGCCTGATGTTAATATAAAATCGGCATCAATTTTTCCTCTATTTGTATATTTTATAAAATTATCCTCGTTTATATCAAATTCTCTATATCCCATTATTGGCTTTGGAGAGACTAATTCAAATTTCATCTCTTCTTTAAGCATAGAAAGCTCTCCTTTGAAATCAAAACCTACATCTTGATTATCATCTGATTGCAAACAGCTTAGAGATATAATATTATCTTGTGCAGTTCCAAACAATTTAATACTACCTCCTTTTGCATCTAAACTTTTTATACCATTTATTTCAAAGTTATAATCCAATGCATTTTGTTTTTGATTGATATTAAAATCAAGACTATCAACAGACATATTTCCTGTTGATAAGCCATAAATATCTGATTTCAGATAGAGTGGTTTATTCTCTGATACAGAGATATCAGCCATTGCTCTGTTTAATGTTATTCCGTTGCGTTTTAAAAGCGCTGATATTATTGGATTATCTTGCAGGTTAAAACTTAAATTACATAGCGGTAAACATCGTCTTATATCCTCCATATCAAACTTCAATGAGTCAGACTGTTTATCTATCAAGAGAGTTACGGAATCAATTGCAGATATAAAAGAATTTAGAGATTGAGGAGAAAAGAAATCAAGAAACAGACCTTTTGCTTCAACTCTGGCTCGCATCATTGATGTATCTGCAAGCATATCAATATCTAATCCCGGTAAAGTTCGCTTAGCTCCAAACATTCTTACCGTTGTTGTTCCTAACCCTCCCTTAAGAGAATATATCCCTATCGTATCGGCTGATGCTGAAAAATCAATAGTCGACGAAACAGATAATTTATCGTCTATCAAGTTAAGAGCCTGAAAATCAATTTTAGATATATCCCCCTGCAAATCAACACTTTGCTTCTTTTCTGTCAATATACCCTTAAATCCCAAACTCAATAGTGCATCTTTACAGCCGCTTACTATTGAACCATAATAGTTACCTTGTGAAAGAGATAATAATATATATATATTATCGTATGAATATTGATTATACAATAGTGTATCTAACTCCATTGAGAGTTTTGATTTTGCTCCTTCTTGCAATGGATTGAATTTTTCTCCCTCAGCTTTTAATGTAGTAGTAATATCTCCAATATGAATATCCTTGAGAAAATCATTTAGCGGAAATTTATTTACAAGCAAATTCATATTATATTTCTCATCTTTAATATTTACTCCACCATTTAAAGCAATAGAGCCTTCAAGCACACAAATATTCATATTTGTAGTTACAGAGTCACCACGCATATCAATATTTGCATTAAGAGCTATGTTGTCTGGGATTATTATAGATGAGCTATCTTTAGGTGCTATAAAAGATTGCAATAGTGCCCCTCTTATCAATTCGCCTTGCATATTTAATCGGGCTTTGAGTGGGCGACCATCTGTAAGATGAGCTATATCTCCCGACATTTTTATTTGAGCATTGTCCGGAATTGAAAGTGAGAGCTCTTTCAGATGAATATTTGCCATATAGCCATCAACTTTTAACGATGCGTTAATAACATTTGTCGGCAATAATGGAATTGTCTCAGATATTGAAGGTAAAAAATATGGGGCATCAAGTAATGACAACGAAGCATTTACATTGGCTGTTATATTGGCATACTGATTTTGCTTGAGTATTGAAGCATCAGCATTTACATTTCCCTTGATTGTTGAGAAATTTGTGGTCAAATAGAGATTTTGCAATGCAACCTTTGAAGAATCAAGAGTTAATGCGGTATTTAGATGCGAGATTCTAAAGCCTGAGCGCTCAACAAACGATAAGTGATTTAAGTTTAATACGACCTCCTCGGCCTTATTATATATATTATCAGCATTAATATTTAAATCATGAATTGAGATATATGAGGGGTCAAAATATTTTACAGGCAAATAGTTTAACTCTCCGTATGTTACATTACTTTTAAGCAATGAAAGTGTATCTAGATTAATTACCCAAGGTTTAGTTATATTATCATCTTTCAAATCTTCTTCTTTATCTGATCTGGAAGTAGCGGGTGCTGATAGATATTTACATAATGCTCCGTCAATATCCGCATTTGAAAGGGAAATATTCTGTTTCCCCAAATCTACTACGGCATTAGTCAGCAAAGCATTATTAATACCGCTTTGCAAAGATGTTTCGTGAGGTTTTGTTGTCATTGTGTAATGGATATCCTCCAATTGCAACTTTGACACCTCAAATATCCAATTCAATGGAGATGATGCAGTTTTGGTAGTATCAACCTCGCTAACAAGATGAAGAGTTACATCTCCCCCACGTAACATAATATCAGGAAGCGTTATGCTCTCGTTTCTTAAATTAACAGGACGCGCCATTAACCCAAGCTCCTCAACATTTACTTTTAAATTAAAAGTTTCGGCACTATCAACATAATGAAATTTGGTCCGTTCAAAGGTAAGTTGGTCAATTATTATCTCTTTACGAAATATCTTGCGAAAATTCAAATCAAGTACAAGTGAATTACATTGCAACATTGTATCTCCATCAGCTTTTACCACAAGAGCCTTAGTCAACTCTATATCCAAAGGAAATCTTATTCTGACCTTCTCCAAATCAATTTGCATTCCCAATTGCTCTGATGCTGCCTGCGTCGCATAATCAGCCATTCCCTGCTGCACGGCAGGAATATAAAGAATTGTAGGCAACAGCAACAGAAATAGGACTATTGCTAAAATTGTATATAGTATGTACTTAAAGATAATGCGCATAATATTAACGTGTAAAATTAATAATAATAGCGGAGAAACAAGCACTTAATTCAAAACAATATTCATATATATGTTGTTTTAATGGGTGTAACCAATAAATTTATATTTATGAACAAGTTGAGTTTAAAACTACTTTTAGTCGGATTAGGAATGATGTGCATTCTTTTTATATATGCAACAACGGCCTACGACAAAAACGGGAATAAAGAAATATTTCCGAAAGAGATAACAACATTTGTAAAGAATAATCTTCCTAATGAAAAGATTGTTAAGTACGAATATGACGATGGTAAAATTAAAGTAAAATGCAGCGATTGGACAAAACTAACATTCAATCGCAACTTGGAATGTATTAAAATGGAGAATGATAAACTTGGACTAACTCAAACTCTTGTTTCTCATCTGCCTAATCCTGCCGTATTGTACTTAAAAAATAATTACAATGGTGTTGCTATAACTGAAATTGAGCATAAAAGCTATGGATACAAGGTGGAGTTAAGAACATCGCCTAACGATTGTGAGATTTTATTTAACAAAGATGGCAGTGTAAAAAAAGAGTGCGACTATTAATATTGATATTTTACAAAATTTTATTACCCTGACTATCAGCAAATAATCTATTTTTAATATAAAAAACTTTATTTTTTTTATAAAAAATCATTGCTATTATAAAAATATTATATACCTTTGCATCGCAAATGAGAGAAACGAGCGAGTTTCTTGAATAGCACAAAGGTTTGGTGCGGTAGTTCAGTTGGTTAGAATACATGCCTGTCACGCATGGGGTCGCGGGTTCGAGTCCCGTCCGCACCGCCAACAAAAAGAGTTCTGAGAATTTCAGAACTCTTTTATTTTTTTATCATCTTTACCCTTCCGTATTACTCTTTTATTATATAGATTTGTAAATCATTTTCATAAATACGTAATTACATGTCTTAAACAATAGAAAAGATGAAGTTTAAACCAATAATAACAATCTTAATTTTTATATCTACTGTATTTGTCTCAAAAGCACAAATCCTTATTATATCGGCAGATAAGTACGTTGACACTTTACAACCTTTTATTGAGTGGAAAAACCAGAAGGGATTGTGGACCGAGATAATAAAGATGAGCGATATAGGTACTTCATATAGTGATATAAAAGATTTTGTTTCTGAGTTTTATAAAGAGAGAAGCAATAGATATCTTTTACTCGTTGGCGATGCAAATGATGTCCCCACTCATATAAGTTATGGCATTACCGACCCTAATGAATATAGTGCATATTCTGATGCCGAATATGGATATATAAACTCAACAGACTATCCTCCTGCTGTTTTGGTTGGCAGATTTTCGGGAGAGAGTGTTGAGGATATTAAAACACAAGTTGAGAGAACAATATATTACGAACGCGACATTGATGCTTCTGCCACATGGCTGAACTCCTCACTTGGAATTGCCAACCCCTACTCTTACGAGACAGGCGACAATAACGAAACCGATAATGAGCACATTGTTAACCTAAACAATAATCTTAAAGAGCACGGATACTCCACTGCTACAACAAACTCAAAGAATACTCTTAAAAACTCTTTAAATAATGGTTGTGGAATAATAAATTATATTGGACATGGCTACACTGAGAGTTGGCAGACTACAGGTTTTGCCGTTAGCGATGTTAATAACCTTACAAACACCAATAAACTACCCATAATTATTGCTGCAGGTTGTCAAAACGGACATTTCAGATTAAGTACATGTCTTGCAGAGGGATTTTTAAGAGGTAGAGATGCTAATAATAAACCTATTGGTGCTATAGGAATGATGGCTTTTACCACTCAAATATATTGGAATCCTCCAATGTTGGGGCAAGATGAATTTGCTCGTATTTTAACATCAGACTCTATTGGTTTTACAAAGAGCTTTGGAGAGGTTATTAATGCCGCATACAAAAGTGTTATTGGCAAATATAAAGGTAGTGGGGCAGATGTTGCTTGTCAATGGGCTCTGTTTGGAGACCCATCGTTAATACTACGAACAAAAGCGCCGTTGCCTATGACAATTATTCATGATGAGAAAATAACTACAAACAATAACTCATTTACAATTTACTGCAATAGTAATTATGCTACAGCAACCCTATGGTGTAATGGCGAAATTATCGATTCAAAGGTTGTAACAAACGGCTCTGTTACTTTAGATGTTAATGGTATTAACAGTGGAGATTTAATTAAACTAACTATTACAGCACAAGATAAAATATCATATCAAACCGATATTCTTGCAACAGAAGGGAGCGGAGTTGAAAGTATTACAGAAGTTTCAAAATATGAGATTTTCCCTAACCCTACAAATGGAGATATTACTATTAAGGGCGTAGATAAACAAATTGAAATTAAAGTTTTTGATTGTAACGGAAAGTATCTTTTTGACAGAGAGATTATTTGTAACACTCCTTTCTTTTTCAACAAAGACAAGGGTCTATATTTTGTATATATCGTAAACGACAAAAGCACCCATAAAATTTTGTGTAATTGAGTAGAACTATCAATTGATGGGAACTATGAGTCATGACTAAGATTTATAATTGTTGCAAAACAACCTACTAATTCCTAATTAACAACAGAACTACTCATTATTTACCGGTTTTAATCCCATATTAGAAGCAACCTTTAACATATAGTTATATGCAGGCTCATATTCATTTGGGATTATTCCATCAAGAATTGCTTCCTTTATAGCCTCTTTTATATCTCCCACAGGACGTGAGGGCGGTAATCCAAAGAGAGCCATAATCTCTTCTCCACTTACCGGAGGCTGGAATTCACGTATTCTGTCCTTCTCCTCTATCTCTTTGAGTTTTTGTCGAACAATACCAAAATTTTCTTTAAATCGTGCTACTTTTTCGCGGTTGCGCGATGTTATATCTGCCTCGCACAACAACATCAAATCCTCTATATCAACCCCTGCATCAAACAACAAACGTCTTATTGCCGAATCTGTTACTATATCTTCAGCCAATACTATTGGTCGCATATGCAAATCAACCAACTTTCGAACATACTTCATCTCCTCTCCCATCGGAAGTTTAAGACTTCGGAATATTCGCTGTATCATCTTGGCTCCCATATAGTTATGATTATGAAAAGTCCAGCCGGTTCTCTTGTCGTAACGTTTTACTACGGGTTTCCCTATATCGTGCATAAGTGCCGCCCATCGCAACCATAGATTATCACTTCTTTGAGATACATTATCAAGCACTGTAAGTGTATGATAAAAATTATCTTTATGTCCTTTACCTTCAACATTTTCTACACCTTTAAGTGCTGATAGCTCTGGTATTATCAACTGTAACAACCCCGATTCATCTAATAATTTAAATCCTATTGATGGATATTGGGATTTCATTATTTTGTTTATCTCATCAATTATTCGCTCTCCTGATATTATAGATATTCTCTTGCAATTACGAGTTATTGCTCTAAATGTTTCCGGCGCAATATCAAATTGTAGTTGCGTAGCAAAACGTATTGCCCGCATCATTCGCAAAGGATCATCGCTGAATGTTATATCAGGATCTAATGGGGTTCTTATTGTTTTTGTTTTTATATCTTCAAAACCACCAAAGGGATCTAAAACATCTCCAAAATTTGCTTTATTTAAACTTGCAGCTATGTCGTTTATAGTAAAATCACGGCGATTCTGATCATCTTCAAGAGTTCCGTTCTCCACAACAGGCTTACGAGAGTCATGAGAGTAAGACTCTTTTCTTGCTCCTACAAACTCCACCTCCATTCCTCGATACTTAACCTGCGCTGTACCAAAATTGCGAAACACAGCAAGATGTGCGCCTTTACCAAGTTTTTTTGCATAACGTTCGGCGACTGCAATTCCACTACCCACCACAACAACATCAATATCTTTCGAAGGTCGGTCAAGTATTATATCTCTAACATATCCACCCACTACATAACAAGGTACGCCAACCTCTTCGGCAACCTCTGACAGTTGTCGAAATATAGGGGTATCTATTCTCTCTTTTATCTTTTCTGCAAACTCCATTATTTTAAATACTCAACTGCCTGTTCAAGAGCTATTCCACGAGAACCTTTTACCAATATGGTTTTTGTTTTTATATTTCTATTCTTTAAATAATCTATTAATTCGGTCGTAGTAGAGAATTTTTTATATTGCGACATAACTCCATAAAATTCCTTTCCTACCAAAATAACATCTGTAAAGTTTAACTGTTCTAATAGTTTAACTATAGCAGTATGTTCCCTTTCACTCTCCTCGCCAAGTTCTAACATATCTCCAAGTATCAACATCTTTTCATCAGCCTTAACATCAGAGAAGTTCTCTATTGCAACCCTCATACTTGACGGATTGGCATTATAGGCGTCGAGAATTATATTGTTACGTTCTCCTTTTATAAATTGAGAACGGCTATTAGAAGGTATATATGACGATATAGCTTTTGCTATCTCCTGCATAGGCACTCCAAAATAAGAAGCTATTGCCGAAGCCGCTACCACGTTATCAATATTGTATTTACCTATAAGGTTCGTATTTATGTCATAAGAGACTCCTGCACACTCTATTTTTGCCTTTAAAAATGGAGATACAGATATAATTGTTCCATTAATGTTTAATATTGATGATGCTCCATATAACACTCTATTAATTCCTTCAGAACGTTGCATCAACACTTCATCTTCGTTACGTACAAACAGGCGTCCTCGGTTTTCTTTGATGTAATCGTAAAGTTCACACTTAGTTGATATTACACCTTCGTATGAGCCAAACCCTTGAAGATGGGCTCTACCCACATTTGTTATTATACCGTATGTTGGATTTGCAACGTTTACCAACTCATTAATATCTCCGGGGTGACTCGCACCCATCTCTATTACGGCTATTGTATGTTCGTTTCTTAAACGTAGCAGAGTTAGTGGCACCCCTATACTATTATTGAGATTACCTATTGTTGACAATACATTATGAGACGGGGATAATGCCACTGATATAAGCTCTTTTGTTGTGGTTTTTCCGTTTGTTCCTGTTATAGCCAATACCGGAATATCCATAGTATCGCGATGATATCTTGCTAATGCTTGCAGAGTCTGCAAAACATTATCTACCAATATTATTCTATGGTCATTAAGCTTTGTAAGTTCTGCATCATCAGCAACAGCATATACAGCACCCTTAGTGAGAGCCTCAACCACAAATTTATTTGCATCAAAATTTGCCCCTTTCAATGCAAAGAAAATTGAGTTCTTCTCTATCTTTCTGGTATCAGTGCTTACTATGGGATAAGATAAAAATATCTTATGTAAATCTCGTATATTCACTTCATTTTGATTTAATATGCGAATTTACAAAAAAAATATCAGTTGTCAGTTTTTAGTTGTCAGTTTTTAGTTAACAAGCAATATTGGAATTATTGGAGTAACAAAAAAAGGAGAGAACCGAAGTCCTCTCCTATATTGAAAGATTCTTTAGTTTATTAGCCTAACAACTAAAAACTTTTATTTAACATTTACCTTAACAACTTCATTAGCTGCTTTTACAATGTAAACACCTTTTTCAAGAGCTATTGTTGATGTACCTGAGATTACTTTCTCTGCTACCATTGTTCCGGCTATTGAGTAAACCTCAACATTTGTTGCTTCGGCTGCCTCTATTTGTACTCCTCCTGCTACTGCATA
Organism: Candidatus Caccoplasma sp.; assembly: GCA_045587545.1. GTDB lineage: Bacteria > Bacteroidota > Bacteroidia > Bacteroidales > G3-4614 > Caccoplasma_A. The sequence continues at coordinate 55,471 of JAZNCN010000023.1, forward strand.
AACTGAAGAGCCTGAGATTTCTGCTGTTTCAACGCCTGTGCTTTCTCCTGTAAACTCTGCTACTACATGAATTGGTCCTTCTACCGGATCAATGAAGTAGTCGCCGTAGTAAATAATATCACTCTCATCTGATAAATCTAACTCTTCTCCGTTTACTGTAATAGATATTAGTTCGGCTCCCTCTCCAGGATATGCGAAGATTGCTGCTGTTCCCAAGAACGGTACAGCATCTCCATATGCATATTGTTCTCCTGCTGGTAAAACCGGCAACTCTAATGTTCCTTCTTCTTCAGCCAATTCATCATATGTATCTGTTTCCCATGCTTCAATCCAGCCGTTTCCTGTACACTCGTATGTGAAGTAACAGATAGGATCTCCGTATTCAGCTTCAATAGTTATAGGACCGTTTACTTGAACACAATAGTCAGGATTGTATTTATATTGTATAAACACATCTTCTCCATTTATAAATAGTTTCTTTAGTTCGTTCAGAGGTTTTTCTGTAACTTCTAATGAAATATAGCTTCCTTCTAAAACCCTATCTCCTGTTGCAATATGTGCTCCTCCTGATTTAACGGAGATTGTTCCTCCTTCATTAGGTGTGATTGTTACAACATATTTAGAGATGAAGTTTGCCTGGATTGTTGCAGCTTCTGCTCCAAGATATTCGAATATTGGTTCTGTACCTACTTCTACGCCATTGATTGTCCAGTTTACGAAGAAGTCGTCGCTTGATTGTGCTATTGCCTCAACTGTTACAATATCTCCGGTTATTACATTTGTTGCTGTTCCTTCCGGCATTGGAGAAACGAATACCGCATATCCTTTTGTCTTATCGTTTGACGACACTTTTACTTCACGAGGTGCAATAGGTATAAACTCAAAGTTGGCTACATACGAACGGTTCTCGGTTATTAATGTTGTCGTATATACAGCATCGGTTGATACAATCTCTCCGTTCAATGTCCAATTCTTGAATTGGTATCGTGGTGCAGGTTCCGCAGTAAGTGTTACCACATCTGTTCCCTCTATTGAGCAGCCCACCGTTGTTACTCCATCTGTACCGATATAAGCTTTTCCTTTTTCAATATCTGAAGAAGATACTGATACTGCATAGGCATTTGAGTATAGATAAAATTCCACACAAGATGCATTTTGTCTACCGTTAGAGGATTGTCCTGTTGCATAAAGCATCACATAACGTGCTTTTACTGATGTAAATGTTACTTTGTGAATGTTTGTAGTGCCATCGTATGTAAATGTCCCCTCTGTTACTTTAGATGCAGCATCAAGATTTTCAGGGTCAATCTCTGTATCGCTCACATAGAGGATATAGTTAACGATATTTCCATTATTTATTCCCAAGTCTGATGTTCCTGTTCCACGAGATACATACTCAAAGGCATCAAATGCTTTTGACTCTTGCATATCAATCATAAACCAGTGAGGATATCCCGGTTCTGAACCATTATATTGTGTATGCCAGAAAGTTGATGCAGAACCATCGATTATACAAGATGCAACTCCGTTTCCTGCTCCCTCTCCTATCGACTCTTCAGATGACGCTTTTATTGTCCAATTAGTACGGTTCAACATAGGATCTATATCAAAGTTTGCCACAATAGCAACTGACTCTTCTATAGTTATAGTATATGGATTGGCTGTTGAAACTGTATCTGTACCAATTGTCCATGCAGAAAATTTATATCCATCAACTGAAGTTGCAGTGAATGTTACTTCATCACCTTCATAAACAACCTCTGGTGCTGTAGACGATACGCCTCCTCTTTCACTGTTTGCCGATGATACATTTACCTCGTAAATTGGTTTTGCCTCAAAGTTTGCAACGTATGCTTTGTCTCCCTCTGTCCTGTCGGTAAAGTTTACCGACGTAGCAACCTCTTCGCCTTCAACTGTCCAGTTTACAAAACGATATGCATTGCTTGCAGGAGTGGCAAACAATCTTACCGCACCTGTTTGCTCTGTTACAGAAGTTATTCCTTCCATACCTATGTATGCTGTTCCCATTGTTGCATCATTAACTGATACAGATATTGTTCGTGGTGCTACATTTACGGGAGATTCGTATACCTCAAACTCATATATTGTCAAATAGGTTGTATTTCTTTCAACAATATACATTCTTACATATTTTGCAAGCATATCGGTATCTATTGTTATTGAATTGTCTTCAGCCAAATCTTCTTGGGTAAATTCACCGCCATCAACATCTGTCCACTCAACATTGTCTGTAGAGACCTGAATTTTTGCTTTTTTGGGAGCATATACACCAGACCATCCGGCACTGAAGTATATCTTCACTCTTCCGACAGAAGACTCCTCTGCCAATGTTACGGTAACGGTTGCTCCTACACTTTGAGAATTTTGAGAATCATAAAATGATGACATATCCCCGTCGATAATATTTGCATCAACATAACTACTGAAAGATGACATACTTACATCTGCATCTACAAGTTTTAGCTTTTCTGGTTTTACCTTAAAATTGGCTTTATACTCTGCTGACGCTTCAACAATTGTAACATAGGGATTTTCTTCACTAACCACACTCTCTCCCACGGTCCAATTTACAAACTCATATCCCGCTGCAGGTGTTGCTGTTAGTGTTATCTCTGTATCTTCATATACATCTCCTGTTGCTGTTGAGCTTACACTACCCATAACAGCATCATTTACCGATACTTCTATATTGAATAGTTGCAATGCCGCAAAGTTTGCGACATATGCTTTGTCTCCCTCTGTTTTATCTACAAACGAAGCAGTTGTCGCAACCTCTTCGCCATTGAGAGTCCAATTTACAAATTTATATCCTGTTGCAGGAATGGCTTCCAATCTTACAACTCCTGTTTGATCTGTAACCTCAGTAACTCCCTCTTCTCCTATATATACTGTTCCCATTGAGGCATCTGCCACAGATACTGAAATTGTTCTCGGGGTGATATTCACAGGAGCTTCATATACCTCAAATTCCACCAATTGAAACCAGTTTGAGATAGATTGAGTAAAAATCAATCTTACATATTGCGCTAACAATCCCTCGGCATCACAAGTGTATGTACCTTCCGTTGAAATATCGGTTGAAGAAAAAGTGGCAACAGTTTCCCACTCCGAATTATTGGCAGAGACTTCAACTTTTGCTCCACCGGGTCTGTCTCCATCGGCAAAATAGAAGACGATTTCGCCGATACTTGTCTGTTCTGCCAATGACATTGTTACATACTCGCCTGTTTCTTGAGCTGCATCAGACCAAAACTTAGTCGAATAACTACCATCATTTGCATTAGTTAAAGGATAACTTTCACTCCATGTGCTATAAGCATTCATGTTTGAAGAAAGTGTCCCCGATAACTTTTCTGCATTAATATTTGTTGCAACAAATATTAATGCTGCTACAAAAAAGAAAAGTTTTTTCATAAATCTGTAATTTAGGGTTAATATTCATTATAAAATATTTAATGTACAAAAATAAATATTTATTTTTTAAATTTCAATATTTATCAAAGGAGTTAAATAATATATTCAATATATTTTAATATTAAATAAAGCAAAAGAAGCCGAAGGGAGATAGCCAATTAAGCGTATCTCCCTTCGGTTTTCTTAGTATTTCTTTATTATGAAATACGAATTATAGTTATTGATTCCGATTATCTTTGATTTTCTAATTAAAATCAACTTATTTTACAACAACCTTAACAACTTCATTTGCTGCTTTTATAATGTAAACACCTTTTTCAAGTGCTATTGTTGATGTGCCTGAGATTACTTTCTCTGCTATCATTGTTCCGGCTATTGAGTAAACCTCTACTTTTGTTGTTTCGGCTGCCTCTACTTGTACTCCGCCTGCTACAGCATAGAC
>JAZNCN010000024.1:0-59036 GCA_045587545.1 Candidatus Caccoplasma sp.
TCGTGGTAAGATTCAAATTTCACCGGCAGAGGTGGGAGCAATGCCCGAAATCAAGACATTGACAATGAGCGGAGCGAAAGGAAACGATTGGATAGAGGCAGGCGAAGAGGTAACTTACTCATATACAGGACGTGCTGATGCCGACGGATATGTATCACGCGGTATGGCTCTTGGAGAGAAAGCATTCGGTATCCCTGCTGACCAACTTGGTTTTAACGACCAAACACCGTTTACTTTGACTTTCTGGTTATATATTAATAGTTTTAACCATGAAGATGGCGGAACTCAATTCTTGAATGTTCGTACAGCTTCTGATAAATGGCCAGCAAGTGATTGGGGATTTATCTGGAGTACTATTGATCCTAATGGTAAATTAGGCTTCTCTTATAGATTGTATGGTGAAAACGGAGGAGATATTATTGAAATATCTGATGAGTTTGAGTTTAAAACAAATACATGGTATCATGTTGCAATGGTATCGGGATATTCTACCAACAGATCAATGTATCTTTATGTAAATGGTAAACTTGTGGGAGGAGAGCTTGCAGAACAAGCACTATATACATGGCAATCTTCTAATGTTATTATGATTGGTGGTCGTGCACACGGACGTGCAGGTATAGATGGTACTATCGATGAGGTTCGTCTATATAAGAAAGCTCTTACTGCAGCAGAGGTTAAGGGTGCAATGTCTCATACTAATTCAGTATCAGATGCTAACTTTATAGGATATTGGGATTTTGAAACTGACGCAAATAGTGATAATTTCCTTATAAGTACAGGATACAATAAAACACTTAAGGCAGGAAAATATAATGCTTCAGTTATATCGTCTAATCAATATAGTCGTGAATCAATATCGTTTGCGGCAGGAGCACCATTTATTTCAGGTTCTATCTACAAAATTGAGACATTGCCCACTTGGGCTTTGAAGGAAGCTTCAATTATCTCAGTAGGAGGAAATAAAGATGCAGGAAATGCAAAAGTTATATATGCAGCAGAGGGCGATTATACTGCAACATTGACACTTGCCAACGGTTGGGGTTCAGACACCAAAACAATAGAGGTTGTTGAAGTTACTCCTACCGGTATTGAAGATAACGTAAGCGTAGAGGATATGATGCAAGCATTCCCCAACCCATTTGAGAATGAGGTATATGTAAACTTTACAGAAGATGGTGTTTATACAGTTGAGCTATATGACAATGCAGGTCGTATGCTAAACAAAGCATCATTGAACGCAACAGCAGGTGAGGTTTATCCTATTGCTGTTGATGGCGAAGCAGGAATCTACTTCATTAAAATTAAGGGAGAGGGAGGATTGCTTAAAGTAATGAAAGTAGCTAAAAAATAGTTGTTAGAGACTGAAAATAATGGCTGAATATAATTTAAAAGGGTGCAGATTAATCTGCACCCTTTTTGTGTGAAGTAGTGAATTACCCACATTTACTCAAACTTTTAGATATAGAGGTTGGCAGAGATGTCAACCCTCTCTTTTGTGCCTATTCTAAACTAAAACTAAAAATTGGAAGTTAATTATAAAAAAAATAAATCTTTTTATTACCTTTGGATTGTAATAATATAGCTTAATCAAATTAATTTATATAAATATGGATAGAGAATTAGCTTTGAATCCCAATTTGCTTGTGTCATATTTGGGTAAGCCTGCCAAGGAGTTTACAAAAGAGGATATTATAAGATATATTGAGGAGAATGGAATACAAATGGTAAACTTTATGTATCCGGCAGGAGATGGACGTCTTAAAACTTTGAATTTTGTAATTAATAATTTGGCTTATCTTGATGCTATTCTTACTTGCGGTGAACGTGTTGATGGCTCAAGCCTTTTCCCCTTTATTGAGGCAGGAAGTAGTGATTTATATGTGATACCTCGTTTTAAAACAGCATTCTTGGATCCTTTTGCTGAGATGCCAACTCTTTCAATGTTGTGTTCATATTTTAACAAAGATGGCGAGCCTCTTGAAAGTTCTCCCGAGAATACTCTTGAAAAGGCTTGTCGTGCTTTTAATGAAGTTACGGGAATGGAGTTTCAGGCAATGGGGGAGTTGGAATATTATGTTATTGCTCCCGATGAAGAGGCTTTCCCTGCAACCGACCAAAAGGGTTATCACGAGTCTGCCCCATATGCTAAATTCAATGAATTCCGTACTCGTTGTATGGCATATATTGCGCAAGCCGGAGGTCAAATAAAATATGGCCACTCTGAGGTGGGTAATTTTAGTATCGATGGTATGGTATATGAACAAAACGAGATTGAGTTCCTTCCTGTTCGCGCTCAAGATGCAGCTGACCAACTTATGATTGCAAAATGGATAATACGTAATCTTGCATACCAAATGGGTTACGATATAACGTTTGCTCCCAAAATTACAACAGGTAAGGCAGGTTCAGGACTACACGTTCATATGCGCATTGTAAAAGATGGACAAAACCAAATGCTTGATAATGGTGTATTATCTGAAACTGCTCGTAAGGCTATTGCAGGTATGATGGTATTGGCTCCGTCAATAACTGCCTTTGGAAATACAAATCCTACATCATATTTCCGTTTGGTTCCTCATCAAGAGGCTCCTACAAACATCTGCTGGGGTGATAGAAACCGCTCGGTATTGGTACGCGTTCCTCTTGGCTGGGCATCAAAAACAGATATGTGTAAAATTGCTAATCCGTTAGAGAATTTGAGCAATTATGATACCTCACAAAAACAGACTGTTGAGATGCGTTCTCCAGATGGCTCTGCCGACCTTTATCAACTTTTGGCTGGTCTTGCGGTTGCATGCCGTTATGGATTTGAGATTGAAAATGGTTTGGATATAGCTGAAAAGACATACGTTAATGTAAATATTCACAAGGAGGAGAATGCCGATAAGTTAAACTCGTTAGAGCAACTGCCCGATAGTTGTGCTGCGTCGGCTGAGTGTTTGGCTAAGCAACGTGCAATTTTTGAGAAATATAATGTTTTCAGTCCTGCAATGATTGATGGTATTATTAAAAAATTGTCTTCGTACGACGATCGCACTTTACGTGCTGAATTAGATGGTAATCAGGTTGCAATGCTTGAACTTGTAAATAAATATTTCCATTGCGGATAATTGTTATATAAATATTAGCCAATAGCTGTAAAGTTACCCCAAAAGTTTTTGACTAACTTTTGGGGTAACTTTATTTTTGCTTTGTTTATGTCAATTATTCTAATAAATATAACAAATGAGACTAATAATTGACAGCTACTAAAATGCCTCTGTCATATTAAAGTAGAATAGGGCATGTTTATCGGCAAAACTGTAGCCTGCATCAACTCTGAAGTTCATACGTTTCTGAACTTCAACTCTTAATCCTCCACCGAGATTGGGTAAAACTGCATCGTATCTAATAATATTTTCGCCCATAAATCCGCATCCAACCCAGGCTGCATATCCTAATCTGTGGAGTAATTGTTTAAATTTGGTATCAGTGGCAATATCCCACATGTGTCGCCACTCCAATTCAGTTGTTACTGCTGTTTTATTGCGATATTGTCCAAGATAGTAGCCTCGTAAATTGAAAGGTCCTCCAATTATTGCATGTTGAGAGAAAGGAACTTTATCTCCTATTTTTGTTTTTGCTAATATGTTCCATGCCAATACGCGACGGTGCTCCTTTGATACTTTGTAATATTGGCGATAGTCAAGTGTTATTGATCCGAAATCGTACTCTCCGCCTAAATATTTACTATAATATAATGCGCGAGCCTCAAATAATACTCCTTTGTAGGCATTAGCTGCTACGTCGCGTGTATCGAATGAGTATGTTATTCCTAATCCGACATTTATATCTCTTAATCCTTCGGCAGTACCTCCTTGCATCAAGTAGTAAGGGTCGTTAAGTAGTAGGGTGCCGGGACTCTTTATATTCTCATAAAAGAAATCTCCTGCTATTCCTATATAACTTGGGCTTTTTTTTAGTCTAAAGAGTAATAAGGGATTGATTTGAACCAAATCGGCGTAGTATCCCGTTATATCTTTGCTACGTTTTGCATTATGGTTTTGTTTGTATCCAACTCCGTAAAAGTTCTCATTGGAGTGTTTAAATTCAAATACTCCTTGTAGTCTTATTTTGTCATGTTTAAAATATATGAGTGGTTTTGATAGTATTGTAACACTCATTGGCTTCCCAAATGCGAGGTTTACGTTTAATGGTATTATGCTTCGGGGTAATGTTGTGTCTGTTTTATCTGTTTTGAATGTTGCAAGTGTAGCCAATCCTATTGTAAAACCGTAGTCGGGTGAGTATCCTGGACCACCTAATACACTAAATTTAAAATTCTTCTCCTTTTCTATTTTCTTATTTTTTTCAGCTTTAATATCTATGCCTGTAGAGAGAAGATCTAATATGTTGTTTATTGCTGAAATCTCTTCTTGTGTATATCCCTTTTCTGTAGAATCTGGAAGATGTGTTAAAAGTGAGTCTAACTTTATGGATAGTGTCTCGTTAGGGATAGAGTCATTAGTATGCTCTTGTGCCGTAATATTTACGCATAAAAGCAAAATAACAACAGATAGTATATATTTTCGTAATTTACGCATTGTTGCAAAGGTAGTGTTTTTGTTGCAAATATATACTTCCTCTACAATGTAAAAACTTATTATTTATAAAAAAAATATTGAGACTATCTTAAGATAGCCTCAATATAAATATTTTTCATAGTATCTATTTTGTACTGCGTACCGAGCGAACAGGAGCACTTGACTTTGATGCTTTGCTTCTGCTTGATTTGCTACTACTTTTACTTGCTACAGATTTAGTGCTTTTTGTGCTTTTGCTTACAGAAGATTTCGGACTCTCTGTTCCACGTGACGAACGAGTTGAGTCAATTGAGCTTTTTGCCTCTTTGGGTTTGTCGCTTTTTATTTCTTCTGTTTTTGCCTCTTCTATGGCTTTAGCCTCTTTCTCTTTATTTATCTCTTCAATGTCTTTTACCCAGAGACCATTTTCAAAATTTTGTAATTGCTTCTCTATCTCTCTTCTTGCACTATCTTGAGCTGCTTGCTCAGGATATAGTTGCATGAGTGACATATTGCGTAGATTCATTGTCTTGTATATTTCGGCATCAAACATGCGAAGCTTGAAGAAATCGTCAAATGTGTAGTTTCTTACGTTATTTTCGCTGCTTGTAATAATGTATTGTTGTGCCATATATGGACGTACATCGGAATATTTAACCCAAAACATTGGGTATTTTACAGCTTCACCGCCAAAGTCCCCTACGCGATGAAGGATTGGACATATTGCTACTATCTCACTTTTAAGACCTGAGTTGCGCTTGTCAAACACCCACTTCTCTTTTATATAATAGGACAATACTTCGTTTGCTGGCACATCGCTTGGATCAATTGAGAGTTTCGCCTTCTTACTTCCGCTATTCTCTTTCTCTTCATAAAGTATATGAAATCTGTCAAGAGTCTCTTTAACGTTTACTTGGTACTCGTCATTGAATATCTCTCGTCCGTCAAGATATTCATAGGCTCCAATCTTGTTTTCTGCCAATAACTTCATTATTAGACGGAAAAGATTTTCTTGCTCTTCTGTACTCTCCTCAGGATAGTATAAAGGGAGGTTTTTCTCCTTTTTAAGGTCTAATGAGCTGTAAATTATTCGCATCCATGGAATATCTGAAGAAGAAAGTTCCTCTTTCTCATATAAGGCTTTAGCCCTTACGCTTATTGAGTTGTTAGCCTCTTCTCTTTTTTTTGCACTACCACTTTTTATTGATGCACGTGTTTGAGCCTCTATTTGGGGCGCTGCAAATATTGCCGAAAGGAGCAGTACAGTTAAAATTTTAATAGTACGTTTCATATCTTGTTATATTTATTTCTTTCTTATTTAATTTACAATAACCTCAATAGGAGATAAGTTGCGTTCTATACCATCAGGTCCTATTGCTTTAACTCTTGATATATAGAAACGTTTTCCTCTTGAGAGACGTTTTATTGCTGTTTTTTGACGTTCTGAGAAATTAGCACCGTCAGATACTTCAGGTATGGCATTCCCCATTGAATCAAATATTACTGTTTCAAATGATAATACTTTAAACGATATGTTTAACAGACCATCATCAATAGCTGCTTCAATTCCGGGTGCTTTTAAAAGTAATCCTTTACTAAAGGGTTTCCCTCCTTTGTATCTCTGTATGTTGCCTTTGTCGTCTTTATATGCAATGAAAGGCATGGGATCGGGCAATTGCCTTACGCGGAATACGTTTTGACTTACAGTCTGTATGCGACCTTCCATATTTGCCGTTACCGATATTGTAACATCACTTCCAACTCCTTTAGGACGTGCTATCCAACCATTGCCTGAACGTGTTAATGTTCCGTTTGACATTGTAGCAGATATGGCATTGTTTGGTATGCCGGGAACAGAGATACTTATAGGGTTGTCAATACCGGCATACAATACGTTCATCATTGTAGCTGATACGGTAGCCGATGGCTCTATTACTGTATATGATGATGTAAAGTCGTGGCGAAGTATTGAACCATCTCCGGCTGCAACTTCTAAATATCCGGTATAATCAAATACTCCTGTTTGATTACATACAAATTCATATAGTCCGTTAGCCTCTTTTGGCAACTGCTTATCGCCAATGTATATTGTAGGGGCTTGAGTTGTGTCTATTGCAGCAAGAACTATGTTTGCAGAATATGAACTACCGCGCATTACAGTTTTTGATACGGGTATCACATATGCGTCCATACGATTTACGCGAACATCTCCTTCATCAATGTTGTTTCGTAGAATGTGTAAAATCTCGCTTTCGGCATATCTTATATCGCTTTGCAGTTTTGTAAGTACGGTTATTGCTGCGGCAACAGGCATGCCTTCAAAAGTCTCCTCTTCCCACGTTTTTTTCTTTATTATTCCATCTTTGTTTAATGCTACAGGATATAGGTAATCACTTATAATTTTACGTTTAATTGAATCGTTAACCATTGGGGTTACAAAATCGGCGTAATTTGTAAGTGATGTTCTTAGCTTTTCTCCTTGTCCTTTAGCTGGTGATAGCATAATATGCGATGCCGCCTCAAGGTCGTCCATTCGCCTGATATTATTTACATCTCCGTCTCTTCCGTCAGCTTGTTGTACGATAAGTAGTTTAAGAGAATCAATGTATGAAACAAGAGCTTCGGTGCGTTTACGCACATCTGTGGCTTTGCTATACCACTCTCCCGATTTTTCAGGATTGGTTCTGTTATATTCCGAAAGTTCTCCGTAAAGAGTGCGATTTTGCTCAGAGGCATTTTCTGTTGAGCGCGCAAGACTATCCTCAACTTGTCTGAATCCGTTTAAGACATCGGTAGAGACATTGAGGGCAAGCATGGCAGTAAGCACGATATACATAAGATTTATCATCTTCTGCCTCGGCGTCATATTTGAATAGTTATTTGATGCCATTGTCTAATGCTTATTTTTATGCTTCGTCGTTATTGTTATTCTCTTCTTCGTTTTTACGCTTTGGCGTTTGTTTTCCTAAGGCAGCCATAGGGTTATTGTACATATTTACAGTCATAGCTGCCAACATATTCTCATATACTGAGTTTAGTTGCGACATGTATGTAGTCATACGCTCTGTCTCTTTGCAGTAGCGTGAGCTGTCGTCAACTGAACTTTCGTACATATCGCGAATAGTTCTTAATCCTATGTTTACGCGGTCAATATTATCTAATTGAGAACTGATGCTCTTCAATTGAATTTCATATATGGTATTCAATCCTGCAAGATTGCGGTTCAAGTCTTCCATTTGAGTAACATATCCTTGTGAGTGAGAGGTTATGTTATCAGAATTGTCGGTAATGTTACGATATGACTCCAATAGAACATTTGAAACTTGTGTAAGCGATTCGGTTGCCCTCTTGAATTGTTCCATCTGATTTGATATGGCAGATAGTTGTTCTAAGTATGTTTGAGTTGCAGATGTAAGCTCAGCCATCTTAGATAGCTGGTCTGCTGCCGACGATAATTTTTGAATACTTTGAGATAGCGATTGGGTATCGTTTTCGTCTAAGTTAATATCTGATGGAATACCTGCTGTGCGTTTTGCATCTTCAGGCGATACATACGGAACATTTGAGCCTCCTATGATTATTGTGCCACCTCCTAATGCAACACCTCCTTCAGCGTTGATAGCAGTGCCTTCTGCGTTACTTGCCCCAGTGTTAACTCCTATGGGCATTGTGCCGGAGAACCCTCCGCCACCACCTTTAAATTCAGGACGGTCGTTAGGATCTTCACTTTTAAGAACGGGGAATACCTCTTCCCATTTATACTCTTTTGCGGGAGCATCAAAAGCTGTTAGAATGAACATCAATACCTCAATACCCATTCCTAACGATAGCATAAAGTTACCTCCTGCAAGGTGCAATATTTTAAATAGCGCACCAAGAATAACTATTGCAGCACCAATACTATATGCAAAGTTAAAGAAACGTTTTCCCTTGTCGCTTGCTACAAATTCTTGAAAACGAAATTTATATGCTTGAATTTTCTCTTTTTTCATTTTTTCTTGCCTTTTGAGTTATTGATATTATTTACGCCCCTTTGCAAAGCCAATTTGTGTGCGTACACAACGGAATCCTATATATGAGCGTTGCTCGTTTTGGAACTCCCACATTCTTATATCGGAACGAATGAAGTTTGAGACATCTTTCCAAGAACCTCCGCGTACTATTTTGCGTTTCATTTGGTATGGGTCCTCTTTTGCTGCATTATAACGGTAATCGGGATTCATGTCGCTTGTATAAGCCATTCCCCCTTCGCTGTATGCTGTTGATGTCCACTCCGAAACGTTTCCTGCCATATCGTACAAGCCAAAGTCATTTGGAGGATATGTGGCTACTTTTGAAGATATTAAGTTGCCGTCTTTAACGTAATTTCCCTTTTGGGGTTTAAAGTTTGCATTAAAACAGCCTTTCTCTGTCATTGGAATATCGCCTCCCCAAGGATATTTATTCTCATTTACTCCAGCTCTTGCAGCGTATTCCCATTCAGCCTCTGTAGGTAAACGATAAGGCTCAATATATGGAGTTTGTAATGCTGCTAACAAATATTGTGTACGCCAAGCACAAAAGGCAGTGGCTTGTTCCCATGAAACTCCTACAACGGGATAATCGTTATATCCGGGGTGTGAGAAGTAAAGACGCATATATGGTTCGTTATATGCATTGTCAAAGTCGTTTATCCACGCTGTTGTGTCGGGATAAATATTTACAATGTATGTGTTCAAGAAATCAAATTCGCTGCTTAATGGGCGTGTAATAGTTTCGGTAACTATCTTTCCGTCATCATTAATGAATGCTGTATCTTTTGATATTATTACCTCTGCATTAAGATCAGGTTTGATATCTGTATTTAAGATTCTGCGTGTAGGGTCAAGACGGTTACGACGTTTTGCTGCTTCGGTATGATTAAATATCTCATAGCGATAGTTCATTTGAGTTGGATCCAACTCTTTTTGACCTGTAATTGGGTTGATGCGATATACACTTTCAATTGCGCGAGCCTCATCTTCTGTCGGGTTTTTCCAAGGAATTGCTCTTGCCCAATTTAAGTATGGTTTTACAGGATTTCCTTCGCGGTCTTCTTCAATTTTGAAAGCTTCGTTACCTCCAAATGCAGGATCGGCAAGGCGTTCGCGAATTATTGAATCGCGTACCCAAAACAAAAATTGTTTGTATTTACCATTGGTAATCTCTGTTTCGTCCATCCAAAACGACTCAACTGATATAGGTTTGTCGTTTTTGGGAGTACCCCATACAGAGTCCTCTTCGGCGCAGCCTGCAGTAAACGAACCTCGTTCTATAAGTACCATTCCATAAGGCATAGGTTCGCCCCAAGCTATTGCTCTAACACCTACGAGTTCTCCTCCACCTCCACCTGATGATGATGGAGCGCATGAAGTTATCAATGCTGTTACCGCTACTATAAAAAATAATTTTTTCATACTTTTTTTAATTTTTTCTGATGAGTTTTGTGTGATAAATCATCAGAGTATGCGAATACTTTTATGTTTATTTTTTGTTTTTTTCCCTAAGTCAAGTTTCATGCTGTATCCTACAAATACTTCGTGGCTTCCACTTGTTACTTTTACTATGTCCGACAGTGAATAATCGTAAGAATATCCTAACATTACTCCTTTCCATTCCCCTCCTAATGAGAATATTAGAGCGTCATTAAGTCGGTACGACAAGCCTCCCCAAATAAATTTGTTGTATTTTACTATTGCTCCAAATTCTACCTGAATTCTTTTGACAACGGTTTTTAACAACAATGAGGGTTGCAATATGAATAACGAATTTTTAAATGGAATATTGCCTCCTGCAGTAAAATAAAATGAAGAGGGTACATAAGTTTCATATTTTTCATCAAAAGTTATCTTTGGAGAGGTAAGGTGCATTGCCGAAAAGCCTGTCCAAAAATATTTATGCGTATAGTAGGCTCCAAACCCTAAGTCAAAAGCCATGCCCTTAACTTCGGTGGTTGGTATTCCTTCGTCAGTTTGTGTATGGTAGTCGCTCTCCGGTATATATACCTCACTTCCGTCAAAAACTTGATTTATCAGACCAAATTGTAATCCTAAACCAAGTTGTCCTCCCAAAAGTTTTACTTTGAATGAGTATTGTATTCCTAATGCTGTATTTGAGAAAAGGCCAATCTTCTCGCTTGAAATTACTGCTCCAACACCATGTTGCTGCTTGAAAAGTTTAAAGGGCATATCTCCCATTATTATGAAGGTTTTGGGAGCTCCCGGCATTTTTACCCATTGTTGTCGGGTGGCAGCGCGTATATTGAGTTTGTCGGTTGAGCCTGCGGCTCCGGGATTGTAATATGTAGGTAAAGCCCAATATTGACTAAGTTGCGCATCGTATTGTGCATATCCTTTTTCGTATATGCACAATGCAATGATGGCAATCAATATTATCTTTATTCGGCTCATTCTTAGAGGTTGTTTCTAATAATAACTAAGAAAGAGCTCATAAATTGTTTTTTATGCAATTAAAATTTATTTTTATTGAAAAAATCTTTATTGCTCTTTGTGTGAGTTTACGTAGGCATTGGCTTTTGCAACAGCATCGCGAATGTTATCGCAAATGTTTTCAGGTTGCATATGGTTTGTGATGCCTCCCTTTTTCAATGTCTCGTGAACCGATTTGTGTACTCCTGAAAGTATAATTCTTATACCCTCTTTGTGTGCTGAGTCAATAAATATTTCAAGGTTGTGTAGTCCTGTTGAGTCAATAAATGGAACTTTGCGCATTCTTAAAATACGTACAAGAGGTTTATCGCTCAATACACGCATTTGCTCGTCAAACTTATTTGCTATACCAAAAAAGAATGGTCCATCAATTTCATATACCTCAACGCCTTTTTCTAATTTCAAGTGTTCCTCTTCAAGAGATGCAAGGTTATGATCATCATCGTCAAGATTTAAATCTTTGCGTATAACCGAAACATGAACGTTCTCTGTTACTCGTTTCAAGAATAGTATTACAGCAAGAAGCAATCCTATTTCAATAGCTATATTTAAGTTGAATACCACTGTTAAAAGAAGAGTGAGCCATAGTACTATAACATCGGCATTTCTAACTTTTGATAGTGAGCGGATAGTTCTCCAACCACTCATGTTGTATGCAACAACAATAAGTATTGCGGCAAGACATGACATTGGAATGTGTACTGCTAATGGTGCAAGTAATAAAAGTATGAGAAGAAGCACTACGGCATGAATAATTCCGGCTATTGGTGTTCTACCTCCGTTGTTTATATTTGTCATTGTGCGGGCAATAGCTCCTGTTACGGGAATACCGCCGAAAAGAGGAGAGACTATGTTTGCTGCACCTTGTGCAATCAATTCTGTATTAGAGTTGTGTCGTTCTCCGATAACACCATCTGCGACTGTAGCTGATAAAAGAGACTCTATTGCTCCAAGCATTGCTATGGTAAATGCAGGAGATATAAGATTATTTACAACTTCCCAATTTAAAACAAATCCTTCAGGAGCCTTAATATTTGCGGTTATCGTTCCAAAACGGTCGCCAATAGTGTCAACGCCTTCAAGTCCGGCAAAAGTCTTTAGTAGATAAACTACAATAGTAACCAATACTATAGCAACAAGTGAACCGGGTATGCGCTTTGTTATTTTGGGAGTAAACATTATTATAAGCAGAGTGGCTACTCCAACAAGTAGTGTTGCAATGTGTGTACTACCTATATTTTGGAAATATGCTCCCCATTTTGAGAAGAAGTCGGCAGGGAGGTTTTCAATGTGCATACCAAAGAAATCCTCTATCTGGGTTGAGAAAATTGTTACGGCAATACCTCCTGTGAATCCAATAACAATGGGATAGGGTATAAATTTTATGATAGCTCCAAATCGGCACAATCCCATAACAAGTAACATTATACCTGCCAAGAGAGTGGCAATTGCCAATCCTTCCATACCATATTGGGCAATAATACCTGCCACAATAATGATGAATGCGCCGGTTGGACCACCAATTTGCACGCTGCTTCCGCCAAGGAACGATACTATAAATCCTCCGATAATTGCAGTAATTAAGCCGGCTTCGGGTGTTACTCCTGAGGCGATACCAAAGGCAATGGCAAGAGGCATTGCCACTACACCAACTATAACTCCCGCCATTAGGTCGGAAATAAACTTTTTCTTATTGTAATTTTTAAGAGCTTTAAAAAGAGAAGGCTCAAAATCAACGGTTTTAAGTAATGATTTTAGTTCCATTGTTCTTCTGTTTAAGAAACTTTATAATGTGATAATTTAAACTTTCTAAAATTGAGGGTGCAAAATTACTTATTTATAAGTAATAATTAAACTTTTTTTGATGTTAAAATGAACGATTATTATAAGTTTTGTAAACTATTAGGTAAAACAGACTCCAAAGGTTTTCAGCCCTTTGGAGTCTGTTTTTATATTAGTTTCTTGTGGAATGCTCTACGACGTTTATGTTGTACAGTATCAAACATTGCCCATTGGTTGTGAATTTTTGTGTTGTCGTCCAATTCGGGATTTGTCTCAACCATTTTGTGCCCTTGATTTTTACAGTGTGTAAATATTTTTTCAAAAAATAGGGCATTTGCTCCTTTGCTTTGGTAGTCGGGGCGAACGGCAATTAACAAAAAATCAACTATCTCATTCCCTTTTTTGAATGCCTTAAGCAGGTGATACCAACCAAACGGAAATATTCTGCCATTTGATTTCTGTAAAGCTTTTGAAAGCGACGGCACAGTTATGCCTACACCTACTACCTCATCTTGTTCATTTAATACAATCGCAACACCATCTTTGTGTAACATTGGCAGATACATCTTTATATAGTGTTCTACTTGGCGGGGGGTAAGAGGTGAGTATCCAAACAATTTGTCGTATGCAATGTTTATGATTTGGAATAAAGATTGCCCGTATTTATCGGCCAGCTCTTTTATGCTTTTGCATTCGGCAAGTTTTAGACCATATTTCTCTTTTACTATTTTTGCTATGCGGTAGTGCTTTTCAGGTAAGTCGTCAGGGACGATTATTTTAAATTCAACCCAATCTTGAACCTTTTCGTACCCTAACTCCTCAAAATGTTCTGAGTAGTATGGGTAATTATATATTGTAGCCATTGTGCCGAGTTGGTCAAATCCTTCAACAAGACACCCTTCGGGATCCATATCGGTAAAGCCCATAGGTCCCTCAATCTCTGTCATGCCATTGAGGATTGCCCAATTCTCAATCCATTCGGTAAGAGCAATACTAACCTGTTTGTCATCAATAAAATCAATCCAGCCAAAGCGAGCGCATTTCTTTCCGGTACGTTCATTTACGGCATGATTTATTATGCCTGTTGCACGACCTACAGGTTTACCCTCTCTGTAAGCCATAATGCTGATAGATTCACAAAAATCGTATGCCGGGTTCTTTTTAGGATTAAAAGTATTAAGTTCATCAATCAAAAAAGGCGGTACGGCATATTGAGAACCTTTATATAGCCTGTTTTTGAAATTTGTGTATTTTATAAAATCCCATAAAGAGGAGATTATCTTTATCTCTATATTCATAGTATTATGCTTGCATTTTATTATAACAACAAATTTTTCTCTTCTGTTGTATTTATATTTAAAAATAAATCAGCAAAAACTCTTTCAAATAAATCTAAAGTGAAATTTAAACACTCCTTTATTACATCGCAAAAATAATAAAAATATGTTTTGAAAAGCCTATTAATCCTAACGAAAAATAGTATTTTAAAAATTTAAAAATAAAATTTACACTAATTGGCGAAAAATTTCTTTAATCAAACATTGCACTTCCAAAATTTGTATTACCTTTGTAAACGGTTAAGGATTGGTTTTGATGAACTGTCCTTTTAAATTTTAGGTTCAAAAACCTATGAATAGTTTTGATGAGATATAATTTTATAAAATAACTTTTTAATTTAAAAACTACAATGGCAACATTAGATCTAAGCAAGTACGGAATTAATGGAGCAACTGAGGTTATCCACAATCCGTCTTATGATGTCCTCTTTGCAGAGGAGACAAAACCAGGTTTGGAAGGTTTTGAAGTTGGTCAAGTAACTGAGCTTGGCGCAGTAAACGTAATGACAGGAGTTTACACAGGTCGTTCACCTAAAGACAAATTCTTTGTAAAAGATGCTACCAGCGAAAATACAGTATGGTGGACATCAGATGAGTACAAAAATGACAATAAACCTGTTACCGAGGAGACTTGGAAAACATTGAAAGAGATAGCAGTTAAAGAGCTTTCAAATAAAAAACTTTTCGTAGTTGATACATTCTGCGGAGCAAACGAGGCTACACGTCTTAAAGTACGTTTCATTGTTGAGGTTGCATGGCAAGCACACTTCGTGTCAAACATGTTCATTCTTCCTACAGCAGAGGAGTTGGCAAACTACGGAGAGCCCGATTTCGTTGTTTACAATGCATCAAAAGCAAAAGTTGAGAACTACAAAGAGTTAGGTCTTAACTCAGAGACTGCAGTTGTATTTAACCTAACAACAAAAGAGCAAGTAATCATCAATACTTGGTATGGTGGTGAGATGAAGAAAGGTATGTTCTCAATCATGAACTACTTGAATCCTCTTAAAGGAATTGCTTCAATGCACTGTTCTGCAAATACTGACAAAGAGGGTAAAAGCTCTGCAATCTTCTTCGGATTGTCAGGAACAGGAAAAACAACTCTTTCAACTGACCCCAAACGTCTATTGATTGGTGACGATGAGCATGGTTGGGACGATGAAGGTGTATTCAACTACGAAGGTGGTTGCTACGCTAAAGTTATCAACCTTGACAAAGAGAGCGAGCCCGATATCTACAACGCTATCCGTCGCGATGCATTGTTGGAGAACGTAACAGTTGATGCAAACGGAAAAATTGATTTCGCTGATAAGAGTGTAACAGAGAATACTCGTGTATCATATCCTATCAATCACATCGAGAACATCGTTAAACCTGTATCTAAAGGACCTCACGCACAACAAGTAATCTTCTTGTCAGCTGACGCATTTGGTGTATTGCCTCCTGTATCAATCTTGACACCCGAGCAAACTCAATACTACTTCCTTTCAGGATTTACAGCTAAATTGGCAGGAACTGAGCGCGGTATTACTGAGCCTACTCCAACATTCTCAGCATGTTTCGGAGCAGCATTCCTTTCGTTACACCCAACAAAATACGGAGAAGAGTTGGTTAAGAGAATGGAGAAAACAGGTGCACGTGCTTACTTGGTAAATACAGGTTGGAACGGAACAGGAAAACGTATCTCAATCAAAGATACTCGCGGTATCATCGATGCAATCCTTGACGGATCAATTGATAGCGCTCCAACTAAGAAAATTCCTTACTTCGACTTTGAAGTACCTACAGCATTGAACGGAGTAGATACTAACATCTTGGATCCTCGCGATACATATGCAGATCCAGCAGAGTGGGACGCAAAAGCAAAAGATCTTGCAGAGCGTTTCATCAAAAACTTTGCTAAATTTACAGGTAACGAAGCAGGTAAAGCATTAGTTGCTGCAGGACCAAAATTGTAATACCTATAAATTATAATAACCGAAAGGGGCTGTGCCACGCACAGCCCCTTTTTTTGTTTAGGATACTGTCAACTGACAACTAAAAAACTACGTCTGTTTTTTATATGTTATTGCTGCCAATATATTAAATATTATTGCCGATATGCCTAATGCGGCAAAGTTGTGCCACATCTCTAATATTGAGGTGCCTTTTAGATATACCGAGCGTAGTATCTCTATAAAATAGCGTGGTGGCAGTATTAATGTAAAGTATTGCGCCCATTCGGGCATTGAGTCAATGGGGGTAAATAGTCCGCTCATCAGTATAAATAGCATTACAAAGAAGAACATCACAAACATTGTTTGTTGTAAGGTCTCTGAAAAGTTTGCAATGGTAACGCTAAATCCCGATATTGTGAATATAAAGAGAATAGCTCCAAAATATATTGTAGCTATTGAGCCTACCGGAGCAAGCCCATATACTAATAGGGCTACAACCATTGCTATTGATAATACAAAGAGTCCTATTATCCAATATGGTACAAGTTTTGATAGTGTAAATGTAAGACGCGAAACGGGTGTTACATTTATCTGTTCAATGGTGCCGTTCTCTTTTTCCCCTACAATGCTGAGTGCAGGTAGAAATCCGCATATAAGTATAAAGAGCATTATCATAAGGGCGGGAATCATATAGTAGCGGTAGTTGAGTGTGGGGTTAAAGCGGTTTTCTACTGTAATCAACTCCGATATTTGATTTGGGGTTTGCTCCTTTTGTAGCTCAATAAGGGTTTTGCTTATGCTTTGTATTACATATTGCATACCTATTCCTCCCTTTGTGGCATTTACGGCATTTGCTGTAATGCTTATTTTGTCGGGTGTGGAGATGTGCATATCGCGCTCAAAATTATCGGGGACCTCTATTATTACATCAACTTTGCCCTCTTCTAATTGGCTTAAAACATATTGGTAATCGTTGATATTATACCTTAGGGTAAGGTATTCTGATGCTTCAATGTTTGTTGCTATGCGATGTGAGGTTGTGGAGTGGTCAAAATCGACCAATGCCACGTTTACGTTTTTAACGTCCATAGTCATAATAAGAGGCATTATAAGCATTATCAGAATGGGGAATGCTATAATCAACTTCGGCAGAAATGAGTGTCGCTTTATTTGCAGAAACTCTTTTTGTAATAATACTATAAATGTTCGCATCTTATTATTCGAGTTTGTTATTGAATTTTTTAAGAGAGATGGCAAGTATGATTATTGTCATTCCTATAAGAATTACAGAGTCTTTCCATACTGCTATAAGTGGCGCTCCTTGAATCATCATTTTTCTCATGGCATCGATATACCAACGTGCAGGAATTATATTTGATACCACTTG
The DNA here is from genome assembly GCA_045587545.1 of Candidatus Caccoplasma sp. GTDB lineage: Bacteria > Bacteroidota > Bacteroidia > Bacteroidales > G3-4614 > Caccoplasma_A. Next base: position 17,476 of record JAZNCN010000024.1, read on the forward strand.
AAAAAACAGAGGTAGGTTCTCAATGGGGAATAGTAGCCCCGATAACATCATTATAGGCATCATCATTACCATTGCCGAAATGAGTAGTGCGGCAATCTGGGTTTGTGCTATTGTTGAGACAAAGAGTCCTAATGAGAGCGATAACACCAAGTAGAGTAACGATAATGTAAATATCCCAAATACTCCTCCCGACATTGGTACTTCAAGCAGGTAACGTGCCAAAAGCAAAATCATAATAAGTACAATACACGATATTGCGAAATAGGGTATCATCTTTGCAAAGATAATTTTGATTGGGCGTGCCGGTGATGCAAGCAGAACTTCCATTGTGCCTGTCTCTTTCTCTCGCACAATAGAGACTGAGGTCATCATTGCACATACAAGTATAAAGATAAATCCCATTATACCGGGTACAAAATTGTATGCACTCTTCATCTGTGGGTTAAAGAGCATTCTTGTCTCAAACATACTCTGTTTTGCCTCTTTGCCAAGTAGTATGTTTTGGAGATAGGCTGTAGCTGAGTTTGCAGTATTTACGTTTGAGGCGTCAACTATAACCTGTATTAGTGGGGCTGATGTTATGCCTGCTGCTACTTGTGACAGTTTTCGGTCGTAGTTCGGGGTAAAGGCTATAACGGCAGATACTTCCCCCGAACGTAGTTTCTCGTCAATCTGCTCTTGTGTTATGTATCCGCAAAAAGCGAAGTAGTCGTTGTTTGATATGGTTTCAACTGCATCATCTATGCTGTTGCTCCTATCGGGAACTACAACGGCTACGTTTATGTTGTTTACTTCGGTTGATATTGCAAAGCCGAATAGCACCATCAGCATTACGGGAATGAGCATAACAACAAGCATTGTACGCTTGTCGCGTAGAATGTGAAGCGATTCCTTTTTTACAAATTGCCAAAAGTTGTTTTTCATTGCATTACTCTCCTCTCTCTGCTTTGCGTGCCAATGTACGGAAAACTTCGTTCATCGATTTGGCTGAATACTCCTCTTTTAATCTCTTTGGCGTGTCAAGAGCGCATATTTTTCCGTCAACCATAATTGACACGCGCGAACAATACTCCGCTTCGTCCATATAGTGGGTGGTTACAAATATTGTTGTGCCTCGCTCGGAGGCTTTGTATATGAGTTCCCAAAATTGACGGCGGGTAATGGGATCGACTCCTCCTGTGGGCTCATCTAAAAATACGACATCGGGGTTGTGAATGGTTGCAACAACAAATGCAAGTTTTTGCTTCCAGCCAAGAGGCAATGAACCTACAAGGGTGTTGCGCTCCGATAGGAAGTTAAGTTGGCTCAGTAACTCCTCAGAGCGTTTTTTTGTCTCCTCTTTTGATAATCCGTATATTCCTGCAAATAGGTTCATATTCTCCCATACGGTGAGGTCGTTGTATAGCGAGAACTTCTGACTCATATAGCCTATATGGCGTTTTATCTCTTCACTCTCTCGCATAATATCGTAGCCTGCAACTGTGCCTTTGCCCGATGTGGGATAACTTAATCCGCACAACATACGCATGGCGGTTGTTTTGCCTGCTCCGTTTGCTCCTAAAAAGCCAAATATCTCTCCTTTGGCAACATCAAACGAGATATTGTCAACTGCAGTGAAAGTGCCAAAACATTTTGTAAGTTCCTGTACTGAAATAACAATATCTCTCATTGTCTCATAAGTTTTATAAACATATCCTCAATTGTAGGCTCGGCAGGCTCTATTGTAACTCCTTCTATATAGTTGAGTTGAGATATGAATATTTCGGGATTGAAACTATTGTCTGCTACAAGATGGTGCTTCTCTCCAAATGGGTAGCATTCAATAACTCCCTCTATCTTGCGAGCTGCATTGAGTAGGGCATACATATTGTTTGCACTTATACTATATAGATTTGAGTTGAATTCGGCTGTTATTCTTACAGGGGTATCTATCCCCAATATGCGCCCCTCGTTACATAGGGCAATTCTGTCGCATCTTAATGCTTCGTCCATATATGGAGTGGATACCAATGTTGTAATGCCACTCTCCTTGAGTTGCGAAAGCATATCCCAAAACTCGCTACGCGATACGGCATCAACTCCGGTAGTTGGTTCGTCTAAAAGGAGAATAGCGGGTTTGTGTATTAATGCACACGATAGGGCAAGTTTCTGTTTCATTCCACCTGATAGTTTGCCTGCTCTTCTGCTTTTGAAAGGCTCTATATGCTTGTATATGGGAGTTATCAGGTTGTACGACTCTTTAATATCTACCCCAAACAGTGCTGCAAAGAAGTTCAGGTTCTCTTCAACGCTAAGGTCGGGGTATAATGAGAAACGTCCGGGCATATATCCTATGCAAGAGCGTATTTTCTGATAATCTTTGACAATGTCATACCCATTGACTACGCCACTTCCCGAATCGGGGTTTAATAGTGTGGCAAGTAGTCGGAACAGGGTTGTTTTACCTGCTCCGTCAGGTCCTATCAATCCATATAGTTCGCCTTGTTCAACACCAAACGAAACTCCGTTTAATGCCGATACCCCATTGTAGCTCTTTGAGAGATTATATGTTTCAATAATATTCATATTATAGTATAACTTCTCCTGCAAGACCTATCTTTAATCTGCCGTCGTTTTTTACAGCTATCTTTACTGCATATACGAGGTTGGCGCGAGACTCTTTGGTTTGTATGTTCTTAGGTGTAAATTCGCACTCCGATGCAATCCAAACTATTTTACCTTCATAGTTGTATCTCTTGTCATTGCCAAAATCGGCCACTACGGTAACGCTGTCTCCTAATTTAATATCGGCGAGTTGCTCTGATGTAAAATATGCTCTTATATATATGTTTTCAAGGTCGGCAACTTTCATTAGGGGTTTGCCCATTGTTACAAGTTCTCCAGGCTCGGCATATTTTACTAAAACCGTACCATTGATAGGGGAGTGTATGTAGCATTTCTCTATTTGGTCTGAAATAAGTGCTATTTGTGCCTCTAATGCTGTTGCATTTTCGTTTATGGTTGCAGTATTTTTGTTTAGTGTTGAAAGTGTTGCTTCAAGTTGGCTCTCCAATATTCGTAGTTGGGCATCAATATCGTCGTACTGCTTTTGTGTTGCAGCTCCGTCGCGTAACATATTTTCAAAGCGTTTTAATTCGCTCTTCTGGTTGATTATCTGCTCTTTTAATGATGCTACTTGAGCCTTTATGTCAGGTCGCGAACTTAGCAGAGCGGTTTGTTGCGCTATAAGTTGTTTGCGTTGCAGATATAGTTGTGTGGTGTCAATTACTCCTACTGTACAATCTTTATTAACGAAAGTTCCTTCTTCAATATCAAATTTTAGAATTTTACCTGTTGCCTCTGCCGATACAACTATCTCGGTTGCTTCAAATGTGCCCTGTGCATCAAATTTGTTGCTATTGTTGCATGCTGTCGCAATTAGTGCTATTGCTACGGTATATATAAACTTTTTCATATGTTGTGTTATTGGTTTAATGTGTGTTTAAGTCGGTATGATGCTTGTAATAACTCAATCTCATGAGTGCTTTTGTTTTGTTGTGAGTTTGTTTCGTCGATTATCTTTTGTAGTAGGTCGGTAACATCAATAACTCCGTTTTTGAATTTTGATTCGGCTGCTATCCTTACATTCCTACGTAGTTCAACAATGCGACTATCGTTGTTTATGGCTTTTATCAGACGTGTAATCTCTCCATCATCTTTTGTTGTCTGAATTTTGGAATTAAAGAGGAATATATCGCGCTGAACTCCTACTTGTTGTTGCGCAATATTGAGTTTCTGCAAATTGTTCTTCTTTGTATAAAAACCGTTGATGTTCCACGCCATCTTAATGCCTACCATTGCGTTAAGACTCCAATCGCCATCAACCATACTTTTAAACATATCCATGCCGGGGTAGCCATAATAGCCTTGTGCAAATGCATAAAATTTTGGCATTAGCGAACTATTTATGGCTTTGCGTTGTGCATCAATCTTTTTCTCTTGGGCGTTAAAGAGCTCCAATTCGGGGCGTGCCGAAGTTCTGCTTCCAATAATCGGTAGTGTCGGGCGTGTAAGTTTTTCCTCTTTAAGCGAAGTGCCTATAAATATCTCTAACATTTTGCGATAGCTTGAACGTGAAGCCTCAATTTGTCCCAAAGTCTGTTTTGCACTTAACATCTCTGCCTCTATTGCATCAACATCGGCTTGTGTTGCTGTTCCGTTATTGCAATAAGAGCGCATGCGTGCAAGATTGCTCTCCAAAACTTTAATCAAAGCTTCGGTTTGTGCAGTTCGCTCATCAAGCAGTAGAATACCAAAATATATATTCTCAATTCTTGATTTCAGTTCATATAACGATACATTCAATCGGCTCTGCTCTTCGTTGGCATCGGCTTTTGCAATGGCTTTATCGGCTTTTGACTTGCCTCCGTCCCAAATGTTTTGTGTTAAATCAATTGCAACTTTGTATTGGTCTTTTCTGATACCTGCCATATCAACTCCGTTTGCTTTTAGTATGCCACTGAGAACATCGGGGTATGTGGGTGTTGCCGATTGCCATGTGGCTTGTCCCGATAGTGCAATTTTAGGTATCCATGCACGTGTGGCATTTGATAGATTATATTGCTCGGTTTGTGAAACAAGGTCGTATTGCCTTATCTCGGGGTAGTGCTCACGAGCCAATACCTGACACTCCTCAAGTGTTTGAGCGCTAATTGTTGCTGTGCTTAACAGTAAAATAAATATCTGGATTATTCGTCTCATATCTTTATTGTTTTTTTTATTCGGTGCATAATGGTTTCGATATTCTCAGCTTTGCGGTTGGCAAGGAATTCTTCTCGGTTTTCCATTAATTTGCCCATTAAGGGTTGCATAAATGGGTATGCAACAAAGGTGAATATATTCAAAGACATAATGCTTATGAATAGCATCTTTACATTTATCTGTTCCATCTCTCCTCGTTTAGCAGCTTCGTCAATCTCCTTTTGAAGATTTTTATATATTGTATCAACTATTTTCCCTACGCGCTCGTGAAGTATTTTGTATCGCTCGGGACGAGATATTATCTCATTTATAATAAAACGTGGAAGATCAGGGTTTTGAACAATAAAATCAAAGTGAGAAGATATTCCCTCTTTTATTCGCTCAACAATAGGAAGAGAAGGCTCTCCGAGCGCAGCCAACATTGACTTTGACATTATTTTGAATTTCTCATCAACTATACGCTCAAACAGTTGCTCTTTGGTTCTGAAATAGTAGTGGAGCATTGCGTGTGTTACGCCTGCCGCTTTTGCAATTGATGTGGTTCTTGCTCCGTCGTAACCTTTGCATAAGAACTCCTGTTCGGCAGCAATAAGAATTAGTTGCTCTTTATTCTGTTTGTCAGACATAATTTTATATTAACATAAATGTTTAACAAAATTGTTAATACAAAAATATGACAAGAATTTTAAAATGCAAAACTTTTTTTCAAAAAATGTATTTGCTTTTAATTGCTTTAAAAGATGGGCCTGATTTTAATGGTTGGAGCATAAGGGGTAAGTTTTATTTGTAATGTGTTTATACAAAAATAACGAAGCAGACTAATCTGCTTCGTTATTTTATTCTATATATTGAACTTCTATTATCTTACACGCTCAACATATTCGCCTGTGCGAGTATCAACGCGGATTTTGTCGCCGGTATTAATGAACAAAGGTACGCGAACCTCTGCTCCTGTCTCAACTGTTGCAGGTTTAAGTGTGTTAGTTGCGGTATCTCCTTTGATGCCCGGTTCAGTATAAGTAACCTCCAACTCAACTTTAACAGGCATCTCAGCATAAAGGATAGTCTCAGTTGAAGCGTCTGAAACAACCTCAACAATCATCTCCTCTTTCATAAAATCAACACCTGTGATAAGGTCTTTAGCGATGGGTAGTTGCTCGTATGTCTCTTGGTTCATAAAGATATACTCCTCACCCTCTTTGTATAGGAATTGGTAAGGACGACGCTCTACGCGAACATCTTCAAGTTTCTCGCCGATGTTAAAACGACGTTCCAAAACGTAGCCGTTTACAACATCTTTAAGTTTTGTACGCATAAAAGTGTTTCCTTTACCTGGTTTTACATGTAAAAATTCAATACAGAAATAGAGCTTTCCGTCCATACGGATACAAGTTCCGTTTTTAATGTCTTGAGCGTTAATCATAAAATGTATGGTTATTTGTTATTGTATTTCAGAGTGCAAAAGTAATTGAATTTAAAGAAAAAAGCAAAAAGATTAGTGTAAAAATGAAATATCTTTTGGAAATTTGAGAAAACATATCTATCTTTGCACCCTGATTTTGGAATATAATGTAAACAATTAAAATATAAAGGCAATGAAAAGAACATTCCAACCTTCAAACAGAAAAAGAAAAAACAAACACGGATTCCGTTCACGTATGGCAACTGCTAACGGTCGTAGAGTTTTAGCTGCACGTCGTGCAAAAGGTAGAGCTAAACTTACAGTATCTGACGAGTACAACGGATAATAAAGTTAGTTTAACAAATATAAAAGGATATGTCAAACGGCATATCCTTTTATATTTTTATATATTGGATAATTATTATCTTTGCAAAATAGGTTATTGTGATATAGTGCGATGAAGATATTTTTTTACGACCTTGAGACAACAGGTACTCTGTTTTGGAAAAACGGAATTCATCAGATAAGTGGTGCGATTGTTATTGATGGAGAAGTAAGGGAGACATTTGATTTACGTGTAGCTCCAAATCCAAAAGCTATAATAGAAGATGCCGCATTGCAGGTGGCAGGTGTTACCCGTGAGCAGGTTATGGCATATCCGCCAATGGAAGAGGTATATAAACGAGTGGTGGAGATGTTGGGTAAATACGTTGATAAGTATGACCGTACCGATAAGTTTTTCTTGGCAGGATATAATAATGCGTCGTTCGACGATAATTTTTTCAGAGCTTGGTTCCGCCAAAATGGTGATGAGTATTTTGGTAGCTGGTTCTGGGGTAACAGTCTTGACGTAATGGTACTTGCATCGCAATATTTTGCTGAAGAACGAAAAAATATGACAAACTTTAAATTGTCAACTGTTGCTCGCCAATGTGGTATTGAGGTGTGTGAAGAGTCGTTGCACGATGCTCTTTACGATATTCGCCTTACAATGGAAGTGTATAAGAGAGTTGTTAGTCGTTAGTTACCAGCTAAATCTCCCCCTTGGGGTGGTTTTTAGAATATCTTGGACAACAAGAAACGAAAATTTCTCAGCTAACAACTAAAAACAAACAACAAACAACTAAAAATGAAGTTTTCAATTATAGTACCGGTATATAACCGCAGGTCAGAGGTTGAGGAGTTATTGGAGAGCCTTTCAAAGCAAACCGATAAGGATTTTGAAACCATAATTGTTGAAGATGGTTCGGTTGACGCAAGTGAGGATATTGCTGAGCGTTATGCCGAGAGTGCCAATGTGCGTTACTTTATGAAAAAGAACGAGGGGCGTAGTGCCGCTCGTAACTATGGTATGGAACGTGCAGAGGGGGAGTGGCTTATATTCTTTGACTCTGATTGTGTTATTCCTCCTACTTACTTTGAGATAGTAAAACGTGAGATAGAGATGGGTGGCTTTGATTGCTTTGGGGGTCCCGATGCGGCTGCCGATAACTTTACTACTTTGCAGAAGGCAATCAGCTACTCTATGACTTCGTTTTTAACAACAGGCGGTATAAGAGGTCGCAAAAAGGGAATGGAGAAGTTCTTGCCTCGTACCTTTAATATGGGATTTACTCAAGAGGTGTATAAAAAAGTTGGTGATTTCAGAGATGTCTTTGGTGAGGATATTGATTTAAGCCTTCGCATACGCAAAGCTGGCTTTACAACCGTTCTGTTGCCCGATGCCTTTGTTTATCATAAACGCCGTAATACAATCAAGAGTTTTTGCCGTCAGATGTTGGTGTTCGGTCGCTCAAGGGTTGAGTTGCATCTGCTTCACCCCGGTTCAATGAAGTTGGTGCATCTGTTGCCAACCTTGTTTATGTTAGGTTCAATTTTCTTGATTGTTTCAACCCTGTTTTGTAAATGGGCAATAGTTCCGTTGGCAATATACTATATGGCTTTGTTTGTTGAGGCTCTTGCAAAGACTCGTTCCGTAAAAGTTTCGTTATTGGCATTGGTTACCGCAACAATTCAGTTGTGGGGTTATGCGATAGGTTTTTTACGTGCATATATAACTGAGGTGTTGTTTAAAATACGCCTCGATAAGGAGAAAGAGATGAAACGCCTTAAATTTAAGTAGTTAAGGGGTGCGTTGTTAAATTTAAAAAGCGAATAAAAGTCAAAAAATTTGGTTTGCAAGATTTTATTGCTTATCTTCGCAAAAGAAATGAGATAAGATTATAGGAGGGTTCCGGTATCGCTAAGATACGGGGATTCTTTTTTATATGTTTTTTAAAATTAATAATAAAAATATAAGGATATGGCAGTAGTTTATATGACAGATGAAGGCTATCATAAAATGATGGACGAAATCAACTATTTAGAGGGTGTTGAACGCCCCAGAATTTCAGCTCAAATTGCTGAGGCTCGCGATAAGGGAGACCTTTCGGAGAATGCTGAGTATGATGCGGCTAAAGAGGCTCAAGGTTTGTTGGAGATGAAAATTGCTCAATTGAAACTCCAAGTTGCCAATGCTCGTATTATTAGCGATGCTAACTTGAATACTCATACAGTTCAAATGCTAAACAAGGTAAAAATCAAAAATTGCCAAAACGGTGCAACTATGGAGTATATGCTTGTGGCTGATAGCGAGGCTAATTTGGCAGAGCGTAAAATATCTGTATCAACTCCTATTGCTCAAGGTTTATTAGGCCACCACGTTGGTGATATAGTTGAGGTTAAAGTACCTGCAGGTATAATGAAATTTGAGATTGTTGAGATTTTAATGTAATACTTGTTATGGCAACAATATTCACACGTATAGTTCAGGGTGAAATACCATGCTATAAAGTTGCAGAGAGCGAGAAGTTTTTTGCATTCCTTGATATTAATCCATTGGCTAAGGGACATACATTGGTAATACCAAAAGCTGAGGGAGATTATATATTTGATATTGAGAATGCCGACTATGCTGAGTATATGCTTTTTGTAAAAAAAGTGGCTCTTGCTCTTAAAAAGGCTGTTCCTTGTAAAAGAGTTGGTGTAGCTGTGTTAGGAATGGAAGTTCCTCACACTCATGTTCATCTTGTTCCTATGAATAGCGAGGGAGATATGTCATTCACTAAAGAGAAGATGAAATTTTCTCCTGAAGAGATGGCTGAGGTTGCCGCTGCAATTGCTGCAAATATGTAGTTGTTAGTTTTCGGTTACACCGCCCTTCGGGTAGTTTTTAGTTGTTAGAAAACTAATAAAGATAAAAGAGACCGCTGATTTTTCAGCGGTCTCTTTGTTTGTATTAATTGTGATTTTGCCTCGTTCTTAATTGTACTTTCATTCTCTTTTTCCTCGTTTGCGACTACCTTACCGTCGTTTTCTCAATGCGACCTTTTTTAATATATAATCCAAGTTTAATTGCTAATGCAGAGTGGCCAAGTAGTAAAATAAATATAGGAGTAAATTCTTTAGAACAGCATCAAATTTTAGAAGAAGTGATAGATAAGTTGTATATGAGAAATATCTCTAACAACTACCCTGCAAGGGCAACGTAGTTGACAACTAACAACTAAAAACTATTTTGTATAAACTCCCTAACCTTTTTAGCTATATCGGTATTATCCATAATAGCTTCAAACTTGTCGGAACCTGTGCCATAGAATAGGGCAGGTGTCATTGTTGCTGTGTGGCTTGTGCTTCCGAAGTTATATTCAACTCCGCTTTCGCCAAGCGTGAAATCGGCCTTGCACGAAGGGATTGACATTCCTCCTGTATCGTGGTCGGCACAAACAATAACAAGTGTTCCGGGGTGAGAGTCGGCATAGTCAAATGCAATACCAACAACTTTGTCAAAATCTTTCATCTCGGCATATATGCCTTTGGGGTTATTGGCATGCGATTCAAAATCAATTTGTGAACCTTCAACCATCATAAAGAATCCTTTACCGCTCTTTTGCGTGTTGGCAGTTAATATTTCTAATGCCTTTTGGGTTGCTTGAGGAAGTATATCTCCTCTGCCGTTAACCATGCTTGGTAGATGATCATCGGCTAATAACCCGATAACTTTGCCCTCAGTAATGCCTTTGGTTTGTTGTAAAGAGTCAATTACTATGTAGCCGTTCTCTTTAAACGTTTCAATCAGATTTATGCTATCGCTTCTGTTTGTGAATGCTGTCAGCCCACCGCCAAATATTACGTCAATTCCTGCTTCTGGCAACCATGAGGCAATGTTCTCTCTCTCGTTGCGATGTTTTGCGTGTGCGTAGAATGCTGCCGGTGTTGCATGTGTTATATCGCAACTGACAACCAATGCACTCTCCATTCCAAGTGCCTCTGCAAGCGTGAGATTTGATATAAGAGTATCTCCCTCAGGTGTTAATCCTATAACACTATTGTCAGTTTTTTCGCCACATGCCAAAGCTGTTCCTGCAGCTGCAGAGTCGGTTACTCTGTTGTTGTTTGAAAATGTTTTAACAAAGCCTGCTCGTTGTGCGCGTTCAAAGTTGGTAGGCGCATATTGCTCCTCAAGCATAAGTGCCGGAATATGGGTGGGTCCCATTCCATCGCCAATAAGCATTATTATGTTTTTAACTTGTGGCTCACAATTTTTCTCTTTGCAACTGCTGATAAAAAAAGCAAAAAACGCTACTGCCAATGGCAATAGCGAGTATGTTAATCTGAACTTTTTCATATTATATCTTTTCAATAAGAACAACTGCGTGTGCTGCAATACCCTCTTCTTTACCTACAAAGCCCAACTTCTCGGTTGTTGTGGCTTTTATTGAAACATCGTCATTTTCTACCTCTAATATTGGTGCAAGAGTCTCAACCATTGAGGGTATATGAGGGTTTATCTTAGGGCGTTCGGCACAGATGGTAATATCTGCATTGCCAATTTTGTAACCCTTCTCTTTTACGATTTTAACAACATCTTTGAGTAAAAGTTTGCTATCGATATTTTTGAATTTGTTGTCGCTTGGGGGAAAGTGAAATCCTATATCGCGAAGAGCTGCTGCACCTAAAATGGCATCGCAGAGAGCATGAATTGCTACATCGGCATCGGAGTGTCCGTCCAAACCGAGAGTATGCTCAATTTTTACTCCTCCAAGCCATAGTTCGCGTCCCTCAACAAGACGATGAACATCATATCCCAACCCAACCCTTATTTTCATATTATCTTCTTCTCATATTTCCCCTTTTGCTTCCAATTAGGTCTTTTAATCCTGCCATGTCAAAGCCAAGGGTAAAACGCAATGTTTGGTCAAGAGGACTGCTTTGTGCTGTTGCCAAAACGTATGCTGCGTCAAGAGTGAATACACTTAGAGAGAATCCTGCTCCGAATGTAACATATTGGCGATTACCTTTATATTTATTCTCATAGTAGTAACCTACACGAGCAAAGAATTGTTGGTTGTAAGAGTATTCCAATCCTGTTGATACTTGAATCTCTCTCATCTCCTCTTTAAATCCGCCGGGAGCATCGCTGAACGATTTGAATATACCTTTGAATGCCGACATGTTATTATAATCCTCTTTAGCTGCTTCAAATGCTTCAGGGTCATTATTCCCTTCTGCGTCTTTATAGTCTTCGGCTCTGGGAGCTGTAGGGACTAATAGCTTATTCAAATCCAAATTTAAAGACAATGTGTGATAATCTGCAACAGGGAACTTAAAAGATGTTCCCAATCTTAAATTTGCAGGTAAGAATACACTTTTTGCTCCACCGTCATACGATAATTTGGTTCCTATGTTTGAGATATTAAATCCCCATGACCATTGGCACTCGCTACGACCTACAATGGGGTAGAGTGTTTGATAACCTGCAATATCGGCAGCAAAAGCAGCAGCTCCTTTAACATCGTTGCTTCCGTCAAATCCTAAATCGGAATATATGAAACGCAATGCAACAGCCATAGAGAAACTTCTGGTAAGTTTGCGAGAGTATGCAAGGTCTATGGCCATTTCGTATGGGTTTACTGAATTTAGTACATTTCCTCCCTCATCGGTTTGTTGAATAGAACCCAATGAGAAGTAGCGTAAAGTTGCACTCAGTGCTTGTGGATCATTTCCGTTACGCCCAAATTTCCAGTAACCTGCAACGTATGCAAGATTAATATCGTTTACCAATTTTCTCAACCATGGAGTATATGATATTGCTAATCCTCCTTTACTCTCAGTGAATGCGTATTTTGCAGGATTCCAATATTGAGAGTTTACGTCGGGATCGGTTGCTACTCCAAGGTCTCCTAAGGCTCCGCCTCGTGCATCGGGGGCTATGTTAAGTGATGCTACGCCTGTAGTAATAGGGTTAAATTCGTTCTTTTGGGCATATAGCTGTTGGCAAAATGCCGATAAAATAAATGTAAATATTATAACTTTGTATTTCATATCAATATCTAATAGTCAACAATATAAAAACTGATTTATATATATTTTATTGTGCAAGTACTGCAATTTTTTTAGCATCAGTGGCGCTTTTTCCTGTCTCGGTTGAGATATATGCCTTATAAATATATATTCCCGGTTGAACTCTTTTACCTGCAGCATCGTTCAAATCCCATACGATAGGCTCTGCAGTCCACATATCTGATTTGCCTTCGTTGGTTCTGCTCCATAGTAAATTGCCCCAAAGGTCATATATGGCAATGGTTACTTGCATAATCATATTGGGCCTGTCGTGTTTTAAATAGAATTTAGCACTCTCTTTTACGGGATTTTGAGTTGTGTATAGTTGGAATATTTCAGGTTCAAGACCCCTCTCTACTATAAACATTGTACTCTTTTCTGATGAGTTTCCTTCGGTGTCCCATACTTTAATGGTAAGGGTGTGTTCTCCTTCTGATAGCTCAGGTATTTGGTACATTAGAGTCCCTCTTCCGAATTCACCAGCTTTGGGTGTAAAGTAGTTGTTAACAACATATTCAAGATTGCTGTTATCATCAATCTTAATTGTAAAATCGTGTCCTAAACCTATACCTGATACGTTTATTCCTGATTTGTCATAAACATCAACAAATATAACGGGTGTTTCGTTAACTGTGGCTCCGTATGTAAATCCTGAGTCATTTAAATAAAATTTCTCAATTGTGGGCCCCTCTGTGTCTTCTTCTGCTTCAGCATCGTAACCGTTGATTATAAACTCTTCAGAGGTTCCTTGTGCTTCAACTTTTTGAACGTCGTCGTAGGCATATAGGTTCATTAATGCGGGATAGTTTGAGTAATTCAACTCTTTGGGTAATTTAAATGTAAACTCAAACTCTCCGTTTTTTACAATATCTTTACCTTCGTATAGTTTACTATCTCTTACTTTAAAAGTAAAGGGTTCTCCTCCTTCGTCGTTACCGTGTGTTATAATTTCTCTCTCAGAGTCGTATAGACGCTGTTGTATATAACCATTAAAGTTTTCGTCTTTTTCGCCTAATGGGTTTAAAATCTTTCCTTTGAATGTGACTTGAGATCTTGCTTTTAATACAATATCGTATGGATTACCTGTTATCTTTTCTCCGTTTATCTCGGTAATTTCTATTTTATATTCAGGGAATGCAAGTTTAAGAGCAGGGTCGGCAAGTAGAATAAAGTTGAGTTTATTGAGGTCTTGTCCGTAATGCTCGGTAACTGCACTTTTTGATAATTTGACTACATCTCCGATGCGATATCTGTTTCCGTTTTCGTCCCTATTGAAAAGATGTGAAATAAGTTCTTTATTGAATGTTTCATTCTTATCCATATATACCACGCGAGTGGTACTTATGAGTCCTATTCCTCCTCCTTTGCTATTGAGGAACATCTCTTCTCCTGCCGAAGTCGTGGGTGCATCAAATCTACTGAAATCGCAAGTTGCAGTTATGAAAAATGGTAACTTTTCGAGATATAGTTTTTTTATGTCTTGTATGGTTAAAAGTTTCTCTTTTGTCCAGCTTGTAGCACTTCCGTGTCCGGCATAATTAACAATGAGCTGCCCATTCTCAAAATAGTTCATCATCTCTTTCTTTGCATCGGGGTATGTTCCTCCGCTTGAACCTCCTACTTTGTTATAGGCATCAATGTATAGTTTATTTGAAAGAAATTCAGGATTGTTCTTTTCTACTATCTTAATTAAATCCTCTGCCAACTTCATATGTCCTGAGTGGTTTCCGTCATCGGCAATAAAACATAGCTCGTTTTTCCATATGCCGTAATTGGTGTTTTTGCTATAATTTATAACTTTATCAACGGCAGTTGTGGCTTCGCTTATAGTACGAACAGGGAAACGTCCTACTCCGATGACAGGTTTGTCAGAAAGCAAATTACGTCCATCTGTATCTTTTAGAAAGGCAAAATAGTCATCGGTAACGTATGAATTTCGTTCGTCAATACTACTTTCAGATTGGAAAGTGAGCAAGAAGGGATAGTTATATCCTTGCCATTCTGATGTTATATGCCTGTTGTCGCACGACCCATCGCCAAATAGTAATAAGTATCGAGGGTAAAGAGCTTTATCTCCTGAACATTCTGCACGGTCGTAGAACATCTTCATAAATCTGCGATAGGCAGTGGCATCAGCTTTTCCTGATGCGAATTCATTGTATATTAGCTCAGGTCTTACTATTAAGGAAGATAGTTGGTCGTTATCGCGGTGAAATTCTGCCAATCTCTTTGCTTGTTGATAAAATGTTTGTGGAGCAATAATAACTAAATCGGCTCTCTCTAAACCATGTAAATTCTGATTTGCAACCTCTCCTACGATTGCAGGTTCACTGAAAGTGCCGTTTGCATCAAAAGCAATATATTCTCTTATGCCTATATTGTCAGGGGTGAATAGTAGTGCATTATTCTCTTTTGTTGCATTTATCTTTTTAGGATTATGGCTCTCTGTAATATCCCATATATTTACAGCAGAATATCCTGTTGTAGATATTTTGTATCTTAAGAGATTGCTTTTAGAGTCAAACTTGCGAAATTTTACAGCACCTCCGTAGAGTTTAAGCGTGCGTTCCATTTGCAGCCTGATGAAATCAAGTCGGGCAAGTTTAGGATCTGAGGCGCTAAATTGTAGAGTTATAACATCTGCACTATTTGAAGAGGGGGTAAATGTTTTATTTATAGTTGTAAGTTTGGCGGCAGTGTAGTACCAATCGTCTGAACTGGTAAAAGCTCTTATATTTCGTTCTCCATTTGTTAGATTTTTTCCGTTGTGTTTTATGCTAAGAGCTCCACTCTCTTGCAATTTGGCGATAAAATCGATTCTCATATTAACATTGCCGATAATACCCGGAATGTTAAAACTGAAATTTTGGATTGTTTTAAAGATAAAATCTTCGCCATATAGATTACGCCCCATATTGCCAACATTACAAAGTTCGTTCTCATAAAGAGCGTAATCATCAAAAGTTGTAACAATTGAAGAATTATCAGAGAGGTTGTCCTTGATACTCTCCATCTCAATATCATCTTCATCTGTTTGTGATATGAAATAATATGACTTTGAAGAGTATGGGTTCTGTTTGTGGGTGAATGTGCCATTTTCGGCTATCCAACTTACAGTGCCTTCGCCGTAAAATATAATTTTACTATTATGTCTTAAAATGGGAATTTCGGGGAGGTCATCAATGTATGGTTTTGTAAAGTCTTCGGGCAACATATTGCCTCCGTACCCATATATTTTAACTTTTGAAGGATTAAATCCTAAATTTTGTAAGGTAGAGTATGAGATTTGATACATTCCGCTACCGCCAATCTCAATTTTCACCCATCTTCCTGATGCAAGTTTTGATTTTGTGGTGTATCGGTTGTTTAACGATGATGTAGCATAGAGAGGCAACGTTATAATTAACGCTACAACAGCAACGATATGTTTAAGAAGTCCTAATCTCATTATATTTGGTGTCTGTTATATTACTTCGATTATCTAACATGAAAATCAAGTAATTTTTTATCACCTATGAAACCTTCCAACCTGTCGCCTATCTTAACCCCTCCTACTCCGGCAGGAGTCCCTGTGTATATTAAATCGCCTTTTTTGAGAGTATAAAATTTACTCACATATGCAACTATATCGTCAATAGAGAATATCATATCTTTACTATTGCCTCGTTGCACTTCGTTGCCGTTTATTGTCAAATAAAACTCTTTTTCTCCAAGTTTTTCTCCGTTTGTGGGGATAAACTCTCCAACAACAGCCGAGCCATCAAATCCTTTGCTTATATCCCACGGATTACCGTTTGCACGAGCCTTAGCCTGAAAGTCTCGAGCTGTAAAGTCAATGCCTATGGTATATGAGTTGTAATAGCGGTATGCAAACTTTGATTGAATGTTTTTACCAAGTCTGTCAATGCGTACTACAATTTCTGCCTCGTATTCAATCTGCGACGACCAATCGGGGTAGAAAAAGGGCTTGCCATCTTTTAAAATAGCCGATTCAGGTTTGAGAAAGATCACAGGTTCGTTTAATACTAACGTATTATCCATCTCTTTATTGTGAGAGTTGTAATTCCAACCAACAGCAAATATTTTCATTTTATAAAATTTTATCTATTTTTTGTTCAAACGATTAAACATTACAGCCAAATGAGCATATAGCGAAGTCTCTTGAACAACAATGTTTTCATTAACCTTTATTTTATATGGAGTAAAGTTCCAAATGGCTCCAATTCCTCCTTTAACCATTGAATCGGCACACTCCTGAGCTTTGTCAACAGGTACGGTTATAATACCAATAACCATCTGCTCCTCTTCTTGTATCTTGTAAAAGTCGTTTATATGGTAAATTGAGATGCCGTTTATCTCTTTGCCTATAATATCTTCTCTTATGTCAAAACCTGCTACAACTTTAAGTCCGTATTGTTCCAATCCGCTATCTTGCAACAAAGCTCCACCAAGGCTTCCGACTCCGAATATACAGGCCTTATGAGATTTTTTAAATCCTAAAAAATCTTCTAATACCTCAACTAACGATTTTACTTCGTAACCTACACGGGTTTTTCCGGATATTTCTAAGAGCGATAGGTCTTTAGCAACTTGCGAAGCATCAACATTTGTTGCTGTGGCTATTTGTGTAGATGATACAAACTCTACACCACTATCCATTAGTAGTTTAACGTGTGCCAAATACCAAGGTAATCGGCGAAGTGAGGGTTCGGGTAGTATCATTTTTTATTAAAATCCGTTATTAAATTGCACCAAAAATAGTAACAAACGAGCGAAATACATATAACTTCTTATAATGTATTTTACTGCGAGTGCAGAATATTTTCTGCGGTAGTTTATCTACCGCAAAGATAACAAAAAATAGAGAACTGAATTTATAATGATAGTCAAAAAACATTAATATTCTGAATAATAGTCTATTAAATCGTTTGTAATAGCTGTGATTTTTGTATAAATTCTATCAATGATATTGCCGTACATTTGTTATCTTTGTGGTAGATAAATAAAGTGAAAATGGGTGGTATCTCAGCATAGCTATACGTGTTTGAGCTAAGCCATCTTTTTGGTAATTAGATAATAAATATTAATCACACAATGAGTGCTCCTAACGATTGGAAAGAGTTGCTTGGTAAAGCATACTCAATTTCAACAGAAGATATTGAAAACGAAGTTAAGCAAGAGAAAGAGGTTGCAAACAAGGCAAAGATGAAGTTGCGTGTGTCAATTGATAAGAAAAATCGCTCTGGAAAATCAGTTACTGTTGTTGCAGGTTTTGATGGCGATGAGGAGAGTGTAAATTCTCTTGCAAAAATCATAAAGACTAAACTTGGCACAGGTGGCTCTGTAAAGGATTACGAGATTATCCTTCAAGGCGATTTGCGTGATAAGGTTTTGTCTGTTTTACTTAATGAGGGATACTCTTCGGCTAAAAAGGTGTGATTGTAAATGACAAAAGAGAAAAAGAGGTTGATAATTGATAGTCCGTTAGTTATATATAAAGCTTCGGCAGGCTCAGGTAAGACATATACTCTTACCCTTTACTATTTATGGCTGTTGTTTAAAAGTTACGATACTACAGCATTGTCAGAGAGAAATCGTTCGTATCGCCGTATTCTTGCTGTAACATTTACCAATAAGGCAACCGGCGAGATGAAAGCTCGTATAGTAAAGTCGCTTTTTGAACTTTCTGTTGGTGCTGGTGATGAAAATTATATTGATGAATTGATATCTATAGGGTGTGTAAAGGATAAAGATGACCTGCAAACGAAAGCCAAGGAGATTTTATATACTCTGTTGCACGATTATGCCAACTTTAATGTCTCAACCATTGATACATTCTTTCAACGTACCATGCGTGCTTTTGTTCGCGATATGGGCATGCAGGGGGGATATAATGTTGAACTTGACTCTGAAATGATAGCCGATGAGGCTATTGATAGAATGTATGCATCTCTCTCTGATGAAGGGGAGGATAATTCGTTGCTTAAGGATTGGCTTTTGGAGTATGATAAACGTCAAATAGAAGATGGCAAGAATTGGAACTCTGCTGAAAGGGCTATACGTGAATTATCTAAGCAACTTTTCAGAGATGATTATAAGCGTTCTCTTGATAATGTTAAGAAAGAGGATTTGCCTACAAAAAAAGAGATTGCCGATTTTTATAATATCCTTACTGCGGAGATAAAAAAATTCAGAGAGGACTTTTTTAAGATTATAAAAGAGGGTAATGAGGTCTTGAAAGGTATAGCTGTTGAAGAGTTGGCCGGTAAGTCAAAAACTCCTCTTAACTATTTTATTTCGCCATCTTCAAAGATAGCTCCACCTGCAGCTAAGTTAGCGCAGAGTGTTGACGATGATATGTTCCCTGATAATTTGTTGCAAAAGAAGGGTGTATCGTCTGAAACTAAAGCAAAGATAGATGCATTTGCTCAAGGAGGTTATATTCAATCAATTAATAACCTGTTTGAACTGAGACATTCGCAATATTGTATGAATATGATA
Organism: Candidatus Caccoplasma sp.; assembly: GCA_045587545.1. Classification (GTDB taxonomy): domain Bacteria; phylum Bacteroidota; class Bacteroidia; order Bacteroidales; family G3-4614; genus Caccoplasma_A. The sequence continues at coordinate 36,500 of JAZNCN010000024.1, forward strand.
TTGCGTACACACCTCTATTCGTTTGGTATATTGAGAGATATAGATAATCATGTCAGAGATATAGTGAAAGAGAGGAATTTGATGCTGCTTTCAGATACAACCGATTTACTCTCAAAAATAATTAAGGATACTGATACTCCTTTTATATATGAGAAGACGGGTGTTAATATTCATCACTTTATGATTGATGAGTTTCAGGATACATCTCTTTCGCAGTGGAAAAATTTTATGCCCCTTTTAAAGGAGAGTATATCAAATAGTGGAAACAACTTGATAGTTGGTGATGTAAAACAGAGTATATACCGATGGAGAAATTCTGATTGGAGAACTCTTAATGAACTACCTTCCAATCCGGCATATTTTGCTGATAATGGGGCTATATCAAAACACTTGGAAGTAAATTGGAGAAGTGCTCCTAATGTGGTAACGTTTAATAATGTTTTTTTTGAAAAGGCTGTTGAGGTTTTAGCAGGAAGTAAAGTTGATGAGCGAGGTAGCAATTTCACAGAAAAGTTATCTTTGGCATATAGCGAACATAAGCAAATTATAAATCCAAATAAGCAACCGAATACGGGATATGTTAAGGTGGATTTTATTAAGCCTTCCGAAGGAGCTACGTTTGAGGAGTGTGCCTTGGAACAACTTTATAATGATATTGAACATATTATTGAGACCGGGGGACGAGTGGAAGATATGGCAATCCTCGTTAGAACAAATGATGAGGCTGCAGATATTGCTCGTTATTTAATGCGTAATCAACTAACATCAAAGAGTAAATATTATGTATTGTCAGATGAGGCAATGCTTGTTAAGAGTTCGCCTATTGTTAGAGCCATTATAGCTATAATGCACTATATTAATGCTCCTGAAGATGCGGTAAATAGGTTAATGGTAAATTACGAGTGTTCACTGATTAAAGAGAATGAGCCTGACTCTATTATGCAGGTCTTGTCAACGATTGGTAGTGACAATGCCAAATTGGAGAGGTATGTTAAACTGTTGGCTTCAAAGCCTCTTTATGAGATGAGCGAAGAGATAATTAGGCTCCTTGATGTGGGTGGAGATTTATCGCAGTTGCCATATATACAGGCCTTTCAAGATTTATTATTGTCTTATGTTGCTCAGCATGGAAGTCTGTTGTCGGCTTTTTTGGAGTGGTGGGATATCAAGAGCGATAAGTTTGCCATATCTACTCCCGAGTCGTCAGATGCTATTAGAATTATGACAATACATAAGGCTAAGGGATTGGAATATCATACATTGTTTATCCCTTTTTGCAATTGGGAGATGGAGAAAGGTGCTGATGTCCTTTGGAGAAAACCTCTAATTGAGGGAAAGGATAGTTGGATAATTCCTTTGACGGTATCGAAATCGATGCTTAATACTGATTATGCCGATGATTTTAAAGAGGAGAAAACTATGGCTGTAATTGATAACTTTAATTTGGCTTATGTCGCATTTACAAGAGCGAAGGATAATTTGATTATATATACTCCAGAGCCTTCTGCCAATTCGTTATCTTCTATGTCAAATTTTAATGCTCTCTTGTTCAATACTGTTAATCTATTGCCGTTTGACAAATCATTTTTTTCAGATGGTTGTTTTGAGATGGGTTCGTTATGTGTAAAAGAAAGCAGTGTCTCAAAGAACTCAAATATGGTTAAGATTCCTAAATATGAGGTAGCGTCGGGTAATAGTAAGTTAAGATTAAAACTGAAGGGGGCTTCTTATTTTGATTCTCGTTCAAATCGTTCGCTCGGAGAGATAAAGCATGAGATGATGAGCGAGATTATTCTTGTCTCTGATGTAGAGAGGATTTCAAATAAATATGAGAAGATGGGAATTATTTCGTCAAAAGAGGCAGCGGAATTTAAGAATTTGATTTTACGACAAATAGAGAATAATCCTCGGATAGCATCGTGGTTTGCATCAGGTGTTCAAGTATTGAATGAGACCAATGTTTTGAATTCAGATAGATTGAGCGGTCTTTTAAAACGTCCCGACAGAGTGATTATTTCGGGTGATAAGGTTGTTGTGGTTGATTATAAGTTTGGCGAAGAGAGTAATAAGTATAAATCGCAAATAAAAGATTATATCGGGTTGTTGAAAGGCATGGGCTACATAAATGTAGAGGGATTTATTTGGTATGTAAATAAAGGTATAGTGGTTTAATATCCTTATTTAAATCTTACCCTCGTCAGTAAAACTATAGTACTCCTCGCCTGCAACAATTATGTGGTCGAGGAGTTTTATATCCAACAAATCTGCCGCAGCTTTTATCTTATTTGTAAGGGCTTTGTCTGCCTCGCTCGGGGTTGGGTTGCCTGACGGGTGGTTGTGGCAGGCAACTATTGAGCGAGCAAGACGGTTAAGGGCATTTTTCATTATCAGTTTTATGTCAACCAAAGTTGCATTGGTCGCTCCTTGACTTATACGAATTGAGTCAATTACTCTATTGCTGTTGTTAAGGAGTATAATCCAAAATTCCTCTTGCGATAAATCAACAAGTCGTGAGTATATATATTTATATGCATCGTTGCTTGACCGTATGGTGTCAGGGGTGTCAATCTCTTCGCTTTTTCTTCTGCGCCCAAGTTCTATTGCGGCAAGAATTGTTATTGCTTTGGCGTCGCCAATGCCGTCAAAATTGTTTTTAAGCTCCTCAACACTCATTTTGCCAAGTTGCGAAAATTTGCCGTCAACATAGTTTAGTATTCTTTGCGATAGCTCTACGGCACTCTCTTTTTTGTTACCAGAACCTATAAGAATAGCCATTAACTCGGCGTCAGACAATGTTCTGATACCGTGTATCATCATCTTTTCACGTGGACGATCTTCTAATGCCCAATCGGTAATGGCTAATCTCTCTTTCATATATTATTTACTCTTCGTACCACTTTGAGTACATAAGGTAATTTTTTGCTATCTTTTGATTAATCTCTTTTGATTGTTCAACGTCAACCATCTTAATAAACTTAGCAGGAGCTCCGCCCCAAAGTTCGCCGGGCTTTATTATGGTTTTGCTTAATACTACCGACCCTGCGGCTACAATGGCTCCTTCTCCTACTACTGCGTGGTCAAGAACTACTGCTCCCATGCCTATTAGCGCACCATCGCAAACGTCAGCTCCGTGTATGGTTACGTTGTGTCCTATTGATACATCGTTACCTATGTTTATGGTTGATTTTTCATATAGGGTGTGTAATACTGAACCATCTTGTATATTTACGCGATTACCTATACGTATTGAGTTTACATCACCTCTAAGTACGGTATTAAACCAGATACTGCACTCATCGCCTATTACAACATCGCCAATTATGGTGGCGTTCTCTGATAGGTAACAATCTTTGCCTATTTTGGGAGTAAATCCTCTAACTTCTTTTATTAATGCCATATCGTTTAGTTCTGTTTACTTATTGGTGCGCATCTCTCTCTTAACCATTCGCTTTGTGGTGCATCAAGCATTATTGATAGTTTATCATAAACATTTTTATGATAGTTGTTAAGCCACTCAATCTCGTTCTCGGACATAAGTGCTGTATCTATTGCACGAGTATCTATGGGACATAGCGTAAGAGTTTCAAATGCGTAGAATTTGCCAAATTCCGAAGTGCGATTTTCAACCGTTAGTATCATGTTTTCAATTCTGATGCCAAAACGGTCGCTAAGATATACACCAGGTTCGTTTGATGTTATCATTCCGGGTAGTAGTGGGGTAGGGTTTTCTTCAAGACGTATGTTTTGAGGTCCTTCGTGAACATTCAAGAAGTGACCTATTCCATGCCCTGTGCCATGATTATAGGTATATCCTTCTCTCCACAAGGCAATACGGGCAAAAGCATCAATTTGAGCTCCGCGAGTACCATGAGGGAATTGTGCCTGAGCAATGGCTATGTGTCCTTTTAGGACAAGAGTAAAACATCTCTTCTCTTCATCTGAAAGTTCTCCGAGAGGAATTGTCCGGGTAATATCGGTAGTGCCATCAAGATATTGTCCTCCACTATCGACCAATATAAAACCTTTCGGTTGAAGTTTTGCATCGCTCTCCTCTGTTGCGCGATAGTGAACTATAGCTCCATGCCCGCCATAACCGGCAATGGTGCCAAAACTTTCGCCCATAAATAGAGGTTGCTCGGAGCGGAACGAGCGTAATTTATCGGCTACGGAGATTTCGCTCATCTCTATTTTGCCGATATAGGAGTCTAACCAGTATAAGAAATTTACCATGGCAACGCCATCGCGTGTAAGAGCATTGCGAGTTCCTTCAATTTCAGTGCTGTTTTTTACGCTCTTCATCATGGTAATGGGAGATGTCTCCGTTATCAAAGCTTTTTTATCATTTAGTATATTGCATAAACGATAGTTTGCCCTTGCAGGGTCTGCAATAACTTTTATGCCGGAGGCAAGATTTGATAAATATTGCTCAATATCGTCGTACTTCATAACCTCTATGCCATTAGATCTGAAATAGTCTAAAGCATCTGGGGTCAATTTGTTTGACTCTATGAAAATAATTTTTTTATCTTTGCTCAAAAATCCATAAGCTACAACCATCGGGTTGAATTTTACATCTTCTCCTCTTAAGTTGAATGCCCACGCAATATCGTCCAAAGCACTTAATAAAACGGCATTGGCTCCTCTCTGCTGAGCTTTTTCTATAATTTGCTGATATTTGCTACTGAAATCCTCTCCTGCATATTCGGTTTGGTAAACCATAACTTTGCTTTCGGGGATTGAAGGTCTATCTCTCCATAATTTGTCTATGGGGTTAAAGTTAAATCTTGATTTAATGCCTCTTTTGCCAAATGTTTCTATCATTTTTACGCCTTCATTGAAAGAGAAGGCAGTATCGTCGGCGGCAACAACTCCATTCTCTCCTGCTTGTTCGCATACCCACTCCATAACAGGGATAGAGTCGGGAAGACCATCTTTGAAGAATTTATAGTCTGTTCCTTCAAGTTCTTTCTCTGCTTGAATAAAATATCTTGAATCGCTCCATAATGCAGCATCGTCAAGAGATATAACGGCACAACCTGCAGAACCGGTAAAGCCGGTAACCCATTTGCGGGTATTCCATCTTTCCGGAGGATATTCGCTTAAGTGAGGGTCAAAGTTGGGAATCATATATACGTTGATACCCTCTTTTTTCATAAGAGAACGTATCTCATTCAATCGAGAATTAACAGCATTTTTACACATATTGAATCTGTTTTTATTATACATTAATTATAATATACTAAGAAGTATATGTTTTGCGAAGATACAAAAAATATATTTGAGACTCTACAAAAATAACAAAACAATACTTAGTGTAATTGCATTTTAGAGTAAATATTGCTTAAAAATGAGCTATTATTTTAATAAAGTGCGAAAAAAATATTGAAAAGATTTTGTAAGTCGCAAAAGTTATGTAACTTTGCACCGCAATTTTCGTGAAAATCTAAATAAATAAAATAATTATGATAATAGTACCTGTTAAAGAAGGCGACAACATTGAAAGAGCGCTAAAAAAATTCAAAAGAAAATACGAGAAAACAGGAATTGTAAAAGAACTCCGTGCTCGTCAAGCTTTTGAGAAACCATCTGTGGCAAACCGTAAAAAAATGATGCGTGCGGTTTATGTTCAAAAATTGCAACAAGTAGAGGAGTAAATTTTACTTTTTTTCTTGTAGAATTACTTTTTTGTATTAAATTTGTAGCCATACCACACAAAGGAGGCTGCAATGCTACAGAAGTTTTTAAAATACATACGGTATGAGAAGAATTACTCTTCTCATACCGTATTGTCGTATAAAAACGATTTGTCTCATTTTGAGTCTTATCTCAAAGCGGAGGTTGGGGGTGTTGATTATGCAAATGTTGATACAGATATAATTCGTAATTATGTGGTGGTATTGATGGAGCAGGGGGTGTCTGCTCGCTCGGTGGGGCGTAAGTTGTCTGCTTTGAGAACTCTCTTTCGTTTTTTGATAAAAGAGAAGGTTGTTGCTGCTTCGCCTGCGGAGATGGTAACTAAACCGAAAGATGGTAAAACTCTCCCCGATTTTGTAAAGGAGGCAGAAATGGATATCTTGCTTGACGAAGAGATTGAAGAGAGTGGTACATTTGAGGGAGTTCGCGACAAATTAATAATATCTGTTCTGTATCAAACAGGCATGCGAAGAGACGAATTGATAACTTTGCGTGATAAAGATGTGGATTTTTTTGCAAATACATTAAAGGTTACAGGTAAACGAAACAAGCAAAGGGTAATACCTTTTGGGAATGAGTTGCGAGAAGAGATCAGGCGGTACCTTGACTATAGAGAAAAGGAAGTTGGCTCAGGAACAGAAAGATTGTTTGTGAAAAAAGATGGCGAACCTTTATATCCTGTATTGGTTTACAGAATAGTAAAGAGAGAGTTGTGCAGGGTTTCAACTCGTAAAAAACTCAGCCCTCATGTTTTGCGTCATACATTTGCGTCTGTTATGCTTAATAATGGAGCCGATTTGGATAGTGTAAAAGAGTTATTGGGGCATGCCTCTCTAAATTCAACACAGGTATATACTCATATAACGTTTGAAGAACTTAAACATAATTATAACCAAGCCCACCCAAGGGCAATAAAAAAAGGAGGTTTATATGGAGATTAAAATTCAATCAGTACATTTCGATGCAACATCGCAATTACAATCATTTATTGAGAAAAAAGTAAACAAACTTGAAAAATATTGTGACGAAATAACTTCGGCAGAGGTGATTTTAAGAGTGGTAAAACCCGAAACAGCGCTAAATAAGGAGGCCTCTATAAAAATTTTAGTACCTAAATCTGACGATATTTATTCTCAAAAAATTGCTAATACATTTGAGGAAGCCGTTGATAATGTGATAGATGCGCTAATCAAACAACTTCAAAGAAGAAAAGAAAAAACATCGGGCAAGTAAAAAAATGCTTGAAAAATTTTTCTATTTAAAAAAAACGATTTAAATTTGCACTCGGTTTTGAAACCTTGGTGCGCTGGCGAAGTAACTCTTCAAATCAAGGAACAAAACTGAAACTGATAATTAGGGCGGTGTGAAGCACTGAATTATGCCGCCTCAATAAAGGGCGAATACCAGAGTGGCCAAATGGGGCAGACTGTAAATCTGCTGTCTTACGACTTCGGTGGTTCGAATCCATCTTCGCCCACAACATTTGCGGGAATAGCTCAGTTGATAGAGCACCAGCCTTCCAAGCTGAGGGTCGCGGGTTTGAGCCCCGTTTCCCGCTCAAAACCGCCTATGTAGCTCAGGGGTAGAGCACTTCCTTGGTAAGGAAGAGGTCACGGGTTCAAATCCCGTCATCGGCTCTCTCTGAGAATACAGCTGGCGCACAAAATTAGATAAGCTAATCATTTTAAAAAAAAATAAAAATAAACTATTATGGCTAAAGAAGAATTTAAACGTACGAAGCCGCACGTAAATATTGGTACTATCGGTCACGTTGACCACGGTAAAACCACTTTGACCGCAGCTATTACTACAGTATTGGCAAAAGCAGGTCTTTCAGAGTTGAAATCATTCGACCAAATTGACAACGCTCCAGAGGAAAAAGAGCGTGGTATTACAATTAATACTTCTCACGTAGAGTACGAAACAGAGAACCGTCACTACGCACACGTTGACTGTCCTGGACACGCTGACTACGTTAAGAACATGGTAACTGGTGCTGCTCAAATGGACGGTGCTATCATCGTTTGTGCTGCAACAGATGGTCCTATGCCTCAAACTCGTGAGCACATTCTATTGGCTCGCCAAGTAAACGTTCCCCGTATCGTTGTTTTCTTGAACAAATGTGATATGGTTGACGATGAGGAGATTTTGGAACTTGTTGAGATGGAGATGAGAGATCTTCTTTCTTCTTACGAGTATGATGGAGATAATACTCCTATCATTCGCGGTTCAGCTCTTGGAGCATTGAACGGAGAGGCTGAGTGGGAGCAAAAAGTTATGGAGCTTATGGCTGCAGTTGACGAGTGGATTCCACTTCCTCCACGTGATATCGACAAACCTTTCTTGATGCCTGTTGAGGACGTATTCTCAATTACAGGTCGTGGAACAGTTGCTACAGGTCGTGTTGAAACTGGTGTTATCAAAGTTGGTGATGAGGTTCAAATCATCGGTCTAGGAGCAGAGGGTAAAAAATCAGTTGTAACTGGTGTTGAGATGTTCCGTAAACTTCTTAGCCAAGGAGAGGCTGGTGACAACGTAGGTCTATTGCTTCGTGGTATTGACAAAAACGAAATCAAACGTGGTATGGTTATCTGTCACCCAGGACAAGTTAAACCTCACTCTGAGTTCAAAGCTCAAATCTACGTTCTTACTGAGAAAGAGGGTGGACGTCACACTCCCTTCCACAACAACTACCGTCCTCAATCCTACATCCGTACATTGGACGTAACAGGAGAGATTACTCTTCCTGAGGGAACTGAGATGGTAATGCCTGGTGACCACGTATCAATCCAAGTAAAACTTATCGCTCCTGTTGCATGTAGCGAGGGTCTTCGTTTCGCAATCCGCGAGGGTGGTCGTACAGTAGGTTCAGGTCAAATCACTGAGATTATCGACTAATAAGAACTAAAAATAAAACCTCAGCCGACTTAGAGATAGGTCGGCTGAATTTACGGGTCTAGCTCAGTTGGTAGAGCACTGGTCTCCAAAACCAGGTGTCGGGAGTTCGAGCCTCTCGTCCCGTGCTAAATTCTACGAAAATGAAAAAGATATTTGCTAATATAAAAGATTCTTATGACGAATTAATTCATAAGGTATCTTGGCCAACTAAGTCTGAGTTGAGCAATAGCGCTGTTGTAGTTATGACTGCTTCCCTCATAATTGCGTTAGTCGTATTTGCGATGGATCAGTGCTTTGAAAACGTTCTAAAATTCGTTTACCAATTAATTTACTAAAAGGTAGAGACTATGTCTGAGACAGAAAAAAAAGCGCCCAAAAGAGGGTGGTTCGTTTTGCGTGCCATCAGCGGTAAGGAGCTTAAAGTCAAAGAGTATCTTGATGCTGAGATTGCTAAAACCGATCTCGGCAAAAATGTATTCCAAGTCTTGATTCCTACCGAAAAAATTTATTCAGTGAGAAATGGTAAAAGAGTTACCAAAGAGCGTAATCTCTATCCGGGTTATGTATTTGTTGAGGCTCGTTTGGTAGGCGAAGTTCCACACATACTTCGCAATACAACAAACGTCATAGGCTTTTTGGGTGGTGGTATAAATCCCGACCCTCTTCGCCCTGCTGAGGTAAATCGTATGTTAGGATCAGTTGATGAACATCAAGAGACAGATGAACCAATGATTCCTTATACTGTAGGTGAAAATGTAAAAGTTACATTTGGTCCTTTCAGTGGTTTTAGCGGAATTATTGAAGATGTAAACAACGAGAAGAGAAAACTCAAAGTAATGGTTAAGATATTCGGACGTAAAACACCGTTGGAACTTAACTTTATGCAAGTAGAAAAGGAGTAATTGCGTGGTTACGAACGTGGATCTCCGATGATTTAACAATCTAATTTAATAAGAGAAAAATGGCTAAAGAAATTGCTGGACAAATTAAATTGCAAATTAAAGGTGGTGCAGCAAACCCCTCTCCCCCAGTAGGTCCCGCTTTGGGTTCTAAGGGTATCAACATTATGGAGTTTTGCAAGCAATTCAATGCCCGCACTCAAGACAGAGCAGGAAAAGTACTTCCCGTAGTTATTACATACTATGCGGACAAAACTTTTGATTTTATTGTTAAGACTCCTCCTGTAGCAATTCAATTGCTTGAGGCTGCAAAAGCTAAATCAGGATCTGCAGAGCCTAACCGTAAAAAAATTGCTTCAATCACTTGGGAACAAGTCAAAGTTATTGCACAAGATAAAATGGTTGACTTAAACTGTTTTTCACTTGAATCAGCTATGACTATGGTTGCAGGCACAGCTAGAAGTATGGGTATCACCGTAACAGGAGAATTCCCGGTTAATAACTAATAAACTTCAATTGAAATGAGTAAATTGACAAAAAATCAAAAAATTGCCTCTGAAAAAATTGAAGCAGGGAAGATGTACTCACTCAAAGAAGCTGCAGAGTTGTTGAAAGAGATAACTTTCACAAAATTCGATGCATCAGTTGATATTGACGTGCGTTTAGGAGTTGACCCTCGTAAAGCTAACCAAATGGTAAGAGGTGTTGTATCTCTACCCAATGGTACAGGTAAACAAGTACGAGTGTTGGCGCTATGCACCCCTGATCAAGAAGCAGACGCTAAGGCTGCCGGAGCAGATTATGTAGGATTAGACGAATATATCGAGAAGATCAAAGGTGGTTGGACTGATATTGACGTTATTATAACAATGCCCGCTATAATGGGTAAACTTGGAGCTCTAGGTCGCGTATTAGGTCCTCGTGGACTTATGCCTAACCCAAAGAGTGGAACAGTTACCAACGAGATTGGTAAAGCAGTTAAAGAGGTAAAACAAGGTAAAATCGACTTCAAGGTTGATAAAGGTGGTATCGTACACACTTCAGTAGGTAAAATTTCGTTTGAGCCTTCAAAAATAGCAGAGAACGTAAAAGAGTTTATGGCTACAATCATCAAACTTAAACCTTCTGCAGCAAAAGGAACATATGTTAAGAGCGTATTCCTTTCTACAACAATGAGCCCCGGTATCAAAATCGATCCCAAAACTGTTGATGAGATTTAATAAAACTGAAGCACTATGAAAAAGGAAGATAAAGGCATTATAATTGAAAAGATTGGTGCTACTCTTAAAGAGTATAACCACTTCTACCTTGCCGATACCACATCTCTCGATGCAGAGGCTACAAGCGAATTGCGTCGTGCGTGCTTTGGTAAGGAGATCAAATTAATGGTTGTTAAGAATACTTTGTTGAGAAAGGCTCTTGAGACTCTTGAGGGAGATTACTCACCCCTATATTCAGCATTGAAAGGTTCAACCGCTTTGATGCTTTCAAACACAGGTAACGCTCCTGCTAAACTTATTAAAGAGTTTACAAAGAAAAACGATAAAGTACGTTATAAAGCAGCATACGTAGAGGAATCATTCTACGATGATACACAACTTGAAGCACTTATTGCAGTTAAGAGCAAAAACGAACTTATCGCAGACGTTATCGCAATGTTGGAAGGTCCTGTACAAGGAGTTATTTCAGCGCTTGAATCAGGTGCAAACACCATACACGGAGTATTGGATACTCTTGAGAAAAAATAATCAAAAATTAAATTGTAAAACATTATTAAATTATAACTAAAATGGCAGACATTAAAGCTTTTGCAGAACAATTAGTAAACTTGACCGTTAAAGAGGTAAGTGAGCTTAAACAAATTTTGAAAGACGAGTACGGAATTGAGCCTGCTGCAGCAGCAGTAGCAGTAGCAGCCGGACCTGCAGCAGCAGCTGAGGCAGCTGAAGAGAAATCTTCATTCGACGTAGTACTTAAAGCAGCTGGAGCAAACAAACTTGCAGTTGTTAAAGCAGTTAAAGAACTTACAGGTCTTGGCTTGAAAGAGGCTAAAGAGATGGTTGATGGCGCTCCCAGCGTAATCAAAGAGGGTCTTGCTAAAGCAGACGCAGAAGGTTTGAAAAAACAACTTGAAGAGGCAGGAGCAGAAGTTGAACTTAAATAATACTTCCTGTTTTCAGGCTTATGGTAAAGAGACCTCCTCTGATGAGGACTCTTTACCTTTTTGTGCATTAAATTAAGAAGTGGTTTAAAGTCTCTGATTTTCAGCACATAAGAGATGTGAGACGTCCTTTGAATGAGGGACTTTCAAAAAAAAGTTTAGACACTTCGCAAATTCAATTAATTAATTGCGTACAATGGCTTCTAACGAAAAACAGCGAATAAATTTTGCTTCCATTAAAAATCCTCTATCTTATCCCGATTTTTTGGAAGTACAATTAAAATCTTTCCAAGATTTTCTCCAATTAGACACTCCCCCTGAAAAACGTAAAAATGAGGGATTGTATAAAGTATTTGCAGAGAACTTTCCTATTACAGATACTCGCAATAACTTTATATTGGAGTTTTTAGATTATTACATTGATCCACCCCGATATACAATTGACGAATGTCTCGAAAGAGGTTTAACTTATAGTGTACCTTTAAAGGCAAAACTCAAACTATATTGTACCGATCCGGAACACGAAGAGTTTGAGACCAAGATACAAGACGTATATTTAGGTCCTATCCCCTATATGACGGAGAAGGGAACCTTCATCATAAATGGTGCAGAGCGTGTAGTAGTATCTCAATTGCACCGTTCTCCAGGTGTGTTCTTTGGTCAAAGTTTACACACTAACGGAAAAAAATTATACTCTGCGAGAATCATTCCGTTCAAAGGTTCTTGGATTGAGTTCGCAACAGACATTAATAATGTAATGTACGCTTATATCGATCGTAAGAAGAAGTTACCGGTAACAACACTTCTTCGTGCCATCGGTTTTGACAGCGACAAAGATATTTTGGACATCTTCGGATTAGCTGAAGAGATTAAGGTTACAAAAACTAATCTAAAGAAGGCAGTCGGACGTCGTTTAGCAGCGGCTATCCTAAAAACAAGTTATGAGGACTATGTTGATGAGGATACCGGTGAAGTTGTATCAATTGAGCGTTATCAATTTGTGGTTGAGCGTGAGACAATACTTGAGGAGTCTCACATTGACATGATTTTAGAGTCTGGAACACCCTCAATCCTATTGCATAAAGACGATCAAACAACTTCTGATTATGCAATTATCTATAACACTCTTAAAAAAGACTCAAGTAACTCGGAGAAAGAGGCAGTTACACACATATATCGTCTATTACGCAGTGCTGATCCTGTTGACGATGCAAGTGCTCGAGAGGTAATCAATAACTTGTTCTTCTCTGATAAACGTTATGATTTGGGAGAGGTTGGACGTTACCGTCTAAACAAGAAGTTGAATTTATCAACATCACCCGATATTAAAGTCTTGACAAAAGAGGATATAGTTGAGATTATAAAATATCTTATTGAACTAATTAATTCGCATGCTGATGTTGACGATATTGACCACTTGAGCAATCGTCGTGTACGTACAGTAGGTGAACAATTATATAATCAATTTGGTATTGGATTGGCACGTATGGCTCGCACAATACGCGACCGTATGAATGTTCGTGATAACGAGGTGTTTACACCTGTCGAGTTGATAAATGCCAAAACAATATCATCGGTGATAAATACATTCTTCGGTACCAATGCATTGTCTCAGTTCATGGATCAAACAAACCCATTGGCAGAGATAACTCACAAACGTCGTATGTCGGCGTTAGGTCCCGGTGGACTTTCTCGTGAACGTGCAGGATTTGAGGTACGTGACGTACACTATACTCACTATGGACGTCTATGTCCAATTGAAACACCGGAGGGTCCAAACATCGGTTTGATATCATCACTTTGTGTATATGCAAAGATTAACGATTTAGGTTTCATTGAGACTCCATATCGTAAGGTTTCAAACGGAAAAGTTGATTTATCACCCAATGGAATTACATACCTTACAGCTGAGGTAGAGGAGAACCAAATAATAGCACAAGGAAATGCTCCGTTGAACGACGATGGAACATTTATTCGCACACGTGTTAAATCACGTTTGAATGCAGATTTCCCTGTAGTTGCTCCAGGAGAGGTTGCTTTGATGGACGTATCGCCCACACAAATCGCTTCTATTGCAGCATCATTGATTCCTTTCCTTGAGCACGATGATGCTAACCGTGCGTTGATGGGATCTAACATGATGCGTCAGGCAGTACCTTTGCTTCGTAGTGAAGCTCCTATTGTAGGAACAGGATTGGAGGGACAATTAATACGCGACTCTCGAACACAAATCACAGCTGAGGGTAGTGGTGTTATAGAGTATGTTGATGCAACAACAATTCGCATCAATTACGATCGTACACCAGAAGAAGAATTTGTAAGCTTTGAGTCTTCAGTTAAGGAGTACAACATACCTAAATTCCGCAAAACTAACCAAAGTACAACAATTGACCTTCGTCCAATTTGTAAAAAAGGGCAAAGAGTATCAGAAGGAGATATCCTTACAGAGGGATATTCAACAGAGAATGGCGAGTTGGCATTAGGTCGTAACTTGAAAGTGGCATTCATGCCTTGGAAAGGTTACAACTACGAGGACGCTATCGTTCTTAACGAGCGTATCGTACGTGAAGATATACTAACTTCGGTACACGTTGATGAATACACTCTTGAAGTTCGCGAAACAAAACGTGGAATGGAGGAGTTGACTTCAGATATTCCTAACGTAAGCGAAGAGGCAACAAAAGATCTTGACGAGCGTGGTATAATCCGTATAGGAGCGCATGTTGCACCCGGTGATATCATGATAGGTAAGATTACTCCTAAGGGAGAATCAGATCCTTCACCGGAAGAAAAATTGTTGCGTGCCATTTTCGGAGACAAAGCAGGCGATGTTAAAGATGCATCATTGAAAGCATCACCATCTTTGAAAGGTGTGGTAATAGGAACAAACCTATTCTCTAAAGCAGAGAAGAAAAAAGGTAAAAAACTTGAGAGTGAGTTGGCTCCATTAGAAGAGGAGTATGCAGCACGTCAAGCAGAATTAAAAACAATTCTAATTGACAAGTTGAATACCTTAACAAAAGGCAAGACATCACAAGGGGTAAAAGACTTCTTAGGAATAGAGATAATACCAAAAGGTGCAAAATTCTCACAAAAGGCCTTGGCTGAGTTAGATTACTCATTAGTTCAAGTAAGCAAGTGGACTACCGATAACGAGAAGAACGATATGATACGTGCAACAATCATCAACTATCTGAAGAAATCAAAAGAGATAGATGCAGAGTTGCGTCGTAAGAAAGCTGATATGTCAATTGGTGATGAGTTACCTTCAGGAATAATGAAGATGGCAAAAGTATATATCGCCAAGAAACGTAAAATCGGTGTCGGTGATAAGATGGCAGGACGCCACGGAAACAAAGGTATTGTATCGCGCGTAGTACGTCAAGAAGATATGCCTTTCTTGGAAGATGGAACACCAGTTGATATAGTGTTGAATCCCCTAGGTGTGCCTTCACGTATGAACTTGGGTCAGATATTTGAGACCGTATTAGGTTGGGCAGGCCGTGAGTTGGGAGAGAAGTTTGCAACACCTATCTTTGATGGAGCAAGTCTTGATGATCTTAACGAGTGGACTGATAAAGCAGGAGTTCCCCGTTACGGAAAGACTTACTTATACGACGGACATACAGGCGAGCGTTTTGACCAACCGGCAACTGTAGGAGTAATCTACATGTTGAAACTTGGACACATGGTTGAAGATAAGATGCACGCGCGTTCAATAGGTCCTTACTCTTTGATTACACAACAACCTCTTGGAGGTAAAGCTCAATTCGGAGGACAACGTTTCGGAGAGATGGAGGTTTGGGCACTTGAAGCATTTGGAGCGTCACACATACTACAAGAGATACTTACAATAAAGAGTGATGATGTAGTAGGCCGTTCAAAAGCTTACGAGGCAATTGTAAAAGGCGAGAAGATGCCAACACCGGGCATACCGGAGTCGCTTAATGTATTGCTTCACGAGTTGAGAGGATTAGGATTAAGCATAAAATTAGACTAATCGCCCGAATAATTTATCTGGCAGGAGTGCTGCGAGGCACGCCGCACTCTCGCCAATTAATTACCAAATCTGTATATAAACAAAAATATGGCATATAAAAAAGATAGCAAGGTAAAAAGTAATTTCTCGAAAATTACAATCGGATTAGCATCGCCCGAGGAGATAAGAATAAACTCTCGAGGTGAGGTCTTAAAACCCGAAACAATTAACTACCGCACATATAAGCCTGAGCGTGACGGATTGTTCTGTGAGAGAATATTCGGTCCCGTAAAGGATTACGAATGTTTTTGCGGAAAGTACAAACGTATTCGCTATCGCGGTATAGTCTGCGACCATTGTGGTGTAGAGGTTACCGAGAAAAAAGTACGTCGTGAGCGTACAGGACACATACAGTTGGTAGTGCCTGTAGCACACATTTGGTATTTCCGTTCGTTGCCCAATAAAATAGGTTACTTATTAGGATTACCCACTAAAAAGTTGGACGCCATTATTTATTATGAAAAATATGTGGTTATACAACCAGGTGTGAAATCTGATGTATTGGCAACATACGATTTACTATCAGAAGAGGAGTATCTTGCAGTATTGGAGACATTACCACAGGATAACCAATATCTTGAAGACACTGACCCTGATAAGTTCATAGCTAAGATGGGAGCAGAGGCCGTTTATGATTTATTGGTACGTTTAGACTTAGACTCTCTATCATACGAGTTGCGTCACCGTGCAAGCACCGATGGCTCACAACAACGTAAAACCGAAGCATTAAAACGTTTGCAAGTAGTAGAGTCGTTCCGTTCATCTCGTGAGATAAACAAACCCGAGTGGATGATATTGAATGTAATTCCGGTTATACCACCAGAATTGCGTCCATTGGTACCATTAGATGGAGGTCGCTTTGCAACATCAGACCTTAACGACCTATATCGTCGCGTAATTATACGTAACAATCGTTTGAAACGATTAATAGAGATAAAAGCACCCGATGTAATCTTGCGTAACGAAAAACGTATGTTGCAAGAGGCAGTCGATTCATTGCTTGATAACTCTCGCAAAGCAAGTGCATTCAAAACAGAGGCAAACCGTCCCTTGAAATCTTTGTCAGACAGTTTGAAAGGAAAACAAGGACGCTTCCGTCAGAACTTACTTGGAAAACGTGTCGATTACTCAGCACGTTCGGTAATTGTTGTAGGACCTGAATTGAAGATGCACGAGTGCGGTCTTCCCAAAGATATGGCGGCAGAGTTGTACAAACCATTTGTAATCCGCAAACTTATTGAGCGCGGAATTGTAAAAACGGTTAAATCTGCCAAAAAGATTATTGACCGCAAAGAGCCCGTTGTATGGGACATTCTTGAGCACGTGATGAAAGGACACCCCGTGCTCCTAAACCGTGCCCCAACACTTCACCGTTTGGGTATCCAGGCATTCCAACCTCGCATGATTGAGGGTAAAGCAATACAGTTGCACCCATTGGCATGTACCGCGTTCAATGCCGACTTTGACGGTGACCAAATGGCGGTTCACCTACCATTAGGTAACGAAGCAATCTTGGAGGCCCAAATATTGATGTTAGGTTCGCACAACATTTTGAACCCTGCAAACGGAGCGCCTATCACAGTTCCTTCACAAGATATGGTTTTGGGATTGTACTATATTACCAAAATGCGTAAAGGCGACAAGGGAGAGGGCTTAACATTCTACGGACCAGAAGAGGCCGAGATTGCATACAACGAAGGCAAAGTAACACTTCATGCACACGTTAAGGTATTAGTAAAAGACCTTGATGAGAACGGAAATATTGTAGAGGTAATGCGAGAGACATCTGTTGGACGTGTACTTGTAAATCAATATGTTCCCGAAGAAGTAGGATACATAAATGAGATATTCAAGAAAAAATCACTTCGCGATATCATCAGCCGTGTAATTAAAGTATGCGGAATGGTTCGTGCAGCACAATTCCTTGATGATATTAAGAACCTTGGTTATCGCATGGCGTTCAAGGGAGGATTGTCATTCAACCTTGCCGATGTAATCATACCTGAGGAGAAAGAGAAGATGATTCAAGAAGGTTACGAGAAAGTAGAGCAAATCGTAGCCGACTATAATATGGGATTCACCACATACAACGAGCGTTACAACCGTATCATTGATGCTTGGACAAGGGTAAATACCGAGTTATCAGCAATCTTGTTGAAACAATTAACAAACGACAAGCAAGGATTTAACTCAGTATTTATGATGCTTGACTCAGGAGCCCGTGGTTCTAAAGAGCAGATTTGTCAGTTGTCAGGTATGCGTGGTTTGATGGCGAAACCTCAAAAATCAGGAGCAGAGGGTGGACAAATTATTGAAAACCCAATTCTTGCGAACTTTAAAGAGGGATTGTCAGTGTTGGAGTACTTTATCTCAACACACGGAGCTCGTAAAGGTTTGGCAGATACCGCGTTGAAAACAGCTGATGCAGGATACTTGACTCGTCGTCTTGTTGACGTTGCGCATGATGTGATAATTCACGAGGAGGATTGTGGAACACTTCGCGGATTGGTATGCACTGAGTTGAAAAACAATAAAGAGACTGTAGCAACACTATATGAGCGCATCTTGGGTCGTGTATCGGTACACGATGTACAACACCCAATAACCGGTGAGATAATAGTAGAAGCAGGACAAGAGATAACCGAGGAGATAGCACAACGCATTGAGGATTCTCCAATTGAGCGCGTAGAGATACGTTCAGTATTAACTTGTGAATCTAAAAAAGGAGTTTGTGCAAAATGTTACGGACGTAACCTTGCAACAGGTAGATTGGTACAAAAAGGAGAGGCAGTTGGTATTATTGCGGCACAATCAATTGGTGAGCCTGGTACACAGTTGACACTTCGTACATTCCACGTCGGAGGTATTGCATCAAACATTGAGACAGTATCAAATGTAATGTCTCGTTATGATGGTATCCTTGAAATTGACGAGTTGCGTACAGTTGATGCAAAAGATGAAGCAGGGAAAGATATAATGGTGGTTGTAGGACGTTTGGCAGAGATGCGTATAGTAGATCCTCACACTAAGATAGTCTTGACCTCAACCAACATACCTTACGGCTCAAAATTGTACTTTAACGATGGAGCAACCGTTAAGAAAGGCGATGTAATCTGTGAGTGGGATCCCTTCAATGCAGTAATCATAAGTGAGGCAACAGGTAAGCTTAAATTTGAGAATGTAATAGAGGGAGTTAACTACAAACTTGAGAGCGATGAGCAAACAGGATTTAGTGAGAAGATAATCACTGAATCAAAAGATCACACTCGCATACCATCAGCATTAATTGTAGGGGCTGACGGTACAACAGAGCGTAGTTACTCATTACCATTAGGAGCACACATCATGGTTGAAGAGGGACAAGATATTAAAGCAGGAGATATTTTGGTTAAGATACCCCGCGCCGTAGGTAAAGCCGGTGATATCACCGGAGGTCTTCCTCGTGTAACCGAGTTGTTTGAGGCTCGTAACCCATCTAATCCCGCAGTAGTAGCAGAGATTGACGGAGAGGTTAAATTGGGCAAAATCAAACGTGGTAACCGTGAGATTATCATCACCTCAAAAACAGGCGAAGAGAAGAAATATCTTGTATCGTTGTCAAAACAAATACTTGTACAAGAGAACGACTATGTACGAGCAGGAACACCATTGTCAGACGGCTCAATAACACCAGCCGACATCTTGGCAATTAAAGGACCCACAGCAGTACAGGAGTATATCGTAAACGAGGTGCAAGACGTATATCGCTTACAAGGTGTGAAAATTAACGACAAACACTTTGAAGTAATCGTTCGTCAGATGATGCGCAAAGTAACAATCGTTGATCCGGGAGATACTCGCTTCCTTGAGCAACAAATAGTTGACAAACTTGAGTTTATGGAAGAGAATGATCGTATCTGGGGTAAAAAAGTTGTTACCGATGCAGGCGACTCTCAAAACTTACGTCCCGGTCAGATAGTGACCGCACGTAAACTTAGAGAGGAGAACTCTTTGTTGATACGTCGTGACCTTAAACCTGTTGAAGTACGTGATGCAGTACCTGCAACATCTGAACAAAACTTGCAAGGAATCACACGTGCGGCACTACAAACAAGCAGCTTTATGTCGGCAGCATCGTTCCAGGAGACAACAAAAGTGTTGAACGAGGCGGCAATTAACGGAAAAGTTGACAAGTTGGAAGGTATGAAAGAGAATGTAATTTGCGGACACTTGATACCTGCCGGAACAGGACAACGTCAATTCAACAAATTGATAGTAGGTTCTCGTGAGGACTTTGAAAAGATTGTTGCAGAGACAGAAGAGTAAAATAAGTTTTTAGTTGTTAGCCTTTAGTTGTTAGGGGCTGACAATACACAAAATAGAGTAGGAGGGCTATCCAAATGGGTAACCCTCCTTTTTTTGTTCCCTCATCTAAATCCTATCTGGTAGGGAGGGGTTATTTTACGCATTAGTATTATATAACTTTTTTGTGTTATGAAAAAACACTTCTCAGGGGAAGAAGAGAATCTGTTAAAAATCTTGCTAATAGATAAAAATTTTAAGGGAAAAGTATAAAATTTGAAAATAATAAATTAAATTTGAAGATGCTAAATTGTCGTTAATAGTGTATTAACGGCAGGTTGCGTATTGTAAAATATTGAAAAATAATATATTATAACTATTTTAATTAACATTTTTATTAACTAAATTCAAAAAGGTATGAAGAAAAGTTACTTTTGGGGATTATTATTTGCTGTAATAGCACTTATCCCCGGGCAAAATGTTTTTGCTCAAGTTGCTGCTGATCAATTACCAACGGGTTATTGTTCAGTTACCAAGAGAATGAATGAAAGTTGTGCCGTATCAAATTTGGACAATGTTCATTCTCATTCAATACAAGGACTTACTGCAACCTATGAGGGGTCTGAAGTATTGAGTTTGTCAGCAACTTCAACAACATTTAACGATTTGACTTCAAGTAAACAATTTACTGTAGGTCAAGGAGGAACAATCGAAATCACATTTACTAATGGAGCTTGGTCAAAGAACGTATGGTTCGGATTTGACTGGGACAGAGATGGAGATTTTGAAGATGTTGTTGCTGCTTATGGTGCAGAAGGTCGTGTTGGGGGAAATCAAGATCAAGGATCTGTAACAATTTATGTTCCAGATGATGCACAAGCAGGAAAATCTGTTATGCGTATTATCTCTGATGGTGTTGATTGCCCTGCAAGTTGGAGCGAAGAGACTCCAATGTGTGGAACACACGGAACAGGTTATATTGGTTATGCAGGATCATTGCACGATGTAACAATTATTGTTGAGGAGGTAGAACTTGAAGGAGAGATTTTCACAATCTCTGTATCTTCAAATGATGATACAATGGGT
Source organism: Candidatus Caccoplasma sp. (assembly GCA_045587545.1). Classification (GTDB taxonomy): domain Bacteria; phylum Bacteroidota; class Bacteroidia; order Bacteroidales; family G3-4614; genus Caccoplasma_A. The sequence continues at coordinate 57,558 of JAZNCN010000024.1, forward strand.
GCTGCAACAGCAGAATCAACATCTGTAAGAGATGGACGCCCTGCAACCTTGACAGCAACTGCTAATGAAGGTTACAAATTTGTAAATTGGACAGTTGAAGGAACAGAGGTTTCAACTGAAAACCCATACAAACCAATAATCACAGCCGCAACAAACTTTGTTGCAAACTTTGAAGCACTACCAACATATAGCGTAAGCGTAGCATCAAACAATGATACTTTTGGTAGTGTAGAGGCTTCGGCAGAATCAGTATTTGAAGGTTCTACAGTAACATTAACAGCAACTGCTAAAGAAGGTTATCGCTTTGAAAACTGGACAGTAGCAGGAAGTGTTGTTTCAACAGAGAATCCTTACACTGCTACAATAACTGCCGAGACAGCATTTGTTGCAAACTTCAAAGAAGTTATAACAATAGCAACTGGTAAAGAGTATCGTATTAAAGATATATCTGCAAATCAATATTTAACAGCACTTAATCATGATGCCCACACAGGTGGTGCTTATGGTGGTGTAGGAACAAAAGCATATGATGAAGATAATGAAGATCAAATCTTTATATTTGAGGAGAGCGGAGAAAACTACAAGTTAAAAACAAAGAGTGGTTACTATATCTATGCACAAGCATGGAATGTTGACGCATTATCTTCTCAATCATCAGAATTCAAGTTCCCTGAAAACGGAACATCAGGCTATTATATGCAGGTGCTTAACACCAATAAAAGTAATGCTTGGTACTATGTTAAGAATGAGTATGTATCTGCTGGAAGTGGTTATTACCTATTTGGCGATGCTGCTATTGGCGCTGCCGCTACATGGGTATTGGAACCGGTGGCACCTGCAGTTGTAACATTTACTGTAACAGCAGTTTCTTCTGACGGAGCAAAGGGAACAGTATCTCCTGAAACTTCAACAGTTGAAGAGGGACAAACAGTAACTCTTACAGCTACTGCAAACGAGGGTTATGAGTTTGTAAATTGGACTTCAGGAACAAACACATTAAGTGAGGAGAATCCTTTCACAATAACTCCAGCATCAGATACAACAATTGTTGCTAACTTTGAGTTGATACCTGTAACTCCAACATTTGCAGTATCTGCAGTATCAGCAGACGCTACAATGGGATCAGCAACAGTTAGTGCAGCAGAGGTAGAAGAGGGAGCAGAGGCAACATTTACAGCAACTGCAAACGCTGGATACAAATTCACTTGCTGGACAGTAGGAACTGACACTATCTCAACAGAGAACCCATACACTACTACAATTTCTGCAGCAACAGAGTTAACTGCAAACTTTGAGTTGATACCTGTAACTCCAACATATGCAGTATCTGCGGTAGTTGCAGACGCTACAATGGGATCGGCAACAGTTAGTGCAGCAGAGGTAGAAGAGGGCGCAGATGCAACATTTACAGCAACAGCTAACGCTGGTTACAAATTCACTTGCTGGACAGTTGGTACTGACACTATTTCAACAGAGAAC